>CAZIJU010000059.1:0-21990 GCA_964539745.1 uncultured Burkholderiaceae bacterium | reverse complement strand
TTCCGAGCCGCAGGCGAGGAATCTCCACCGCTCGCAATGCCGAGATCCCTCGCGTCCGCTCGGGATGACGATGGGGAGTCATTCCAAGCCCAAGGCAAGGAATTTCCGCCGCTTGCAACGCCGAGATCCCTCGCGTTCGCTCGGGATGACAAGCCAGCGTCATTCCCCCGGCCTGCCTTCGCCATTCCGAGCGGCAACGTCCACATTGTCATTCCGAGCCGCAGGCGAGGAATCTCCCCGCTCGTAACGCCGAGATCCCTCGCGTTGCTCGGGATGACCGAACCGGTGTCCACACGGGCGACGCGAACTTGCGGGGTCGCGGTGTCACGAGCTTGCGTAACTCTCAACAGGATTCAGCAAAAGCGGAAGGCATCCCGCCGACCGAGGATCGCCAAATCCCGAATCCTCGATCCTCATTTGTAGTTGAGCCCCATCACGTCGCGCACGTCGTGCATCGTTTCCTGCGCAGCGCGGCGCGCGCGGTCGCAGCCGTCGGCAACGATCGCGCGCAGCATCGCGGGATCGTCCAGGTACGGCTGGGCGCGCTCGCGCCAACCCTGCTGCTCGCGCACCATCGCGTCGATGACGGGCTGCTTGCAGTCGAGGCAGCCGATGCCGGCGCTGCGGCAGCCCTTGACGACCCAGTCGCGTGTCGCGTCGTCCGAATAGACCTGGTGCAGTTGCCAGACGGGGCAGCGCTCGGGTTCGCCAGGATCCGACCGTCGCACGCGCGCCGGATCGGTCACCATCCGGCGGATCTTGTCGGTCAACACCTTCGGCTCTTCGCGCATCAGCACCGCGTTGCCGTAGCTCTTCGACATCTTCTGGCCGTCGAGCCCCGGCAGCTTCGGCGTTTCGGTGAGCTTGGCCGCAGGCTCGGCCAGCACGCTGCGCGTGCCGCCCTCGAAATAACCGATCAGGCGTTCGCGATCCTCCTGCGGCACACTCGCGGCGGCGACCAGCGCGCGGCCCGCGTCTCGCGCGGCGCCGTCGCCGTCGCGCTGCCACTTGGTGCGTGCCTCCAGGAACTGCTTGCCGATCTTCCCGCCGAGCTTCTTCACCGCGGCATGCGCCTTGTCCTCGAAGCCGGGTTCGCGGCCGAACAGATGGTTGAAGCGGCGCGCGACCTCCCGCGTCATCTCGATGTGCGGCACCTGGTCCTCGCCGACCGGCACCATGCTCGCGCGGTAGATCAGGATGTCGGCCGCCTGCATCAGCGGATAGCCGAGAAAGCCGTAGGTTGCGAGATCCTTGTCCTTGAGCTTCTCGATCTGGTCCTTGTAGGTCGGAACGCGTTCGAGCCAGGACAGCGGGGTGGCCATCGCGAGCAGCAGGAACAGCTCCGCGTGCTCGGGCACGCGCGACTGCAGAAACACCGTCGACCTGCGCGGATCGATGCCGGCCGCGAACCAGTCGACCAGCATGTCCCAGACGCTCGCCTCGAGCACTTCGGGCGTCTCGTAGTGCGTCGTCAGCGCGTGCCAGTCGGCGACGAAGAAGAAGCAGGGATACTCCTCCTGCAGCCTGACCCAGTTTTTTAGCGCGCCGTGGTAGTGGCCGATGTGCAGCGCGCCGGTCGGGCGCATTCCGGAGAGTACGCGATCTGGAAACAACATCTCAGATGAACAGTTCGACGACGGCCAGCCCGAGCCTGTAAAACGGCACGAGGAAAAAGCCGAGCGTGTTGGTCGCCAGCAAGATCAGGACGATGAAAAGGCCGTAGGGCTCGATGCGCGCGAATTGCCATGCGAGCCGGTGCGGAAGCAATCCGACCGCGATGCGCCCGCCATCGAGCGGCGGCACCGGCAGCAGGTTCAGCGCCATCAGGCCGATATTGACGAAGATGCCGGCCTTCGCCATCTCGACGAAGAAGGTCTCGTTCAACCCGAAAGCGAACTGCATCTTCAGCATCAGCGCCCACGCCACCGCCATGGCGAGATTCGCGCCGGGGCCCGCGGCCGCGACCCAGATCATGTCCCGCTTCGGATGGCGCAAGTTGCCGAAGCTCACGGGCACGGGCTTGGCCCAGCCGAACAGGAAGCTGCCGCCGCCGGCCAGCTTCGACACGAGCAGGATCGCGATCGGCACGATGATCGTGCCGACCGGGTCGATGTGCTTTAGCGGGTTGAGCGTGATGCGGCCGGCGACGAAGGCCGTCTGGTCGCCGAACATGCGCGCCACGTAGCCGTGCGCCGCCTCGTGCAGCGTGATGGCGAATAACACGGGAATGGCATAGACGGTGATTGCCTGGATCAGACCTTCCATGCACCGCAGTCTAGCAGCGGCACCGCGCGGCAGCCGCCACGCACGTCAGCTTTCGGCGGGCGCCAGCCCGAGCGGTTCGAGCGCGCCGCGCCCCTGCCGGACGACGACGGGCTCGCGGCCGGTCAGGTCGATGATCGTCGTCGGTTCGACGCCGCACGCACCGGCGTCGACGATCACGTCGATGTCGTGTTCGAGTCGCGCGCGGATGTCCTGCACGTCGTTCAACGGCAGTTCGTCGCCCGGCAGCATCAGCGTGGTTCCGATCAGCGGCTGGCCGAGCACGTCGAGCAGCGCGAGCGCGACCGGATGATCGGGGATGCGGATGCCGATCGTCTTGCGCGAAGGATGCGACAGGCGCCGCGGCACCTCGCGTGTGGCGTCGAGAATGAAGGTGTAAGGGCCCGGCGTGGCGACCTTCAGCAGACGGTACTGCCGGTTGTCGACCTGCGCGTGCGCGGCGATCTCCGACAGGTCGCGGCACAGCAGGGACAAGTGGTGCCGCTCGTCGATGCGGCGGATACGGCGCAGCCGGTCGACTGCGGCGCGGTCGTCGAGATGGCAGACGAGCGCGTAACACGAGTCCGTCGGGATCGCGGCGAGCGCGCCGTGATCGATCCGTTGCGCGACCTGCCGCAGCAGCCGCAGTTGCGGATTGCGCGGGTGGACCGTGAAGACCTGCGCCATCAGACGAAGCGGTGCCACACGGGCACCAGCGCCTCCGGCAGCGGCTGCACGCGGCCGAGTTCGATCTGCGATTCGCCGGGGCCGTGGAAGTCGCTGCCGCGCGACGCCTCGAGTTCGAATTCGCGCGCGAGCTTCGCGAACTGGCGTGCCTGCTGCACCGTGTGATTGCTGGTCGCGACCTCGACCGCGACGCCGCCGGCGGCGCGAAACTCGGCGAGCAAGGCCCGCATCTCGTCGCCACCGATCTTGTAACGGCCCGGATGCGCGACGATCGCCACGCCGCCCGCGCCGACGATCCACGCGACGGCTTCGTGCAGTTGCGCCCATTGATGCGGCACATAGCCCGGCTTGCCGGCGACCAGATACTTCGTGAAGACTTCGCGCACGTCGTCGCAGACGCCGGTTTCGACCAGCCAGCGCGCGAAGTGGGTGCGCGAGATCAGGTCGACGTTGCCGGCGTAACCGAGCGCGCCTTCGAGCGCGCCTTCGTGCCCGGCCGCCGCCAGCGCATCCGCCATTGCCTGCGCGCGCCGCATGCGCCCGGAGCGGACATGGGCGAGCCCTTCGACCAGCGTGGCGTCGCCGGCATCGATGCCCAGACCGACGATATGCACCGTCTGGCGGTGCCAGGTCACCGAAATCTCCACACCCGGCACGAAGTCCAGACCGAATTCGGCGGCGGCGAGCGCGGCTTCGCGCAATCCGGCGACCTCGTCGTGATCGGTCAGCGCGAAAAGCTCGACACCTTTTGCGTGCGCGCGTTCGACCAGCGCGCGGGGCGTCATCGTGCCGTCGGAAACGGTGGAATGCGCGTGCAGGTCGGCGTTGAGGCGGTGAAAATCCACTTTCACGCGGCGATTGTAGCGGTCGGATCCGTCGGCAATTCGTCGCTGAAACGGCCTCATTCGACAGCAATTGGATTCGCCGTCGAAACGCCGCAGACTCCGAAAAACCGCAATTCCCGCGTCTGTTCCGCCGCCGCGGAAAGACCACGGCCTACGTAAAGCTCGGGCGTGCGGCAGGCAGCGCGCCGGATCAGCCCGGCACGGATGCGAGAAATGACTCGATCAGTCGCGCGACATGGTCCGGCTGGTCGTGATGCAGCATGTGCCCGGCATCGGGCACCCGCGCGAGCGTGACGCTGTTCAGCACCTTCGCGCGGCGGTCGACTTCCGCCTGCCCGCCGGCCCACTTCGCCGCGTCCGTTTGATCCGCCTGCACCCACAGCACCGGGCATTGCACCCTGCGCCAGCACGCTTCGATGTCGGCCCACCGGTAAAGCACCGGGTTGACGATCCGGTGCGCCGGATCGCCTGCGATGCGATAGCGCCCGTCGTCGGCCGGCTGCGACCAGTGTGCGGCGAGGAACAGCGCGCGCTCCTCCGACAGCCGCGGATTGTTCTTGCGCAGGCGGTCGGCGACTTCCGACAGCGAGCCGTAGTCGCGCAGCGTTGCACCGGCCTTCAGCTCGTCGATCCAGCGTGCGTAGCGCGCTGGCGCCTCGTCCGGTGCGCTGTCGCGCAGACCGAAGCCTTCGAGGTTGACGATGGCCCGCACCCGCTGCGGCCGCACACCGGCGTACAGCAGCGCGACGTTGCCGCCCATGCTGTGGCCGACCAGCACGACCGTCCGGCCGGGCGCGGTCGCATCGAGCACGTAATCGAGATCGGCGAGGTAGTCCGGAAACCAGTAGCAGTCCGCGCTCGACCAGGACGTGAGCCCGTAGCCGCGCCAGTCAGGCGCGACGACATGCCAGTCGCCGCGCAGCGCGTCGACGACGAACTGAAACGACGCCGACACGTCCATCCAGCCGTGCAGCATCACGAGCATCGGCGCGCCGTCGCGTCCCCATTCGCGCAGGTGATAGCGCAGGCGGCGGAGTTCGACGAAGCGGGAGCGCGAGGGCTTCATGGCATTGCGGCTGACTGCGAGCTGGGCGAAACTTCCGCAACGATAGCAATGCTGCGCCGGGAGACACGCAACGACCATGAAGCGCGACCAGTATCGCGAGCTGTACGAGGGCTTCCGCTGGCACGTTCCTGCGGATTTCAACATCGCCGAGGTCTGCGGCCGCCGCTGGGCCGCCGAGACATCGCGCGTGGCGATCTACTTCGAGGACCACGCCGGTCGCCTTGCCGCCTACACGTACACGGCGCTGCAGGCCGACGCCAACCGCCTGTCGAACGCGCTGGCCGCGTTGGGCGTGAAGCGTGGCGACCGCGTGGCCATCGTGCTGCCGCAGCGGGCGGAGACTGCGATCGCGCACCTGGCGATCTACCAGCTCGGCGCGGTCGCGATGCCGCTTTCGATCCTGTTCGGCCCGGACGCGCTCGAGTACCGGCTGCAGGACAGCGGCGCGGTCGCGGCCATCGCCGACGAAGCTGCGGCGCAGACGCTGGCGGCGCTGCGCGCGGCGTGTCCGCAGCTTGCGCATCTGGTGACGGTTGGGCTCGCCGCGGATCGCGCGCACGAATGGAGCGCGCTGCTCGCGAAGGCGTCGGACCGCTTCGAATGCGTCGCCACGCGCGCCGACGATCCGGCACTGCTGATCTACACGAGCGGGACCACCGGTCCCCCGAAGGGCGCGCTGATGCCGCACCGCGCGCTGATCGGCAATCTGCCCGGATTCGTCGCTTCGCAGGACTGGTTCCCGCGCGCCGGCGACGTGTTCTGGTCGCCGGCGGATTGGGCGTGGACCGGCGGGCTGATGGATGCGCTGCTGCCCACGCTGTACTTCGGCTTCCCGATCGTCGGGTATCAGGGACGCTTCGCGCCGGACAAGGCGTTCGAGTTGATTCAGCGCTACGGCGTGACCAATGCGTTCTTGTTCCCGACTGCGCTGAAGATGATGATGCGATCGGACGCGTGGGCCGATCCGCGCGGCAAGCTGAGGCTGCGCTCGATCATGAGCGCGGGCGAAGCGGTCGGCACCGCCGTGTTCGACTGGGCACGCGAGAAGCTCGGTATCACGATCAACGAGATGTTCGGACAGACCGAGGTCAACTACATCGTCGGCAATTCGCACGAACGCTGGCCCGCGAAGCCCGGCGCGATGGGACGCCCGTACCCCGGTCACCGTGTGGCCGTCATCGACGACGACGGCCAGGAAGTCAAGGACGGTGAAATCGGCGAGGTGGCGATCCATCGGCGCGACATCCATGGCGATTTCGATCCCGTGTTCTTCCTGGAGTACTGGCGCAATCCCGAGGCCACGCGCAAGAAGTTCACGGGGGATCCGAGCAACTCGTGGTGCCGCACCGGCGACCTCGCCACGCGCGACGACGACGGCTACCTCTGGTATCAGGGAAGAGCCGACGACATGTTCAAGTCGGCGGGCTATCGAATCGGACCGAGCGAGATCGAAAACTGCCTGGTCAAGCATCCGGCGGTGGCCAACGCCGCCGTCGTGCCGAAGCCTGACCCCGAACGCGGCGCGGTCGTCAAGGCCTTCGTCGTCCTCGCCGATGCGTACCGTGGCCGCGGCGACGAGCGCCTGATCGCCGAATTGCAGGCGCACGTGCGCGGCAAGCTCGCGCCGTACGAGTACCCGAAGGAGATCGAGTTCATCGAGCAATTGCCGATGACCACGACCGGCAAGGTGCAGCGGCGCGTGCTGCGCGAGCTGGAAAAGCAGCGCGCGGCCGGCACCGGTGCACCGAGCGGCTGACACCGTCCGAAAAACGAGAAACCGGTTTCACCACCGAGGCACAGCGAACACCGAGAAGGCCGATAAAGTACTCGTACTCCGCTTTCTCGGTGTCCGGGGGTGGAGTCAAGCCACGTTCGGCAACGGGCCGACGAGCATCTTGCCGGTCGCGGTGCAGACGGTGACGCCGTCCTGATTGACCGCAACACCCTCGGCGACGACGATGCCGCCGCCGTGCTTCGGCTTGGGCACGAGTTCGACGACGGTCCACGTAATGCTGAGCACGTCGCCGATCCGCACCGGCGCGAGAAAGCGCGCGTTGTGCTCGAGGTAGCCGAGCGCTGTACTGGCGAAGACCATTCCCAGTTCCGCGCCCATCAGCGCCGACGTGAGTACGCCGTGCAGGATGCGCCCGCCAAAGCGCGAGCGGCGCGCGAACGCCTCGTCGACGTGCAACGGGTTGAAGTCACCGATCAGCGCCGCGCCCTGGGCCAAATGGCGCTCTTCGATCGTGACCGTGCGCGCGTAGACCTCGCCCAGGCGCACCTCCGAATAAGCGCGGCCGCGCGGCGCATGCGAGGCTTCGGTCGGCATGAGACGCTCCCGCCCGCCGATGGCGGGCGGGATGCATTGTGCCGCAGAGGAATTTCGTGCTGCGCTAATCGCGCGAGGCGACGGCCTCGACGGCCCGTGCCGGTACCGTGGCCGGGATCGTGTCCTGTACCGCCTGCCTGATCGCCGCCGCCAGCAGCCGCTCCCAGCGGTCGGGCTGGGCATCGAAGAGCTGCGTCACGATGTTCGATGGAAGCGCGCGATACTTGTATCGGTTTTCGCCGGGCTCGATTTCGCGCCAACCCTGACCGACCAGCCAGATCCAAAGCTCCCTGCTCAACCCCGCCTGAACGGTGATGCGCAGGTTGGCGCAGCAGATCGTCGCACCGATTTGCGGCTTGCGCGCGTGCCGCCTGAGGACCTCCCGCTTGCGTCCGGAGAGAAATCCGGCGACGGGACGTGCCAAAAGCTGGGCCCAGTTCATTCGCTCTCCTCGTCGATTCAGGAGAACAATCTACCGACCGCACCGCAGGGAAACGATCCCGCAAACCGGGATCACTTGGCGGTCATGACGAACGGATGACGCGCCGCCGGGCGCGCGAACCTCGCCGGTCAGTCGGATTGTGGCGCAGCCGGAGGTGCTGTATCCGCCGGCGGCGCCCGCAGTTCGCTGCGGTCCACCGCCTGCGCGATCGCGGCTTCGAGCACCGCCGCGCGTTCGTCCGGCGCGCTGTCGATCAAGC
This sequence comes from uncultured Burkholderiaceae bacterium, assembly GCA_964539745.1. GTDB lineage: Bacteria > Pseudomonadota > Gammaproteobacteria > Burkholderiales > Burkholderiaceae_F > DSNY01. The sequence continues at coordinate 14,100 of CAZIJU010000059.1, read as the reverse complement.
GGGTGACCCAGGCGGAGGGAACGTCGCGATATCTGCGCCGGTCCGGCCGGAATTGGACCTCGCGCCAGCCCTGCTCCTGCAACCAGCGCCACAGCTCATGGCTCATTCCGGCCTGAACGGTCATCCGCACGTTGTCCTTGAAGATCTTGGCGCCCACGCCCGGCTTCGGCCCTCGGCGCGGCAATGACCTCGGCCTGCGGATCTTCAGTATCGTCCGCAGCCGATCGCGCACCGCATCCGTCAGTCCCGGCATTCGTGCCCCCACGCATCGCTTATCGGATGATGCACGCCGCTGGATGATGGTAGACACCAAAGGTGCGCTAGGACCCCGGCCGAGTTCGCATCATCGCCGCCAGCTCGTCCTCGCCGAACCCGGCCGCACGCCGGGCGGCCAGATTCAGCGGGCCGCGCAGCCGCGGTGCCGCATGCTCGCGGCAGAGCCGCTCGTAAGTCGCCCCGACCGGCACGCCACGACGGGCGCAGAGCCAGGCGAACCAGCGATTGCCGATCGCAACGTGTTCGATTTCGTCGCGCAGGATGACGTCGACGACCGCCGCCGAGGCTTCGTCCCCGACCGCGGCGAATTTCGCGCGCACCTGCGGCGACGCGTCGAGCCCGCGCGCCTCCAGGGTGCGGGGCACCAGCGCCATGCGCGCCAGGACGTCGCCCGCGGTCTTGCGCGCCATCTCCCAAAGGCCATCGTGCGCCGGGAAGTCGCCGTAGGCTCGACCCAATGTGGCGAGCCGTTCGCACAGCAGCCGGAAATGCAATGCCTCTTCGGCCGCGACGCGCAGCCAGTCGAAGTAGTACGCGCGCGGCATTTCGGGGAAACGCCAGATTGCGTCCAGCGCCAGATTGACTGCGTTGAATTCGATGTGCGCCAGCGCATGCAGCAGCGCCGCGCGTCCTTCGGCGGTCGCAGCGTCACGCAGCGCGACCGCGGCCGGCGCGACCAGCACGGGCCGGTCGGGACGGCCTGGAACGCCCGCTGGCTCGGCGAGCGCGAGCGTCGAATCGGGTTCGGGCGCGGCGCGCGCAAGCGAATCGACCGCCGCGAGCTTGCTGGCCGGCTCGGCAATGCGCAGCGCCGCGAGTGCGGCGCGGCGCAGTTCGAGATTCGAGGACGTCACGATCTGAATCGCAATCGGCCGCATTGTATTGGGCGTGCGATGCATGCCCGGCGCGCGGGGCGCCGAAGCCACCTCACGCGCTACGCGCCGGCGCTGTCCTGCTGGGACGGCCGGCACGCGGCGCGCCCAAAGCCCGGTGCCGCTAAGCCGCGGCGCGAGCCGTCGGCTGATCCGGCTCCAGTTGCGGGCGGACGCGCCGATAGGCGACGACGATGTGGTCGTACATCAGTTGGGCGGCGCGATCGGCATCGCCCGCGGCCATCGCCTCGACGATCCGCCCGTGTTCCTCCCAGACCGGCTTCGTCATCGCCGGCCGTCGCAACACTTCACTCATCGCGCGGCGCAGATGCTGCCAGTTCAACTGCATCGTCTCGGCGATCAGCGGATTGCCCGACAGCGCGTAAATCCACGCATGAAAGTCGACGTCGGCCTGCAGGATCGCCCTGGCATCGCCCGAGGCGGCCAGCCGTTTGCCCTGCTCGACCAGCTGGCGCCCGCGCGCCGCGTCGGATGCCGTCGTTCGTGCCGTCGCCAGCCGCACTGCGAGGGGTTCGACGGCCGACCGGAGCTGATAGATCGCCTCGAACCGCGCCGGGTCGATCGGCGCGACCGCCAGCCCGCGGCGCCCCGCATCCTGCAGGAATCCCTGGCTCTTCAGCAAAGCGAGCGCGCTCATCACCGGCTGGCGCGAAACGTTCAGGCGCGCGGCGATCTCGTCCTGCGTCAGGCGCTCCCCCGGCTTGAACGTGCCGTCGCAGATCGCATCGAGCATCGCTCGGTAGGCCTGTTCGACGAGCGTTTTCTGGCGTGACAAAGATCGCATCGTTACTCCGATCGGTGTCCGGCCGAGCCGTCGGGTTGACAGCACGGCGGCCGGCGCTCAGACTTTACATATCGTATACGGAATACGGAATTCGAACAAACATGGAGACACCGATCCGCGTCCTGCTCGCCAAGGTGGGGCTCGACGGCCACGACCGCGGCGTCAAGGTCGTCGCGCGCGCGCTGCGCGACGCCGGCATGGACGTCATCTACTCCGGTCTGCACCGCACGCCCGACGAGGTCGTCACCACGGCGATCCAGGAGGACGTCGACGTGCTGGGCGTGAGCCTGCTGTCGGGCGTGCAGCTCACGGTGTTTCCGAAGATCTTCAAGCTGCTCGCCGAGCGCAAGGCCGACGACATCATCGTCGTGGCCGGAGGCGTGATGCCCGACGACGACGTCGCGGCGCTGAAACGGATGGGTGTGCGCGAAGTGATGCTGCAGGACACGCCGCCGCAGGCGATCGTCGACACGTTGCGGCGGCTCGTCGCCGAACGCGGTCCGCGTTGAGGCGCACATGGAAGCGTGGTCCTGGCCCCCCGCCTACGACGAACACTACCTGCCGCCGGCGGACAGCCGCCATTGGTTTCCGCGCCGGGAAACGATGCCGCCCGCCGAACGCGAGCGCGCGATCCTCGAACGGCTGAAGCTCGTCTGCCGCTACGCGTACGAGCACGCCCCGTTTTACCGTCGCAGATGGGACGCGGCGGGCTTCCACCCCGAGCAGCTCCGAACGCTGGAGGACTTCGAGCAGAAGGTGCCCGTGGTCCGCAAACAGGACCTGCGCGAAGCGCAGGCCGCGCACCCGCCCTTCGGCGATTACCTGTGCGTGCCGGAGTCCGAGGTCTTCCACGTCCACGGCACCAGCGGCACGACCGGGCGGCCCACGGCGTTTGCGATCGGACGCGACGACTGGCGCGCGATCGCCAACGCGCACGCGCGAATCATGTGGGGCATGGGGTTGCGGCCGGGCGACCTGATCTGCATCGCCGCGGTCTTCAGCCTGTACATGGGAAGCTGGGGCGCGCTCGCCGGCGCGGAGCGGCTGGGCGCGAAGGCGTTTCCGTTCGGCGCCGGTGCGCCCGGCATGAGCGCGCGGCTCGTGCAGTGGTTGCACCTGATGAAGCCGAAGGCGTTCTACGGCACGCCGAGTTACGCGATCCATCTGGCCGAGGTCGCGCGCGAGGAGAAGCTCGATCCGCGCGACTTCGGACTGAAGGTCCTGTTCTTTTCCGGCGAGCCGGGCGCCTCGGTGCCCGGCGTCAAGGATCGCATCGAATCCTTGTACGGCGCACAGGTGATCGACTGCGGTTCGATGGCGGAGATGTCGCCGTGGATGAACGTCGCCGGCAGCGCCGAAACGCCGGGCATGCTGTGCTGGCAGGACGTCGTCTACACGGAGGTGTGCGACCCCGCGACGATGCGGCGCGTGCCTTACGGCAGCCGCGGCACGCCGGTGTACACGCACCTGGAGCGCACCAGCCAGCCGATGATCCGGCTGCTGTCGGGCGATCTCACGCAATGGGTCGACGGGCCGAATCCCTGCGGCCGGACCTACCCGCGGTTGCCGCAAGGCATCTTCGGCCGCATCGACGACATGTTCACGATCCGCGGCGAGAACATCTACCCGAGCGAGATCGACGCGGCGCTGAACCAGATCCCGCACTACGGCGGCGAGCATCGGATCGTCATCACGCGAGAGGCGGCGATGGACGAACTGCTGCTGCGGGTCGAACCCACCGAGGATCTGCATCGCGCCGGCGCCGCGGCGATCGAAGTCTTCCGCGCGGAGGTCGCGCACAAGCTGCAGACCGTGCTGGGCGTGCGTGCGCGCGTCGAGATCGTCGCGCCCGGCGCGCTGCCGCGCACCGACTTCAAGGCGCGCCGCGTGATCGACGATCGCGAGGTGTTCCGCACGATGCGCGCGCAGCTCGAGGCGACGGGACGCGCATGAGCGGGTATGTGGCTTCGACCGCGCTGATCGAGAGGGTCACGGCCGGCGAGCCGCGCGCGATCGGCCGGTTGATCTCGCGCGCCGAAGCCGGCGCGGCCGAGGCGCGCGCCGCACTGGCGGCGATCTACCACCGCGCCGGCGCCGCGCACGTGATCGGCATCACCGGCGTGCCCGGCAGCGGCAAGTCCACACTGGTGGCGCGGCTTGCGCGGCGGCTGCGCGAGCGCGGCGAGCGCGTCGGCATCGTCGCGATCGATCCTTCGAGCCCCTACTCGGGCGGCGCAATTCTGGGCGACCGCATCCGCATGAGCGAAGTCGCGTCCGACCCGGGCATCTACATCCGCAGCATGGCCACGCGCGGTGCCACTGGCGGCATGGCGCGGGCGGCGCTGGATGCGTGCGACATCCTCGACGTCGCCGGCTACCGCACGATCCTGATCGAAACGGTCGGCGTCGGCCAGGACGAGGTCGAGATCGCGCGCGCGTCGGACACGACGATCGTCGTGTCGGCGCCCGGACTCGGCGACGAGATCCAGGCGATCAAGGCCGGCGTGCTCGAGATCGCCGACATCCACGTCGTGTCCAAATGCGACCGCAGCGACGCGCAGCGCACGCTGATGGACCTGAAGAACATGATCGCACTGGGCGCAGCCTCGGGCGCGCGCGCCGGTTGGAGCGTCCCCGTCATCGGGACGAGCGCCGTCAGCGGCGAAGGCTTCGACGAGCTGCTCGCCGCAATCGAGGGGCATCGCGTCGCCTCGCGCGACAGCGAACTCGGACGCGCGCGCCGGCAGAAGATCGCAGAGTTCCGGCTGTACAAGACCGCCCAGACGCTTCTGCTCGAAGCGTTCGACCGCGCGGCCGGCCCGCTACAGAGTGCTTTCGCGCGACGTCTGGCCGGACGCGAAGGCGATCCGTATTCGCTCGCCCGCGAACTCGTGGCGAACGCGATCCGCAGGGAGTACCCGCATGAGTCCGCTTGACCCGACCACGCTCGCGAAGCTGCAACGCGAGTTGCGCGACTGGCAGACACACGAACTCGCCGCGTTCCTGAAAAAGCAACCAGAACGCCGCGCGCAGTTCTTCACGAGCGGGGATATCCCGGTCAAGCGCGTCTACACGGCGGCCGATGTCGCCGACACGCCGCCCGAAGACATCGGCCTGCCCGGCCGCTATCCATTCACGCGCGGGCCCTACCCAACGATGTACCGCGGCCGCATCTGGACGATGCGGCAGATCGCCGGCTTCGGCACCGGCGAGGACACGAACAAGCGCTTCAAGTACCTGATAGCGCAGGGGCAGACGGGCCTTTCGACCGACTTCGACATGCCCACGCTGATGGGCTACGACTCCGACCATCCGATGAGCGACGGCGAGGTCGGTCGCGAAGGCGTGGCGGTCGACACGCTGGCCGACATGGAGGCATTGTTCGACGGCATCGACCTCGAGAAGATCTCGGTGTCGATGACGATCAACCCGACCGCGTGGATCCTGCTCGCGATGTACGTCGCGCTCGCGGAAAAGCGCGGGTACGACCTCAACAAGCTGTCGGGCACCGTGCAGGCCGACATCCTGAAGGAGTACATGGCGCAGAAGGAGTACATCTACCCGATCGCGCCGAGCGTGCGCATCGTGCGCGACATCATCACGTACTGCGCCCGCAACCTGAAGCGCTACAACCCGATCAACATCTCCGGTTATCACATCTCGGAGGCGGGCGCCTCGCCGCTGCACGAAGCGGCGTTCACGCTCGCCAATCTGATCGTGTACGTCGAAGAAGTGCTGAAGACCGGCATGCACGTCGACGAGTTCGCGCCCAGGCTCGCGTTTTTCTTCGTCTCGCAGGGGGATTTCTTCGAGGAGATCGCCAAGTTCCGCGCGCTGCGCCGCTGCTACGCGAAGATCATGCGCGAGCGCTTCGGCGCGCGCAACCCGGACAGCATGCGGCTGCGCTTCCACTGCCAGACAGCCGCCGCCACGCTGACCAAGCCACAGCACCGGGTCAACATCGTCCGCACGACGCTGCAAGCGCTCGCCGCCGTGCTCGGCGGCGCGCAGTCGCTGCACACCAACGGCTACGACGAGGCCTTCGCGATCCCGACCGAGGACGCGATGAAACTGGCGCTGCGCACGCAACAGATCATCGCCGAGGAGTCGAACGTCGCCAACGTCGTCGATCCGCTCGGCGGCAGCTACTTCGTCGAGTCGTTGACGACCGAATACGAGCGCCGCATCTTCGACATCCTGCGCGAGATCGACGAGCGCGGCGGCACGATCAAGCTGATCGAGCAGGGCTGGTTCCAGAAGCACATCGCCGACTTCGCCTACGAAACCGCGTTGCGCAAGCAGTCGGGCGACAAGCCGGTGATCGGCGTCAACCGCTTCGTCGAGGAGGAGCCGCACGTCGATATCGACGTGCACCCGTACGACCGGACCACCGCCGACCGCCAGATCGCGCGCACGCAACGCGTTCGGCGCGAGCGCGACAACGCAAAGGTCCAACAACTGCTCATGCAGCTCGTCGAAGTGGCGAAGGACGAGCGCAGCAACCTCATGCCGATCACGATCGAGCTGGTGAAAAACGGCGCGACGATGGGCGATATCGTCGAGCGGCTCAAGGGCTTGTGGGGAACGTACCGCGAGACGCCGGTGTACTGAGACGGGCTGCGCTAACCTTGCGCCCCAGGTCTTCGGACGCCAGCCGGCGCCTCGCAGCCCACTGCGTTCGATGTCTTCTGCAGCGTTGAATCTGATCGCCTATCTCGGCGAACGACCGCAGCTCGCCGCCCCGCCGCTGCACTTCGGCGCCGGCGCCGCGATCGTCGGCCGCGCCACACTCGGCGCCGGCGCCTGGTTCGGACAATTCGCGGTGATCCGCGCCGACGGGCATCACGTGCGGGCAGGCAATCGGCTGCACATGGGCCGGCGCGCAACCGTGCACATCGCGCACGACCGGTATCCGACGCTGCTCGGCGACGACGTGACGATCGGCGAGTACGCGGTCGTGCACGCCTGCGAGGTCGGCGACGGCTGCGTGATCGAGGAACGCGCCGTCATCCTCGACGGTTCGGTGCTGGAGCCGGGTGCCGTACTGGCGGCCGACGCAGTGGTCTTTCCGCGCTCGCGGCTGCCCGGCGGATTCGTCTACGCCGGTCGACCCGCCAAGCCCGAGCGGCCGCTTGGCGAAGGCGAACTTGCACGGCGCCGCACGGCCTTGCGCGCGCGCAATGCGGCCGCCGACAACGCGCCGCCCCCGGCGGCCGATCTGCGCGAGCCGCTCGACGCCAGCGTGTTCGTCGCCAATACCGCCACACTGCGCGGCGACATCTCGGCTGCCGCGCGCGTCAACATCTGGTACGGCTGCGACCTCGACGCCGACGGCGGGCAGATCGCGATCGGCGAACGCAGCAACGTGCAGGACAACTCGCTGCTCGCCTGCGGTCCCGGAGGTCGCCTCGAGATCGGGTGCGACACGACCATCGGCCACAATGTGCAAATGGCCGACTGCATCATCGGCGATCGCTGCCTGATCGGCATCGGCAGCGTGCTCGCCAGTGGTACGCGGGTCGAGGACGACGTGTTTCTCGCCGCCGGCGCGACGACGCGCCCCGGCCAGGTGCTGACGAGCGCAACGCTGTGGGGCGGCCAGCCCGCGCGCGCGCTCGGCCCCCTGGACGATCGCAAGCGTGCGATGATCGCCGGGACCATCGGCACTTACTGCGACTACGCTGACGAACTGAAACGGGCGCAGGCGCTCGTGGCGCGCGGACACCGGCCTTGAACGACGCTCTGCTCAAATTCCTGTTTCACGATGCGCCCGTGCGCGCCGAGGCCGTGCGACTGCGCGAAGCGTGGCAGCGGATGACGGCGCTGCACGACTATCCGGCGCCGGTCGCGCGCCTGCTCGGCGAGATGACCGCCGCTGCGGCGCTGCTGTCGACGACGATCAAGTTCAACGGTGCGCTGATCATCCAGATCCACGGCGACGGGCCCGTCAAGCTGCTGGTCGTCGAGTGCCAGCCCGATCTGGCGCTGCGCGCGACCGCCAAGCTGCGCAGCGGCGCCCACGTGCCGGACGGCGCCGGCCTGCGCGAGCTCGTCAACGCGAACGGGCTCGGACGTTGTGCGATCACGCTCGACCCCCGTGATGCGCAACCGGGTCAGCAGCCGTATCAGGGCATCGTGCCGCTGGAGGGCGCTTCGATCGCGCAGGCGCTCGAAAGTTACATGCGCCGCTCGGAGCAGCTCGACACGCGCCTGTGGCTGGCCGCCGACGACAGCGGCGCCGCGGGGTTGCTCCTGCAGCAGCTGCCGCGCCAGGGCGGACGCCCCGCCGGCGACGACGGCGGGACGTGGCGGCGCGCCGTCACGCTCGCCGGCACCCTCGACGCACGCGAACTGCTGTCGATCGGCCCGCACGAGGTCATGCGGCGGCTGTACTGGCAGGAGCGGCTCGATACGGTCGCGGCGCTTACACCCCGTTTCCAATGCACCTGCTCGCGTGCGCGGATCGGACGTATGCTGGTTTCGCTGGGACGCGACGAAATCGACTCGATCGTCGCCGAGCTCGGCTCGGTGGCGGTGACCTGCGATTTCTGCAACGCTCGCCACGAGTTCGACGCGGTCGACGTCGCTCAGTTGTTCTCGACCGGGTCGACCGAGGCGGGCGCGCCGGATTCGCTGCACTGACGCCCCGGCAGGAGGACGTATGATTCGCGACGCGATTGCGATCCTGGTGGCCGGACTGCTCGCTGGCTGCGCGACGGCGCCGCTGCCCGACGGCAGCCGCATCGAACGCCTGCCCTCGAGTGAAGCCATCACGCCGCCGGCGTTGACGCCGGAGCAGGCACGACAGTTGGCGCAACAGAACGCGCAGATCCTCGCCGAACAGAACGCGGCGCGCCAGCGCGAGGAGCAGCTCGAAGCGTGGCGCCGGGCCAACCGGCAGTACTACTTCGATCTGCACTACGGCCGTGTGTGGCCGTACGGCGGTTACTGGTGGAGCCCTCACTGGGGCTGGCGCCCGCGCTGGTCGCTCGGCTTCGGCTATTACGGCGTTTGGCCATAACGCGCCGGCCGGCGAGGCGTCACGGCGCGGTCGACCGTTCCATCTCGCGCCGGAAGCGGACCGCGGGATCGCCCTCGTCGATGTCGACGTCCGTCCAGCGCACGACCGCGGCCGCGGCGACCTCGCGCGTCAGCCTCACCTTGTGCGCCAGCCCGATCGGCAGAGCGCCGATACGCAGCGAATCGGCCGCCGGCACCAGCTTGCCGAAGACGGTGTAGCCGCCCTCGCCGTCGAGCAGATCGCCCGCGCGCAGATCGCGCTTGGCCACCGCCACCACGTCGGCGTTGAAGCCGATCGGCGCACCGGTCGGCTCGCCGCGCAGGCCCACGCTGGCCACGCTGATGCCGAGCTCCAGCCCGATCAGGTGATACGGCTTGTACAGCGCCGTGTACCGCCCGCTCGGATCGGTGACCAGCCCGTACTCCCTGAAGCAGCGCTCGACGTAGTCGCTGCCGGCGGCGAAGGTCACGTACACGCCCCAGCGCAGGTCGCGATTCACGGGACGCCCATCGCGTTCGAGGCTGGAGACCACCTCGACCTGGCCGCGATGCGCGAGCACCCCGCCCTCCTCGCGCGGCCGCAGCACCCGCGGCAGGTCGTCGACGCCGCAGGGCGGGAAAGAGAGTCCCGCGGGCACCGCCAGCCCGGTGGCGTTGGCCACCGCGCACATCTCGATCGCGCTTTTGGTGCCGTCGAGAAACGAATTGAACATCTGTGCGTTCAGGCCACCGGCGCGCGCGTCTTCGAGGGTCAGCCCGTAATGCGCCCACACCGTGTCGGGTGTGGACGCGTGATACGCGGGCAGGTACTTCGTTCCCTTGCCGGCGGCAATGACCTCGAATCCGCACGCGCGCGCCCAGTCCACGAGCTCGCACACCAGCGCCGGCTGATCGCCGTAGGCGAGCGAATAGACGATCCCGGCCTCGCGCGCGCGGCGCGCGAGCAAGGGGCCGGCCAGCGCGTCGGCCTCGACATTGACCATCACGACGTGCTTGCGGTGCGCGCAGCATGCGAGCACGTGCGCGATTCCCGCCGCGGGCGAGCCGGTGGCGTCGATGACGATTTCGACGTCGTCCGATGCGATCAACGCCCGGCTGTCGTCGGTGAACCGCACGCCTGCCAGCTCGTCGCCGGTCCAGCCGACGCGGCGCAGCGCCTCGCGCGCGCGGCCGACGTCGAGATCGGCCACGATCGCGAGCCGCGCACCGGGCGTGCGCCGCACCTGCGAGGCGTACATCGAACCGAACTTGCCGGCGCCGATCAGGCCGACCTTCAGCGGCCGGCCCTCGCGTTCGCGCGCGACGAGCTTGGCATACAGATTCATTCGGCTACTTCTCGGCGATGGCCGGTTGCGGTGGCGTGACGAACTGGAAGAACAGCTCGTCGCTGCGGATCATGTTCAATTGCTGCCGCGCGCGCTCCTCGATCGCCTCGCGTCCCTCCTTCAGGCTGCGCACTTCGGCGGCGAGCGCCGCATTGCGCGCCGCGAGCGCCGCGTTGTCGTGCCGCTGCGCCTCGACGCTGCGCTGAAGCTCCCATACGCGCAGCCAGCCGCCCTTGCCGAACCACAACGGCCACTGGATCGCGAGCAGCAGTACGCCGAGGGCGACGGTCAGCGCGCGCATCGCCGATCGGCTACCTCAGGTTGTAGAACGCCCCGCGCCCCGGGAAGCTCGCGACGTCGCCGAGATCCTCTTCGATGCGCAGCAGCTGGTTGTACTTGGCGATGCGGTCGGAGCGGCTCAACGATCCGGTCTTGATCTGCAGCGCGTTGGTTCCGACGGCGATGTCGGCGATCGTCGCGTCCTCCGTCTCGCCGGAGCGGTGGCTGATGACCGCCGTATAGCCTGCGCGTTTGGCCATTTCGATCGCGGCGAACGTCTCGGTCAGCGTGCCGATCTGGTTGATCTTGATCAGGATCGAGTTGGCCACCCCGCGCTTGATCCCTTCGCGCAGGATTCGCGTGTTGGTGACGAAAATGTCGTCGCCGACGAGCTGAACGCGGCCGCCGAGCGTTCGGGTCAGGTGTTCCCAGCCGTCCCAGTCGTTCTCGGCCATGCCGTCCTCGACCGACACGATCGGGTACTTGTCGCACCAGGTCGCGAGCAGGTCGGTGAAACCCTTCGCGTCAAGAGCGAGCTGCTCCGCTTCGAGGTGGTACTTGCCGTCGCGGTAGAACTCGCTCGCAGCGCAATCGAGTGCGAGCGCGATCTGGCTGCCGGCTTCGTAGCCAGCCTTGTCGACCGCATCGAGGATCAACTGGATCGCCGCCTCGTGGTTGCTGACGTTCGGCGCGAACCCGCCCTCGTCGCCGACGGCGGTGCTCATGCCCTTTTCGTGGATCAGTTTCTTCAGCGCGTGGAAGACCTCGGCGCCGTAGCGCAGCGCATCTGCGAAACTGGCCGCCCCGACCGGCACGATCATGAACTCCTGCAGGTCGAGGTTGTTGTTCGCATGCGCGCCGCCGTTGATCACGTTCATCATCGGCACCGGCATCTGCATCGCCCCGCTTCCGCCGAAATAGCGGTACAGCGGCAGCCCCGCCTCTTCGGCCGCGGCCTTCGCGACGGCCATCGACACGGCGAGGATCGCATTGGCGCCGAGCCGCGACTTGTTCTCGGTGCCGTCCAGATCGATCAAAGTCCGGTCGAGGAAGGCCTGCTCGTTCGCCTCCAGGCCCATCACCGCTTCCGAGATCTCGGTGTTGATGTTCTCGACCGCCTTGAGCACGCCGCGGCCGCCGTAACGGCCCTTGTCGCCGTCGCGCAGTTCGATCGCCTCGCGCGAGCCGGTCGATGCGCCGGACGGAACCGCCGCGCGGCCCATCACGCCGGACTCGAGCAGCACGTCGCACTCGACGGTGGGGTTGCCGCGCGAATCCAGGATCTCGCGGCCGATGATGTCAACGATGGCACTCATGGTTTGTTGTTGTCTGGCTGAGCCAGCCCTTCGACGATGAACATGTTCATGATCGCCGCGCCCGCGCGTGCTGCGCGGGCGCGCGCGTAATCGGACGAGTCGTAGAACGCGCGCGCGGCCTCGATCGACGGAAACCTGAGCACGACGACGCGGTGCGGCGCGCGGCCCTCGAGCGGTTCGGTGCGGCCGCCGCGCACCAGCACTTCCGCGCCGTGCGCCTGCATCGCCGCGGTCGAAAGCTTCTTGTATTCCTCGTACTGCGTCGGATCGGTGACCTCGACGTCGGCGATGATGTAGGCGGGCATGCGTGGCGGCCGTTCCTCAGTTGAAGTCGGTCTCGATGAATCCGTTCTTCTTGGTCACGCGGTCGAGCTCGACCAGCGTCGCAAGCAGTTCGCGCATGCGGTTCAGCGGCACCGCGTTCGGACCGTCTGACTTTGCGTTCTTCGGATCGGGATGCGTTTCCATGAAGATGCCCGCGATGCCGACCGCCACCGCCGCGCGTGCAAGCACCGGCACGAACTCGCGCTGGCCGCCGCTGGAGGTGCCCTGCCCGCCCGGCAACTGCACCGAGTGGGTGGCGTCGAACACGACCGGGCAGCCGGTCTCGCGCATGATCGCGAGCGACCGCATGTCGGACACGAGGTTGTTGTAGCCGAAGCTCGCGCCACGCTCGCAGGCGAGGAAGCGGTCTTCCGACAACCCCGCCTCGCGCGCCGCCTCGCGCGCCTTGTCGATCACGTTCTTCATGTCGTGCGGCGCGAGGAACTGGCCCTTCTTGATGTTGACCGGCTTGCCGCTAACCGCGCAGGCGCGGATGAAGTCGGTCTGCCGGCACAAGAACGCCGGCGTCTGGATCACGTCGACCACCTGCGCCGCGACGGGTACCTCATCCTCGCCGTGCACGTCGGTCAGCACCGGCACGCCGATCTTCCGCTTCACTTCCGCCAGGATGCGCAAGCCTTCGTCGATGCCGAGTCCGCGGAAACTCTTTCCCGAACTGCGGTTGGCCTTGTCGTAGCTCGACTTGTAAATGAACGGGATGCCGAGCGAAGCCGTGATCTCCTTGAGCTGGCCGGCGGTGTCCAGCGCCAAAGCCTCGGTCTCGACCACGCACGGCCCGGCGATCAGAAACAACGGACGGTCGAGTCCGACCTCGAAACCGCACAGCCTCACTTCACACCTCTGCGAAGCAGAAATGCCTGCCCTCGCCCGCCTGGCGGGAGAGGGGCCGGGGGTGAGGGGATGAGGCGCAGCCTCATCACGCGACTTTCTGCAGCGCGGCGGCGCGTCGCGCCTTCGCGTAAGCGAGGGCGGCCTCGACGTACGCCCTGAACAGCGGATGCCCGCCGCGCGGCGTGCTGGTGAACTCCGGGTGGAACTGCACGCCGATGAAGAACGGGTGCCCCGGCAGCTCCATGATCTCCGGCAGGTTCTCGGTCGGCGTGCGCGCCGATACCTTGTAGCCCTTCGCCTCGAGCATCGCGACGTACGCATTGTTGACCTCGTAGCGATGCCGGTGCCTTTCGTTGACCTCCGCTCCGTAGATCCGCCAGGCGAGCGTGCCTGGCTCGACCGGACACTTCTGCGCGCCGAGGCGCATCGTCCCGCCGAGATCCGATTTGTCGCTGCGCCGCTCGATGCGCCCGGTGCGATCGGTCCACTCGGTGATCAGCGCCACGACCGGGTGCGGCGTGTCCGGATCGAATTCGGTCGAGTTGGCGCCCGTCAGTCCGCACACGTTGCGCGCGAACTCGATCGTCGCCAGCTGCATGCCAAGGCAGATGCCGAGGTAAGGAACCCTGTTCTCGCGCGCGAACTGGATCGCGCGGATCTTGCCCTCGGTGCCCCGCTTGCCGAAGCCGCCGGGCACGAGGATCGCGTCGAGGTCCTTCAGCGCGGCGGTGCCTTCGCGCTCGATCTGCTCGGAATCGACGTACTCGATCGTCACGCGCATGCGCGTGTGGATGCCGGCATGCGTCAGCGCTTCGTTCAACGACTTGTACGAGTCCGACAGGTCGACGTACTTGCCGACCATGCCGATGCGCACTTCGCTCTCGGGATGCTCGAGCGCGTAGACGAGGCTGTCCCACGCGGCGAGGTCGGCCGGTCGCGAGACGATGCCGAGCGCGAAGCAGACGATCTCGTCGAGCCCCTGCTTGTGCAGCATCGACGGCACCTTGTAGATCGAGTCGACGTCCCACACC
>CAZIJU010000058.1:0-22011 GCA_964539745.1 uncultured Burkholderiaceae bacterium | reverse complement strand
GATAGACAAGCGCGCCACTCCGGTCAAGAGCGCCGCGTAGTTACCGGTTACGCGTAACCTGCTTTACCCGCCGCCAAACTTCCAACGAAAAGCGGGACATCGCCAGCGCGCTCAAAACGTGCGCTTGACGATCCACCACTCGGGGTTCTTTTCCTTGGCAAGGAAGTCTGTTCGAGCTCGGGCGCGCGAAGCATAGATGTCCCACGCTTGCGCCGCGCCTGGCAGGCCTAGCGACGCCAAAGTTGCCACTGCCGGGCCGATCTGCGCGAAGTAGTACGTGTCGTTCTGATCGCTGTCGTCCTGTACCGGCCCGCCTTTTGCCGGACACGCGCTCACCCCGGGATAGTTCTTCGCCCACAGCGTGTTCCAGTCCGCATACACCGGTGCGGCATCGTTGTCGCGAACGCCCAGTGCGTACGGGGTGTAGGCCCAGCACCAGTTGGAGCCGACGAAACGCTTGATCACCGACTGCGCCTTCCAGTTCAGTAGCGTGTCGTTGCGATAACCGCGCTCGGCTGCCCAGGCGATGGCCCAAGTCATCCAGTCGTCCATCCACATCGCCACCCCAGTGCGCGTACCGGTATCGTTCGGATTCGGCGTCTCGCCAGGCGAATAAATGACGTGCGTGTACTCCTCGCGGTTCAGAAACAGGCCGGTGGCGCCCTGCGGATCGAGCGGCATTATGCGCGTTTGCATCTGACTGAGCGCGCGCGTGCACAAGGCATCTAGCGTCGCCTTCAACGGATGCGCGTCCGGGGTGATCACCGCCGCGTTAGACACGTTTCTGAAGCCCCAGGCGTGATCGCGCACGTTGCCGCCCTCGTACCATGGGCGGGGCCATCCGGTTCCACCACCAGGCGCCCAGTTCATCCAGGGGTGAATGCCGTGAAACTGCGTCTGCTCCAGTTCGTCGAACTCCGCGGTCAGCAGATAAGGCACGTAGCCCGAGCATGGCATGTGGGCCAAATCGGTCCACACCGCACCCTGCGACTTTGACCGGTGCTGAATGACGGCGCTGGGGCTTTGTGTGTGCGTGTAGCCGGTCATCATCGGATTGGCCCGCAGGTCGATCGGGTATCCGGTCGTCTCATCCCTGTAGTTCCACGCTACGTAGTCCGACAGCGTGGTGCCAAGCCAGTGATAGGCGTCGTTGTGCGCGCGCATGGCATTGAACGCCCGGCGGTCACCCGAGATCAAATAGGCCGCGGTCCATGCATCCAGGGGTGCCAGCTCACGCTTGCCTCCGCCGGAGGCCATGGCGGCATCCAGTTCGCCACCCCCCCCCCAAGGCAGCGACTGGGGCATCGTTGCCAGCCACTGCGCGTCGATCGTGATGTCCGCGTACTGCGGCACCAGCTTGGTCGAGGCGAGATAGCCGCGGTTGTGCCGGACCCAAGTCTGCGGATCCGCCGGCCACCAGCCGCGAAGCGGATAACGCCGATCGGCCCGCACGACAAACCCGTTTTGCGTGCGAACGATGCTGCCCCCGATCGAAATCGTGACGTCGGCCGTCACATCAAAGCACTCGCGCCGAGCGCCGGTGTTTTCGAGCACACACACGACGTAGGCGCGCGTAATGCTGCCGTGCACCTTGTACGCGCGGATGTTGAACCAGGCGGTCAGATAGGGATGCTCGCCGCCGGTGCCGTTCAGACGCAGTGGGCCACCCACGCAAAACTCTGCAGCCAGCGGCCCGGCAAAGTGCGTGTAGTCGCGCCGCGGGGCGACGACATCCGTGAGCAAATTCCGGACAGAGAGGCTGTAAGTTTGCCCGTTAATGCTGCAGGCAACGACCGCATCGAACGCCGTGGCGGCGAGGTCCGGTTTGCTGACCGCGCTTCCGCTGACAGGTGCGCCGGTCACCACGCGGTAGTTGCCTGAGCCATCGCCGGATGGCGGCGTCAGAAACGTCAGCGCACCGTGCAACACGGACCCGTCGGTCTTCCACGTGGCCAACGGGTTCCACTGCGTGGGCAGCGACGTTCCGTTCGCCGTTTGCACCACAAGACCCGTGCCTGGCGCCGACACACCCGCTGGAAGTGGCCAGCCAAGCGTGACCGGAACCTCGCCCCCCGCTGAACCAACCGACAAATAAAACCCCGGATCAGCGCTGCCAGTCGGTGGTGGCGGCGGCTGCGATGGTGGTGGTGGTGGTGGCGGCGGCGGCGGCGGCGGCGGCGGTGGTGGCGGCGGCGGTGGTGGCGGCGGAGGCGTCGGGTTAGATGTCGCCGGTGGCGGCGCTGTCACGTTCTCGGCTCCGCCGCAGCCGATCACGAGCGCTCCCATGCCAGCGGAGGCGGCAGCGAGAAACTTGCGTCGTGAGACAGAGAGCAAAACGTCGACTTGCCTTGGGCGTTCGGTAGCCATGGACTGATTCAAGCAATTCACCTACACGCGGAATACCCAGACGGGGTCGTCAACGCTGCGAATGTAACCGCACAGCCGCAACTCGGGCGCGTAAAACCAGCGCCCGTACATGTCGGCCACGCCGTCGTTGGGCGGAACCGGCGGTCGAGTGCCGGCGACGGCCAACTCGGTGACTTCGAACGTCTCTGGATGAATCTCGTACACCCCGTTTTCGTTCCAGCGAAACAGCAGGAACGTGCCACGCCCGGCGCACCAGATTACCGAGCTATGCGTCGTCACTTTGGCCGCATGTAATCCCCGAAACGTTACTTTTGTCTCCGCTGCATTGTTGTTGAGGTCAAAACTGGCCCCTAACCGCGAATCAAACCGCACCAGACGATTGCGCACCGGGTCGACGCAGAACGGGGTGTCGATGTCGTAGACGGAGCGCTCGGCGACGAGCGTCGTCATTGCGGAGACGCGGTCCCAGCGGTAAATGCGGCCGCCGGGGTGTTGCAACCAGACGTTTTCGTAACCATCCTTGGCCACGCCTTGGGCGACGTAAACCGCATTGGCAGGTAGCGATGCGTAGGTGCCAGCGGGTTCGTAATCGTTGCGCTCTGGATCGAATGCATCGACCGTCAAGGTCGTCCCGTTGCCGTTACCCCAGATGGCCGCGCCGCCGATATAAAACATCCGGTTGCGCGCGTTGATGAACTGGATGTGCCAGTAGGTGTGCCGCGACGTCGGCCGGCCATCGCTGTAATACGCCTGACCAATGAGATGCGACGGGTACACTGCCGGCGTCGGGTTGCGCCGGCGTACCCACTTGGGCGCGTCGTCCTGCAGGCGCAGTGTGTAAACCTCGTTGCCCGCGTAATCGGCATGCCCGCCGCCGGCGAGAAACACCTCGCTGCCTGCCTCCTTTACGCAGGCGCCTGAATAGGCGCACACATACGCTTTCTCGCCCCCAGGCGACGTGAAGCCTTGCTGCGCGTCAGCAAGCTTCGTGTTCGGTATGGCGATCCAAGTCAGCGCTGCCTTGCCGCTTAACCAGGTCGGCATGCCGGACGGCGACGGCGACGGTGGCGACGGCGACGGCGACGGCGACGGTGGCGACGGCGACGGCGACGGCGACGGTGGCGACGGCGACGGTGGCGGCGGCGGCGGCGGTGGCGGTAGCGGCGCGGGAGGCTGGGGACCGGGCGACGGTGCGGTGCCCAAAGCCGCTGGGCTTTCAGCTTCGCTTGCGCCGCCACAGCCAAGCAGCGCCATCGAGCCGATGGTCACAGTCGCCGCACGCAAAAGGCGCCGGCGCGTCAAACCAGCGTTGCTGGCACCGCTGTCTGCGGCAAGTCGATCGTCGGCAGAACGCATGCACACCCCTACGACAGGAACTTCTCGCGCAATTATCGTCGCCCCGAGGACGCTAGTCGGCCATGAGTCTGGTAAGCCTCTTGGCCGATGCGCTGTCGTTTGGTGGGAAGGTTGGCGCCGCCTACGACGCTACCGAAGGGTTGCCGCGAGACAGGTTTTGTACCAGCCGCAAGATGAAACGCAAGTGTGTTCGATCCCACGGCGTAAAGCGCGGCAGTTGATAGATGTCCGCCCCATAGGTCGCCGCGCCCCACGCGGTCGAAACGGCGGCGGAAAAGCCGCACTCCCGAACCATTTGGACGTGTTGCGCAAGGTAATCCTGCCCGGGTACGCCATTCGGATAGGCAAAGAGCGTGACACGTCGGCCGATGATTGCCTCGAGATCAGACTTGCCGGCGGCAATCTCTGCTTTCGCTTCGTCCGCTGGCAGCCGCGCCAGAATCGGATGCGACACAGTATGGCCGCCAATGTCAAAGCCCGCAGCGGCAAGCCGTGCGACTTGCACGGGCTTCATCATCAAGCCGTTGCTCGGCGGCGCCGCGCACATCGCCTCGATACGTTCGACCGCAACCTGCCGCTGCGCTGGCGGGAAGTGCTTGATCATCCGCAGGACGCGGTCAATCGCATCGCGGCGCTGGGCGTCGGTGACGAGCACTACCCTGCCCCCCCCGAACGCGCTCAAGTCGACCTCCCGCGCCGGGCAACCGCGAACCGACTCGATCACCCGGTCGTTCCACATGTTCTTTCCATTAAGAAAACCCGTGGCGACGAAGAAAGTCGCGTGCAATCCCTGTCGAAGCAAAATCGGCGCGGCCACATCCTCGTTGTCGGCGTAACCGTCGTCAAATGTGATCGCCAGCGATCGCGCCGGCAACGCTCGCCTGTTCAACCGCTCCACGGCCTCGGCCAACGGCAGCACGTTGAACCACTCCCGAATCCAGTACATCTGCTTTTCGAACCGGACCGCGTCGGGCAATTCAGGGAATAGCGGATCGGGTTCGCGCAGAACGCGATGGTAGATAAGGATGCTGAGCCGTCCTCGCTTCCCCCCAGGTGACATCGGTGTCAACACGCAACCGACCATAGCAGCCCCAGTTCGCCAAGTCAGGCCAGTTTCAAATGCCGCCCGATATAGCCATCCTTAGGCTGAGCAACTTCCATTTCACGGCCCGGTAATGGCCCTTGCGGTTGGCGTAGCTGACAGTAGCTGAGCGTTGAGTCCAAGACAAACGTCGAGGCCGCTCGAAATACTTCCTGGCCACCATCGCTTGCCGCTCGACCAAGTGGAGTACCATCACGAGCACGCTTTCGATGGCTATCCGAACCTTATCCCTTCGCCGACAGCGAAGGGGCTAGCCATCGTGACTGCGGGCGATTCGCTGCGTCGGCGGTAAACATATGGGCCAGCGCACCCGCCAGTAGAGCGAGCATCCATATCTGAACCTCGGCCATCAGGTAGTCAGTAAAAATACCCGCGGCAAAAACGACACCAAGGGCGGCGGCCGCGGCCCCAGCGTAACCCAAGTGCGGGTCCGTTGCCGCTCGGCGCAATCGCCGAATCCGGATGATTGCGCGCCCTCCCCATGCGAGCAGCAGAACGTAGGCAACTACCCCTGGTATCGACTGCTCGACGAGCAACGTAAGGAACGTGTTGTGCGACGAACGAATTGGTTGCGCATCCGGACCGCCTGTTCCGCGCGTCAGCCACTTCTCTTCCATGTAACGCGGGCTGAGGAACGCCGTACCCTTGTGTCCGGTACCCCAAGGATGGTCCGCAAACATTTTCACTTGGGCTTCGGCGACGACCCAACGCGATGCCGCGCTGTCGTCCATGTCATCCGTTTTCTCGACCGCCTCGGTGATCGAAAGCACTCGCTCCACGAAGCGCTGATCCATCAACGAACCGGCGCCTGCGGCTCCAACGACTGCCAAGCACCAGAACAGCCACCGATGTTCAAGCGGTCTGACCAGCCATAGCACAATCCCGCCAACGAGCGCGCCCAGAAACGCACCGCGGCTGGCGGCGAGCACGACGCCGTTGAAAATCACCGCGCCTGCCAGGATGCAAAAGACACGCCGCCAGCCACGCTCGACAAGCGCCAGCATGCCAGCGACGACCACGCCGGTACCAAGGAACATGCCGAGCGTGTTCGCGTCGTCGATGCCTGGTCCGCCCACGCCATTTAGACGTCCGTCGACATAATTGTCCGACAGGTAACCCAGCAGGCCAAGATAAGCGCAGCCTGCAACGTGTACCAGCAGCGTGTCGCGAATGCGCTCCGGCGTATCGGCGAGCCGATAGAAGAAATAGAAAGCGACCAGGTACTTGGTGAACTGGATCGAAGCGGCACGATGCGCCTCGACATCGAGTGCCCAGAGGGACTGAATCCACAGCCAGGCGACGAAAGCGACCAAGGTGGCGCCGGGCAGTGTCATCCACCAGGCGCGACGCTGAACTCTGACCTTGCTCCGATGGATCAGAAGCGCAAGAAGCGTCACCCCTGCCGCGACGAAAGCCCACCGCAGGTCAGGCAGGTTTTGCGCCCACCAGCGGGAGGGCGGATGGATGTAGAACGTCGCAAGATAAGCGTACAGGCCGACGATCGGATGGCGCAGCAAAGCCAGGCCGAGCAGGGTAAAGAAGCCCACTAGAAAGGCCAGCGCGGTCAGCATGTATCGCAACAGATATCGAGGATTTGGCTCACTGTGATCGCGAGCAGAGTGCCTTCGGCGCTAATGTGCATGCCGCCAGCTGCGCACCTTGCGCGCGACGACGCCAGGTGTCCAGCCCGCCGTACTTATCGCCGACGCAGCACCCAAAGACTCGAGCGATCGCAGGCGTGCGTCCGCTTCGTGGCCGATACAAAAACGATCGACGTCTACCGCGTTCAAAATAGACGCGGTGTTCCGTGCGTCGATTCGCCAGGCAACGAGTTGCTGACTCAGGCCTTCGCGGATCATCGCGACGTCTTTGGCGCGCCGTTCCGCACAGGCCCTGATCGAGCGGCTCGCGCGATCGCACATGCTGCCTTCGGTCGTCGAACCGTGACCGATTGCCTCGTTGTCCGTACTGCCGCCTTCGAGAGTGATGCTCATCAGCCACGCGGGCAGTGCGCCGTCGAACGAACGTTCGACCGCTTTGACAGTTGCGAGTACGTACCCGAGCCGCCGTTGCAGCAATCCCGCGAAGCGCGACGCGCCCGGCACTTCCGCAACCCGCGAATTCGGCCGCGGCGGGACTCGATAGAAGATAAACGTAGCCAACCTCCCCCCGCGCGCCTGCGGGTGAGAGCAGAGTCATCAACGGCCGCATCGCCCGCCGTTCTGCGCCTTGTCGCCAGGCATCACGCGCCGCTATCCTTGCGGTAGACGCCAAGCAGGCAGTTTTCCGGATAGCGCAACCCGAACCAACGGAGCAACCTCTGGGTACACAGCTCGAGCACGCTAAGCGCCCGGAATCCCGAGAACGTCCGGCAGTCGTCCAAGTATGCAAAGTAAACCTCCCGCATGCCATGTGCGCCGAAGTGCCGAGCCAAGTCACCGCGCGTGTTTAGCTTGAAAGCGGTCGGAAAGGTGTCGCGCTCCTCGGCGTCCCAGACGATTCGCTTAAAGCGGTGGTGAAGCCGATTCGGCACGAGTGAAGCGATGATTGACACCGGCGCCCAGCGATTCGGTGTGTACACGACGACGATCCCACCCGGCTTAGTAAGCCTAGCGAGTTTCTCCACCGCGCGATCCGGATCCGTGACGTGCTCGGCAACCATGCGCAAGGTAATCACGTCGAACCTGTGCCGCGTTTGGCACTCTTCCACAAGGCCTTCGAAGCGATCGGCGAGGTACGGGTTGTCGTGAATGTTCGGGTCCGGATCGATGCCAAACAGAAAGGCGGCTCGATCGGCCAACAGTCGGGCCAGCGGCGCATTACTCGGGAAGATTTCGCGGCCGCAACCCACATCGGCCCACCACGATCCGGGCTTCACCAGTTTTGCAACGACCGCCTCATAGTAGTCGTCGGGATTGAAGTAACCGAAGCGCAGGCGCGTCTTGGGGCCCCATCCGAGTTCCGACTCACGCCGGTACTTCATGTCAAACACGGCTAGCAATTCGTCCCGATCCGGCGTCAGCTCGATCGGTGCGGTCGTCACGACGGTACTCATCGACTTGCCTTCAGTACGTAGACTGGAACGTTAGACACACCCGGTTCGCGCACAAACGGCAACGCGCTGCTTCGAGCGCCTGCTAGCATTGCTCTTAGCTTCCGTAGTATTGGAAAGATTCCGGCATAGACAGCCCAGGTTGAAACTTGCCAAGACCCAAAAGAGCCGGCCCTTCTGCGGCAGTCACAGCCCGCGTAACACGCCGCGGGCGAGCGGGTACGGGGCGCGTGATGGAAGTGATCGTCCCGGATGTGACAAATGCGAGTGCGCTCAGCATGATTCGCCAACCGATTCTTCTTGCCCCTGCAATGGCTGAGCTCCGACCACTCGGCTGACGACGTAACGGAACTTGCCCGATTTATCGGCTGAAATCTGGTCCACAGTCTCGACCTCTACTTTGACACCCGCCCCGAGGCGCTGCCGGACACCACTGCGGATAAGCTCAGTCAGCGACGCGGTAAAGCCGTCCCCGGGCACGATCAATACGCGCGTGCGATCGGTGGTCTCCTGCACGATCCTGAACCGCTCGATCCCCGGCAGATCGCGCACTACGTAAATCAGCGCCAGCCCGTGCATGAGCGTGCCGTCGGCTGCCACGACGAAGTCGGTGCTGCGGCCCTGCACTTCGGCAAGCAGCGGCAAACC
The DNA here is from genome assembly GCA_964539745.1 of uncultured Burkholderiaceae bacterium. Lineage (GTDB taxonomy): Bacteria > Pseudomonadota > Gammaproteobacteria > Burkholderiales > Burkholderiaceae_F > DSNY01. The sequence continues at coordinate 13,486 of CAZIJU010000058.1, read as the reverse complement.
TCGACCGCAGGAGCACGGCGACGAGCCGAGCACGCCGATGTCACCGGTTCGGTACCGCAGGAATGGAAAATCGCCAGTCGCAAGATGTGTGACCACGATCTCGCCAGCCGTGCCCGGCGCGACCGGTCTGCCGTTAGCGTCGATGATCTCAACCAGTATGTCTTCAGCGCTGATGTGCATGCCGCCCGCCGGGCACTCGTGCGCGATGAAGCCGGCGTCCCGCCCACCGTAGCCATTGGCCACACGACAGCCGAAAACGCGCCCGATCGTCTCGCGCTGATGATCGTACAGCCGTTCCGAAGTAACGAAGGCGACCCGGATCCCCAAGTCGTCCAGACGCGTGCCACGCCGTTCAGCATGCGCGGCGATCAGCGACAGCGACGACGGATAACCGAACAGCATGGCCGGCCGAACCTTGCGAATCCGCTCGACAAACCGGTCGAGATTGGATGCCGACATCTCGAATGCCGGCAACAGTTCCGAACGGAACAGCCTGTCGCGCAGGTTTCGCAGCCGGTCCTGCGCACCGAGCTCCACGGGCGAGCCCCACACCACGATCTCGGGGTCGCCGATGTCCACGCCCCACCATCGGGTCGCGCGCCACTTGGCAGCGACATCGTGGCTAATGCGATCCTTCCCCATGTAGAACACGAGCGGCTCGCCGCTCGACCCGCCCGTGTTGTACCGCTTCAGCGGTCCGGCACCTACGGCCTTGAGTCGGTCGACATTCGCCCGTATGTCGGCTTTTGTCAGCAGCGGAAAGCGCGCCAGGTTCTCGATCGCTCGAACATCCGCCGACCTAAGACCCAGCCTGGCGAATGCCTCCCGGTAATAGGGCACTCGCCGCTCCAGATGCGAAACGAACACCTGCAGCCTCTGCAACTGATAGGCCCGCAATCTGTCTGGCGACCACCATTGGCTTTCCTCGAGCTCGCGCCGACGCGCCACGCTCGAGTGGCCTTTCAGCCGCTCATGCAGCGGAAACAGGGCCTGCGATACGACCCAAGTCCACGCGTCGCTCATGACACCGACTCCCGCCATGCGGCGCGACCGGCGCAGCGCGCGTATGCGGCAAACAGGACGGGGCGCACGCAATCCCACGTATACGCGCGACAGGCCCGCAATCCTGATTGCACAAGGCCGTCGCGCAGGCGGTCGTCATCGAACACGCGCAGCACGGCTGCCGCCATCGCCTCCGGATCGCGGGGCGCAACCAGCAGCGCCGTGCGCCCGTGCTCCACAAGATACGGAATTCCACCGACATCTGTGGATACGATCGGCACGCCGCTTGCCATCGCCTCGAGCAGCGAGACTGGCATGTTGTCGACCATCGAGGGGTTCAGCAACACGTCGGCCTCTCGATACAGCTGCGCGACGCGTTCGTTGTCGAGCCTGCCCGTGAATCGCACCGCCTGTGCCACCCCGAGTTCATCGGCCAACCGCTTCAATGCGTCCAGCTCCGGCCCGCTGCCTGCCACGGTCAGACGCGCAGCCGGGTAGCGATGTCGGACCGTGGCCAGCACGCGCAAGGCGGTGGGAATGTCGTAGATTTTTTCGAGATTCCGCGTTACGACCATATGCTGGCCGGGAACTCGCGGGGTTGCGGGCGTGAAGCGCACCAGGTCGACCACGTTGGGAACGATCTCGGCATCGATGCCATGGCGCGCGAAGACCGACTGCAGAAAGCCCGATGGCACCGCCAGAACCCGCGCAAGCCGAAGTGTCGTAAGCACCCACCGCGCCTGTCCTCGGAGAAAGCGTTCCGCATCGCCGCCCCGATAATTGACGAGCACGGGCACGCCGCGCAGCCGCGCAAGCCAGATGGCTGGCGCAGCAAACAGATGCCACGACCAGCCCGAGTTTGCCATCACGTGTGCAACGTCGGCGCCGCGCAGCGCGCGCCACAGCGTCGCGAGGTACGGAACGAGCCGGAATATGGCGCGAAGCCCGCGCACCCGGCCGACCCAGGCTGGACGGTACGGAGGATTGTTCCGTACGAGCCGCACCCGCACCCCGCTTTCGCCCAGCAGCCGCGCAAGCTGCAGCGTCTGGTTGGCCATGCCGCCGGAAGGCGGCGGCAGCGGGCCCACGAGTGCGACCACGACGCTCATTTGCTCACCGCCTGAATGGACCGCCGGACGATGCCATCGAACTTCGCCATCGCGGCCGACCAGGTATGGTGCGATTCGACTCGCGCGCGGCCGGCTTCGCCGACCCTCGCGCGAAAGCGCGCATCGCCGACCAGCCGTTCGATCGCGTCGCAGTAGCCTTGCGCATCGTCGGCCACCAGCAGGTGTTCGCCGGCAGTGGCGTCCACCCCCGCTGCTGCAACACGGCTGGCCACCACGGGCACGCCCATCGCCATCGACTCGAGGATCTTGTTCTGGGTGCCGCGCGCGACCGCCAGCGGAGCGATCGTGAGCGCTGAACCTTGCACGAACGGCCGCACGTCAGGCACGGCGCCGGTAACCGTTACGCCGGGCAGCGCCGCCAGACGCTGCACGCGCAGCGTCGGGTGCGCGCCGACGATCTGTAGTCTCAGCGCCGGACGCCTCTTGCGCAGCAGCGGCATGACGTCGCGGCAGAAGTCCACCATGCATTGCTCGTTTGGAAAGTAGTCCATCCTGCCGACGAACGTGAGGACATTCGGATCGTAGCCCTGCGACGCGGGGTGGAAATGGTCGAGATCGACCCCGTTGGGAAACCAATCGATCTCGCCCCGCACCCCCAACGAACGCAGCAACGCTGCCTCGCCGACAGTGGCCAACGTCACTGCCGAATAGTGCTCTGCAAGCCTGCGCTCGGCACGCTGCACCCGCAGGGCCTCCCACCGGTAGCCCCACGAAAGCGGCCACGGCCGGACGCCCGCGTAGTCGCTCCACTTCTGCGAATCGACGTCACAGTAGTCGATGACCTTGGGCAGCCCGTCGGCACCCGACACGTAGTGCCCGACCGAAGAGCAATGCACGACGAGAAGATCGAAACTGCGGCTGGCCAGCAGCGTACGGATCCTTCGCTGCATCGCGCTGCTGTGAAAGTAGGCCTCGGACGCGCTCAACGGTGTGGGCAACGTGGCGGCAACCTTCGCGAGCTGCACCCACTCGTTGACCGGAAACGCCTCGAACGATTGGCAATACGGTGCAATGCCATCGGCTTGCGCCCGTTCGACCGGCCCGCGCGTCAAAGAAACGACGGAAACGTCGTGGGCCTGCGCCAGATGGCGGATTATGTGAAACGCCCGCACCTTGCTTCCGAAGGTCGGCGGGTATGGAAAGCGGTGCGCTATGAACAGTATGCGCATTTGGTCGGCATCGACGTGCGCCGCATGCGCTCGGTGACACGGCTTGCGATCACCGCTGTGCGACGCGTGTGCGATCTCCTGTCGGCATCGGTTTCGTCAGCCGCGCATAAACCTCGGCGTATCGCGCAACGCTGCTGCGCCACGTGCGTTCCGATTCCACGAACCTGCGGGCGCGGCGGCGCAACTCATCCCACTGCTCGCGGCCGGCGAGCACGCGCTTGATCGTGCGCGACAGCGCATCATGATCTCCGGCGCGGAACAAGAACCCCGTCTCTCCGTCGCGAACGAGTTCCCGGTGCCCGCCTACGTCGGATGCGACGAAAATCCGCCCCTGCGCCATTGCCTCCAATGGCTTCAGGGGCGTCACGATCTCAGTCAGCCGTATCGACCTGCGCGGATAGACCAGCACGTCGATCAGGCCGTAATAGGCGGCAACGTCCGACTGGGGCACGCGGCCGGCAAAAGTCACGATGTCGTCAAGCTGCAGCTCATGCGCCATGGCCTTTAGCTGTGCTTCTTGCGGACCGCCACCCACCAGCAACGCGCGAAGCTGCGGAACGTCCTGGCGCACAGCCGCGACCGCCCGCAACAGCAGATCAAGCCCCTCGTAGGCATAAAACGAGCCGATGAAGCCGAGTACGGTTGCTCCGTCCAGTCCCAGCCGCGAACGCAGACGCGTATCCGTTTCGTGTTCGACGCGAAATCGCTCGATGTCCACCGCGTTTGGAATAACCGTGATCTTGCGCGCGTCGATTCCCCTGGCGACGAATTCCCGGTACAAGCCGTCGCAGATCACCGTGACAGCGTCGGCGCGCCGCGCCGCGTAAGTCTCGATCGCGCGGCTTGCGCGATAACGCACGCTTCCCTCCGTCGTCGAGCCGTGGTCGACGGCCGCATCTTCCCAGCAGGCGCGTATCTCGTAGACGACTGGAATCCCATGCCGACGTCCGACCCGCAGGGTTGGCAACGCATTCAGCACCGGCGAATGCGCGTGCAGCACGTCGGGCCGAACCTGCGCGACGAGCGCGTCCAGCCGCCTGGCGGTGGCGCGCATTTCATCGAGATAGCGGCCGACCGCGGGCACCTTCGACCACGCGCCTGGCACGAACGGCGTGCGCTCGAACGTCCAGCCGTCGACCAGCTCGGAGGCTGCGGCGGCATGGCCCTGGCGTGGCGTGGTCAGTTGCACGGTTTCCCACCCCAGCGCCCGTTGCTCGCGCAGGATCGCAAGCGTGCGAAACGTATAGCCGCTATGCAGCGGCGCCGAATGATCGAGCACGTGCAGGATGCGCATCGCCTCAGCCGGCCAGCCTCTGCGCCGGCGCGCTGCCGGTACCGGCACGCATCACGTTGCGCAAAAACGCGTCGAACATCAGGACGGTCCACAGCGCCGCACTGTGGTCGCGCATGCCGGTGTCGTGCTGATCGAGGAGTCGCTGCAGCACTGCCGTGTTGAAGTACCCGGTGTCGGCCAGTGTGCCGCCCAGCACCGCCTCCCGCACCCGGCCGCGCAGCGGCCCGCGGAACCAGCGCGCCAGCGGGACCGCGAAGCCCATCTTGGGCCGATACAGCACTTCGTCGGGCAGATGCGGCTCTTGCGCCTTCTTGAGCAGCCACTTGCCCTCCTGTCCGCGCACCTTCAATGAAGACGGCAGCGACGCGAGCCACTCCACCAGCGGATGATCCATCAGCGGCTCGCGCACTTCGAGCGAGTGCGCCATGCTGGCGCGGTCCACCTTCGTGTTGATGTCGCCGACGAGATACGTCTTCAGGTCAAGATACTGGACGAGCGCGAGCGGATCGTCGCAATTGGCGCGCCGCGCATGCCGCCGGAACACCTCGACCGCGTTGTAGCCGCCGAGCTGCGCGCGAAACGAGTTCGAGTACAGCTGTCGCCGCTGGTCGTCGCGCAGGATCGACACGCTGTGGAAGTACGCCTCGACCGAATCGCGCGCAAGCGACTGCAGTGTGGTCTTGGCGCGGAACACGCGCGGCGCCCAGTCGGCCTTCGGGTACGCGCGCCCGAGCAGCCCGAACACGGGCCGCCGCAGCGCAAGCGGCAGACTGCGGCGCATGCGCTCCTCCATCAGATGCAGCCGGTAGCGCCGGTAGCCGCCGAAGTTCTCGTCGCCGCCGTCGCCCGAGAGCGCGACCGTTACATGGCCGCGCGCAAGTTGGCACACGCGGTAGGTCGGAATCGCCGAACTGTCGGCGTACGGTTCGTCGTACAGCCGCGCCAGCGTATCGATCAGGTCGAAGTCGTCGCTTTCGACGCGATCGACGAAGTGGCGCGTCCGGTAACGCTCGGCGACCATTTTCGCGTAGCGCGACTCGTCGAACGCCGGATCGGCGAACGCGATCGAGCAGGTATTGACCGGCGAATCCGACAGCCCCGCCATCGTCGCGACGACCGCACTCGAATCAACGCCGCCGGACAGAAACGCGCCCAGCGGCACCTCGGAGATCAGCCGCAGTTTCACCGATTCGCGCAGCCGCTGCTGCAACTGCGCGCACGCTTCGTCGTCGGTGAGCCGGTTGTCCAGCGTGAACGCCACGTCCCAGTATTCGACCGGCTGCGGCACCGGCGCGCCGCGCGTAACCGTCAGCGTGTGCGCCGGCGGCAGCTTTTGCGCGCCCTTGAAGATCGTGCGCGGCTCGGGCACGTAGCCGAGCGCGAAGTATTCCTCGACGGCGTACGGGTCGATCTCGCGCGCAAGCCCTCCGTGCGCAAGCAGCGATTTCAGCTCCGAGCCGAACAGCAGTTGGCCGTCGGGCAGCAGCGCGTAGTACAGCGGCTTCACGCCCAGCCGGTCGCGCGCCAGAAACAGCGTCTCGCGATTGCGGTCCCACAGCGCGAACGCGAACATGCCGCGGAAGCGCTCGACGCACGCCGGCCCCCAGGCTTCCCAGGCATGCACGATCACCTCGGTGTCGCTGCGCGTGTGGAAGCGGTGACCGAGCGCGGCGAGTTCCGGGATCAGTTCCTGGAAGTTGTAGATCTCGCCGTTGAAGACGACCGCCACGCTGCCGTCCTCGTTGAACAGCGGCTGCTGGCCGGTCGCCAGATCGATGATCGCGAGCCGCTTGTGGCCGAGACCGACGCCAGACTCGATATGCGTTCCCGTCTCGTCGGGGCCGCGATGGTGCTGCGTTTCGTTCATCCGCGCGAGCACCGCAGTGTCGATCGCACGCCTGCCGCGCGTGTCGAAAATGCCGGTGATGCCGCACATGTGTGTCGCTTCCTCAGCCGCCAAGCGCCCGCGCGGCCGGCCGATGCGCACCGCAGCGTGCGGCGAGCGCGCGCCGGTACATCGCCTCGTAGTCGCCGACCATCCGTTCGAGACTGAAGCGGCGCTCGACGATCTGCCGCCCGGCGCGCCCGTGCCGCCGTGCGCGCCCCGGATCAGCAAGGTAGCCCAGCATCTCGTCGGCCAGCGCCTGCGGATCGGCGCGTGGGACGAGCCGTCCGGACAGCCCTTCCTCCATCAGGTCGGCGTTGGCGCCCACGCGCGTCGCGATCACCGGCAATGCGGTGGCCATCGCCTCGAGCAGCGTGTTGGAGATCCCTTCGGCGAGCGACGGCAGCACGAAGCAGTCCAGTCCGCGCATGATCTCCGGCACGTCGGCGCGCTCGCCGGCCAACCACACCAGCGGTTCGACGCCGGCCCCTCGGATGATCGCCTCGATCTCGCCGCGCATCGGGCCATCGCCGACCAGGACCAGGCGCAGGCGCCGTGCGGCCGCCACGGACTGTTTAACCGCCAGCACGAAGGCCCGCACGAGACTGGCTTGATCCTTGACCGCATCGAGCCTGCCGACGGTGCCGACGATGAACAGATCCGGCCCGGTGAACGGCGAGCCGGCGATCGGCGCACGCGGCCCCGCACACGGCGCGAAGCGCTCGCTGTCCACACCGTTGTAGATATGCTCGACGCGCGAGGCCGGCACGCCTACGCGCTCGATGAGGTAGCGCTCGAGGTCGCGCGACAGCGCCACGTACTGGTGCACGAACGGGCGGTAGGCACGCCGCACCCAGAGGTAGCGGCGGTTTGTTCCGTCGGGATCCTCGATGCCGCGCCCGTGCTCACCATGCACACGCACCGGCACGCCGGCTGCACAGGCCGGTGCGCTCGCCTCGAGCGCAGCCAGATTGCGGGTGTGGACGATGGCGGGCCGCCAGCGCCGAAAGAGCCCGAACAGCCGCGGATACAGCGCAAATCCATGCCCGGGCGGTTTGTCCAGCGCGACGAACTCGACGTCGTCACGCTGCACGCGCTCGCGAAACGACGGCGAAACCTCGGTCAGCGCCGCCACCGCGTGGCGCCAGCGGTCGCGCGGCATGCGGTTGATCAGGTTGACCACGCCGTTTTCCAGCCCGCCCACGGCGAAGCGGAACACCACATGCACGATCAACGGGCGCGTATCGGTCATCGTGCGCCTCCCGAAGCCGCGGCCAGCGCCTGCGCGATGCGCGGCGCGAACTCGCCGGCAGCGCGCCGCAGCCGCGCGTCGCCGCCCGCGGTACCTTCTTCAGGCTCGCCGAACACGAACACCGCCGCGCCCGCGCCCGAGCTTCCGCGCAGGCGCGAAGCGACCACGTACGCCTTCGCCCAGGCATCCGCTGCCGCAACCTCACCATCGATCCAGTACCACCACAGGACGTCGAACCGGCCGTCCGCGCCACCCACCTGCGCCGTGCGAACGGGGATCGTTGCAGCGCTCGACGCAACCTCGGTGCGACCGCGGCCGAGCAGTCGCCAGCGCGCATCGCCTTCTGCAACCAGTACGTTGGCCGAGCTGACCAGGCCGGGCTCGCGGCGCCGGCCGTCGTACCACGCGACGTGCACGAACACGCGCCGGCCGTCGCGCTCGAATGCCTGCTGCAGGCGGGCGGCGCTGCCCGCAAAGCGTGGCTGCCAGTGCGGGTCCGCATCCACGTCCGACCAGCCCGGCGCCGGCTCGATGCGCGCAAGCGTGCCCGCCTGCGGGGGCTGCATCAGGCGCGCGGCGAGAGCGACGTAGCCGCCGGCGATCAGAACCGCCGCGAGTGCCGCCGCAGCGACCGTGTGCGGCGGCGACGCCTGGTGTTCGATGGTCGGTGCGGCAGCCGGCCGAGGCGCGTCCACCGGCGACTCGCGAAACCGCGCGCCCACCCAGAACATCAGCGCCATCACGATGCCGAAAAAAAGCCAGCCATAGATCAGGTGGTCCACGCCGACGGCCAGCTCGTTGCCGCTGAGATGCCCGATCAGAACGATCAGGTACGCGCGCAGCCAGTTGGCGACGATCGGGACGGCGATCGCAGCGGCGAAGAACAGCAGCCGGCGCCACACGGTTCGATACACGAGATATGCGTACAGCGTTCCGACCATCAGCGACGCGATCAGATAGCGGATGCCGCTGCAGGCCTCAACGACCGACCATTGCCCGCTCGGGACGACGAAGAAGTTGCCCTCGCGATAGACCGGGATCCCGATCAGCTTCAGCGCGAAGACCGTGAAGTCCGCGGTCCAGTCCATCAGCACGGGCACGAACGCTTCGCCGAACGGCACCGCAAACAGCAGGAACGCAAGCGGAAATGCGAGTGCGCGAACGAAGTGCGGCCCGCATGCGGCCAGCACCGCCGCCTGCACCATCAGCACCAGCGCGAATTGCTGAACGACCGCCGCATCCCCCAGATGCCCGAGCAGCCAGCCGAACCCCGCGGCGGCCAAGAGTCCCAGCGCGGGCCACCACGGTCGCAGCGGCGCGGCGGCGAGCGCGGCGCGGCGCCGCCACGCCAGCCAAAGCGCGATCGGCACGACGAGGAACCCGTGGCTGAAGGTTGCCGAACGCCGCCAGACGTCGACCATCGAACGCGCGGTATCGAAGAAGACGAGCACCACCGCCAGCGCGACCGCGCAGGCAACGAGCGCGCCTGCATGCGCGCGCGCTTGCCGCAGCGGCGTCATCGAGTTCACCATGGAGACGCTCGCCATCGGTCGGCCGTATCCCTACCCCAGCCCGCGGACGATCCACGGACCGATCGCGTTGACGATCCGACGCGGCAGGCGGCGCCAGACCTCGATCAGCGCGCGGTACTTCGGGTTGGCCGGGTTGTTCTGCGGAATGTCGCGACCGCGGATCAGCCGGTATTCGTAGTGCAGCGGCTGCGGCTCGAAGCCCCAGTTCTTCTTGAAGTCGAACGAGCCCGTGTCGCGCTTGGAGCGGCCGTAGTCGAACAGCTTCAGTCCGCGCTCGCACGCGCGCCGCATCAGTTCCCAGTACTTGAAGTCGTTGGCGGCCAGTTCGCGCGCCGCCGCCACGTCGCCGGCGTAGTACGGCAGCACTTCGTCGCGGAAGTAAAACGACAGCACGCCCGAGACAGGGCGGCCGGTTGCGTCGAGCACCGTCAGCACCTCACACGCATCGCCAAAGACGCGCAGCAGCGCCTCGAAGTAGCGCTTCGGAAACGGCGGCGTGCCGTGCCGGTGGACGTTGTCCGCGTACAGCGCGAAGAAGCGGTCGACGTTCGGGTCGATCTCGCTCTTCAGCCCGCGCTGCATACCTTTGCGCACCATCGCGCGCTGCTTGCGCGGGATCGCGAGCAAATTGGCCTCGACCTGCGGCAGGATCGGCTTGCGAAAGGTGACGTAGAGGTCCTGCTGCGGCCATTGCGGTTCGGTGCGGCTTCGGTTGCGCAACTCCAGGTGATCGGCGCCCAGATCGCGTGCCAGATCCACCGCAGCGGCGTGCAGCGCCGCGCGCGCAGCCGCATCGGTCGTCGCAGCCCCCCCGTAGACCGCAAACGGCAGCGACGACAGGCTGTGTCCGAAGAGCAGGGTCTTGACTTGAACGAGCGGCAACACGCCCGCGAGCCGCCCACCGCGCTCGGCGAGCAGATAGTGCGCGCGATGGCCGAAGACCTCCTGGACGATCTGGCGCCATCCGATGCGGTGGAAAAACGTCGCGTCCGGGCAGGCTTCGACGAAGGCGTCCCAGCACGCCGCATCGGCGTCCCGATAAGCGCGGACCGCGACCGGAGCGTCGATCGCCAGATGGGCGTCGTTGGGCTTCATGACGGGCGCAGTCCGAACGCGCGATCGACGCGGTCCCAGTGGAAATCCGCCAGCAGCCGCGCCAGCCGCGACTCCGTGCGATGCAGGTTCAGGTAATGACGGAAGCGCGTCTTCAGGCTCACGCCCGCCACGCGCGGCTGCTCGGGATCGATCTCCCACGGGTGGAAGTAGAAGATCGTGGGTCGGCCATCGACGCGGTTGACGCGCCGGATCGCCCAGCGCGAGACGCGATACGGCGCGAGGCGAAAGTACCCGCCGCCGCCCGCCGGCCAGTTGCGGCCAAGCCAGCGCGCGGTGGTGACCGGGATTTCGATCAGTCCCGGACGCACTTCGTACGGAAAGCGCGGCGCGTCCGGCATGCCGTAGTGATCGTGGCGCACCGGGTAAACGCTCGAGCTGTAGCGGTAACCGGCTTCGGCGATCGCGTCGAACGCCCATGCGTTGGCGTGCCCGATCGAAAAGCTCGGCGCACGATAGCCAAGCACCTGAACGCCGACGGTGTCCTCCAGCAGCCGCTTGGCCCGCCGGATGTCGGCGGCAAACTCCTCGCGCGACTGCTCGGTCGCGCGCAGATGCCCGTAGCCGTGGCTGGCGATCTCGTGGCCGGCCGCCGCGATTCGGCGCGCGAGCTGCGGGTAGCGCTCCGCGATCCATCCAAGGGTGAAAAACGTCGCATGCGCGCCGTGCCGCTCGAACAGTTGCAGAAGCCGCTCGACGTTGCGCTCCACGCGGCACGGCATCGCGTCCCAGCGCGCGCGGTCGATGTGCGGCGCCAGCGCCGAGACCTGGAAATAGTCCTCGACGTCGACGGTCAGCGCATTCGACAGCGCTTGCGCCGGCAATGCCGCGGTCATGTTGCCTTCGCGATAATGGGCGCACCGTGGCGCGCGAGCCAACCCGCCAGGTGCTCCGCGATACGGACGGCGGCACGGCCGTCCCAGCCTTCCGGAACGCGCCCGCGCTTGCCGCCATGGGCCAGGATGTCGGCGACGGCCGCGCGGATCGCGTCTGCGTCGCGGCCCACCAGCGTGTTGGTCCCGTGCGTGACGGTGATCGGCCGCTCGGTGTTTTCGCGCATCGTCAGGCACGGCACGCCGAGCGCGGTGGTCTCTTCCTGCACGCCGCCCGAATCGGTCAGCACGAGCGTGGCGCGCTTCATTAAACCGACCATTTCGAGATAGCCCTGCGGCGGCAGGCAGGCGATGCGCGTGCTTGCGATCTGGTGCGCGAGCCCGAACCGATCGATGTTCGCGCGGGTGCGCGGGTGCATCGGCCACACGAGCGGCACCGCCTCCGCGACTTCGCGCAGGATCGCGAGCACGGCGGCGAGTGTGGCCGCGTCGTCCACGTTCGACGGCCGGTGCAGCGTGACCACGCCGTAGCGCGCGCCCTCGCGCACCCAGCCGGCATCGGCGCCCTCGCGCTGCATCGTCTGCTCGGGCGCGATCGCCTTGGGCAGCGCCGACAGCAGCGAGTCGATCATCAGGTTGCCCGCGAAGTGGATGCGATCCGCGGCGATACCCTCGCGCGCAAGGTTGTCGTGCGCGTCGCGCTCGGTCGTGTACAGCAGGTCCGAGATCTGGTCGGTCAGCACGCGGTTGATCTCCTCGGGCATCGTGCGGTCGAAGCTGCGCAGCCCCGCTTCGACGTGCACGACGGGCACGAGCTTCTTGGCGGCGACCAGGCTGCACGCCAGCGTCGAGTTGACGTCGCCGACGACGACGACGCACGATGGCCGTTGCGCATCGACCACCGGCTCGAAGCGCTTCATCACCTCGGCGGTCTGCACCGCATGCGAGGCCGAGCCGACCTCCAGATTCACATCGGGTGCCGGCAACTCGAGATCGACGAACAACTTGTCATTCAGCGCGAAGTCGTAGTGCTGGCCGGTGTGAACCAGCAGCGCAGGGGGCATGTCCGCCTGGGCGGCGAAGGCGCGCAGCAGCGGCGCCATCTTCATGTAATTCGGCCGGGCGCCGACGACGCACAGCACGGGGCCGATGCGATGATCGGTGCTCTTCACACGCCCCTCCCCGGCTTGCCTCCGCTACGCGGCCGGCGATCGGGCGAACTGGCCATCGACCGCAGCAGCTCGTGCATCGCGTTGACGGTTTTCTCCAGCCGGTCGAGTCGCGCGGCGATCGCGGAGAACGCGAACGGCCGCACCACGGCTTCACCGCGCGCCCCGTCGTCCCCCGGGGGGGACGCCTGCACTGCACCGGCTGCGGTCGGAGGCGACCCGACCTCACCACCGCCCTCGGCCTGCAGCTCGGCGATCACCGTGGCCACGTCGTCGGCGCCGATCGCGTGCTTTTCCGCGAGGAAAGCCGCCAGCAGCAGCCGGTTGCACAGCAGATTGATCGTGCGCGGGATGCCGCCGGTGGCGCGATGGATCGAATGGAACACCGCGGGATCGAAGGCCGGGTCGTCTTTCCAGCCGACGCGGCGCAGCCGGTGCTCGACGTAGCCGCGCGTTTCGTCCTCGTCCATCGGTCCGAGGTGGTACGAGGCGATCACGCGCTGGCGCAGCTGCTGCAGCGAGGGGCCGCGCAGCAGATCGCGCAGCTCGGGCTGGCCGACCAGGAAGCTTTGCAGCAGCGCGCGGTCGCCGAGCTGGAAGTTCGACAGCATGCGCAGCTCTTCCATCGCGCGCGGCGCGAGGTTCTGCGCCTCGTCGACCACCAGCAGCGCACGCCGGTTCTCGGTGACCAGCGATGTCAGGAACGCCTCGATCGTCGCCAGCAGTTGCGCCTTGTCGGTGCCGCGCACGGGGAGTCCGAATGCGGTCGCCACCGAGCGCAGCAGATCGTCGGCCTCGAGCTGCGTGCTGACGAGCTGCACCGCGACGACTTTGCGCGGATCGAGCTCCTCCAGCAGCGTACGCACGAGCGTGGTCTTGCCTGCGCCGATCTCACCGGTCACGACGATGAACCCCTCGCCCTGGAACACGCCGTACTTCAGGTACGAGTACGCGCTGCTGTGCCCCTTGCTGCCGAAGAAGAAGCTGGGGTCGGGATTGAGCTGAAAGGGCTTGCCGGTGAGCCCGTAGAAGGATTCGTACATCGAATGCTGCCTAGTCTTACTGTGTCATAAACGTCGTCTTCCGCTTTGACCGCGACAGCGTGGA
>CAZIJU010000057.1:0-22539 GCA_964539745.1 uncultured Burkholderiaceae bacterium | reverse complement strand
TGAAGGACCAGGCGATCGTGTGCAACATCGGCCACTTCGACAACGAGATCGACGTGGCTTCGCTCGCGCAGTATCGGTGGGAGGAAATCAAGCCGCAGGTCGATCACGTGATCTTTCCCGACGGCAAGCGCATCATCCTGCTCGCCAAGGGTCGGCTCGTGAACCTCGGCTGCGCGACCGGGCACCCAAGCTACGTGATGTCGAGTTCGTTCGCCAACCAGGTGATCGCCCAGATCGAGCTGTTCACCAACACGGCCAAGTACCCCGTCGGCGTGTACACACTGCCCAAGCACCTCGACGAGAAGGTCGCGCGGCTGCAGCTGAAGAAGCTCGGCGCGCAGTTGACCGAACTCACCGACGCGCAGGCGCGCTACATCGGCGTGGCCAAGGAGGGCCCGTACAAGCCCGAGCACTACCGGTACTGAACGTCGAGCGTCGGGCGCGGGCCGCGGCAGCGGAAGCGTCCGACCCGGCCCCGATCGTCGCCTCTCGCCAACCACGTCGCGGCCGCCGGCCGCCGAAGCCCCGATGCGCATCCTTCTCGTCTGGATCCTCAACGCCTTCGCGTTGTGGCTGGTCACGCTGATCCTACCCGGCGTGCAGGTGCAGGATCCCGTTCACGCGTTCATCGCGGCAATCGTCCTGGGGCTCGTCAACGCGCTGGTTAAGCCGGTGCTGGTGATCCTGACGCTGCCGGTGACGATCGTCACCCTCGGACTGTTCCTGTTCGTCCTGAACGGACTGCTGTTCTGGGGCGTGGCCGCGGCGCTGCCGGGCTTTCACGTCGCGGGCTTCTGGTGGGGCGTGGGCGGCGCGATCCTGTTCAGCCTGTTCTCGTGGGCGTTCTCGGCGCTGCTGCCAAAGCGGACGAACGGCGCCCGATGATCCGCACGGGCGGACCTGCCGCGATGACCCAGCGCACTTTCAGCTTCGAGTTCTTTCCGCCGAAGACGGCCGAAGGTGCAGCCAAGCTGCGCGCGGCGCGCGAGCAGCTCGCGGCAGTGAAACCGGCTTTCTTTTCGGTGACGTTCGGCGCCGGCGGTTCGACGCGCGAAGGCACGCTCGCCACGGTGCTGGAAATCCACGCCGAGGGCCATCCGGTCGCACCGCACATCTCGTGCATCGGTTCGACGCGCGCGTCCGTGCGCGAGCTGCTGCTGCGGTATCGCCACACCGGTATCCGCCGGCTCGTCGCGCTGCGCGGCGACCTGCCTTCGGGCGCGGCGGGCGGCGCCGGCGACTTCCGCTACGCCAACGAGCTGGTCGAGTTCATCCGCGCCGAGACCGGTGACTGGTTCCACATCGAAGTCGCCGCGTATCCCGAGTATCACCCGCAGGCGCGTTCGCCTGCCGACGATCTCGCCAACTTCGTCCGCAAGGTGCGCGCGGGCGCGAACTCGGCGATCACGCAGTACTTCTACAACTCCGACGCTTACTTCCGGTTCGTCGACGATGTGGCCGCGCTCGGCTGCACCGTGCCGATCGTGCCGGGCATCATGCCGATCACGAACTACGCGCAACTCGCGCGGTTTTCCGACGCCTGCGGCGCGGAGATCCCGCGCTGGATCCGCAAGCGTCTCGAAAGCTTTGGCGACGACCGCGAATCGATCCGCGCCTTCGGTCTGGATGTCGTCTCGGACCTGTGCGAGCAACTGCTCGCGGTCGACGCACCCGGCCTGCACTTCTACACGATGAACCAGGCCGAGCCGACGCTCGCGATCTGGCAGCGGCTCGGGCTGCCGGTCGGCTGAACCGCCGGCGCGGTTTCACATCGCGCAGGCGAACGCGGCGGTCCGGGTTGGGCGCGCCTGTGCGCGCGAATCGGCCGACGCCGCACCGGCGGCAACTCGCGCTGCGCCTTTCGCCCACGTCGTGCCGAAGTCGAGCACCGCGCCGCCGAGCACCGCGGCCGCGACGAGTCCGAGCAGCCACATCCACAACGAATCGAGTTTCCACGAGTTCACGGCAGCCTCCTTCGCTCGACAGCCGTCGCGACGGATGACCCTGACTCAGCCGGGCTGCGCGCCGGCCAGTTGCAGCCGCGCGCGCCAGCGCCGCACTGCGCGCGCAACCGCGCTGGCCGCGTCGGTCAAGCGGCGCCACCGGCGCGGCGTGTCCTCGACGATCTCGACGCACGCCGGCGCCAGGCTCTCGAGCAGCGCGGCGCCGCGCGCGCGCAGCGCGACTTCGTCGCCGCTGCCGATGATCGTGTCGTTCAGCCGTCCTTCTTCGGTCAGCCAGACGCTGCCGTACAGAACGCGCACCCGGGCGCCCGGGTGCGACTCGAACATCAGCAACTGTTCGTAGCCCAGATCGATCGTGCGTACCGTCGTCGGTTGCCAGCTCATCGACTTCTCCCATTCGCCCGACGCATGAGTGCGCCGGTCCGATCGAATTAGATGCCGACAGTCGCTGCGCGACAAACGGAAAGTTCGCAGTTGATGAATGCACGATTCGCATGTATGGTCGCCCGATCGTTTCCAGGCCGACCGGGGCGCCCACACGATGCCCGCCAAACCCGCAGCCGCGCGCCGCGCCGCGCGACCGATTGCGCTCGCCGCGCTGCGCGGCTTCGAAAGCGCGGCGCGCCACCTGTCGTTCACGCTCGCGGCCGCCGAGCTGAACCTGACGCAGTCTTCGATCAGCCGCCAGATCGCTTCGCTCGAAAGGCAGGTCGGCAAGCCGCTGTTCGTGCGGCGCACGCGCGCGCTCGAGCTGACCCTCGCCGGAGAGCGGCTGTACGCGGCCGTGCGGCAGAGCCTCGGCGCGATCGACCGCTGCGTCGACGAGATCCGCGGTGTTGGCGGGCCGCCGCGCGTGACGGTCGCGACGTACGCGTCGTTCGCGTCGCTATGGCTCGTGCCAAGGCTCGCCGCGTTCCAGAAGGCCCACCCGGAGATCGAGATCCGCATCGATGCCGCCGACCGACTCGTCGACCTCGAGGCCGAGGAAGTCGACTTCGCGATCCGCTGGCTGCGTCCCGGTTCGAGCGTCGATCCCGGCGCCCTGCTGCTCGGCGAAGAAGAGGTCGCGCCGGCGCTGAGCCCTCGCCTGCTCGAATCGTCCACTGTGGTCGTGAACGCGCCGGCCGATCTGATGGGTCTGCCGCTGCTGGAGATGGACGACAGTTTGCCGAGCTCGCCGTACAGCAGCTGGGCGCGCTGGTTCGAATTCGCCGGCGCCGGCCCGGTACGACCGCGCGCCGGCCGCCTGTACTTCACGTACCTGGACCAGGCCGTTCAGGCCGCCGTGCGCGGGCAGGGTGTAGCGATGGTGCGAACGCCGTTCCTCGACGATCTGGTCGCCAGCGGCGATCTAGCGATGCCGTTTCCCAAGCTGCGGATGCGCTCGGGCTACCGCTACTACCTGATCGTCAACCCGCGCCGGGCGCAACTGCCGCACGTCGAGACCTTCCGCGCGTGGGTGGTCGAGGAGTTCAAGCGCGGGCCGCACCGGCTGACGTGACCGGATCGCGGATTCCGGTCAGGCGCGCAATCGGAACGGCGCGCTCGGCCTACAGCACGCCGGACTCGGTGATCGCCAGGTCGAGCCGTACGTCGTGCGGCTGCGGATCGATCGACGCGATTCGGCCGCAATCGAAACCCACGCCGACCAGCACCGGGCGCACCGCGAACGCAGCCGCGGTGCGGTCGTAGAAGCCGCCACCGTAACCGAGCCGGTAGCGCTGGTCGTCGATCCCAACGCACGGAATCAGGATGAGCTGCGGCACGACCCGCCGGATCGTCGCGGGTACCGGGATGCCATAGGCGCCGGGCTGCATCGGTGCACCCGGCGTCCACGCCGCGAACTCGAGCGCTTCGCCCGCGACGACGGGCAGCGCCGCAGTCCGTCCAGCGTCTTGCGCCAGCCACTCGCCGATCACCTGCGTCAGATCCGGCTCGCCGCGCACCGGCCAGTAAAACGCGAGCCGCGCCACCGGGATCGTGCGCAGCCAGCGGGCCACCCGCGCGGCCAACGCGCGCTCGCGCACCTCCCGGTCGGCCAGCGCCGCGCGCGCAGCCAGCAGCCGCGCGCGCAGCTCGGCGCGTTCCGGGTCGGGCTGGGTCGTCGGCTCTTTCTTCTCCATCGCAGTGCGCGGTCCGGCGCCAGAATACGGGCATTGCGGAACGAAGGGCCGTGAATATTCGGCGCTCGACCGGCGCGCCGCTACGGCAGACTCGTGGCGGATGCGTCTTTCGACGCAAGGCTTGCCGCTGCTGCGTACCCGCTGCTAGTCTGCCAACGATGTCGCTTCGATTCGTCGTACCCTGCATCGCCACGCTGCTGATCGCGGCCTCGCCCGCCGCCGCGAACCCGCGCACGCTGTCGCCGGACGACGCCTTTCTGGCGGCGCGCGAGGCCGCGCGGATCGGCGACCAGGAGCGGCTCGCCGCGCTGGCGGTCGTCCTCGAGGATCATCCGCTCGCTTCGTACGCCGATTTCTGGCGCCTGCAGGCGCGTCTGCGTACAGACCCGCCGGAACAGATCGATGCCGCGGTCGCGCGCTTCATCGAACGCCATGCCGGCACGCTGATCGCGGATCGGATGCGGCTCGAGTGGCTGCTCGCGCTCGGCGCACGCGGCGATCTTGCGACCTTCGAGCGCGAGTTTCCGCAGCTCGTGTGGAACGACGACGGCCAGCTTCGCTGCTACGCGATGCTCGCGCGCTACACGCGCAACGAAGGCCGCCGCATCGACGAACTCGCGCGCGAGGCGCGCCGCGTGCTGGCCGTAAGCCGCGAGTCGGGCGGCGAGGGCTGCACCGCGCTCGCCGACGCACTGCTCGCGTCCGGACACATTTCGCCGTGGGCGCGCGTGCGCGCGCTGGTCGCGCACAACCAGATCGCTACGGCGAAGCGCTTCGCGGCAGCGATCCCGAGACTCGACGCCGTACAGTTCGCCCACGCGGTCGACCGCCCGGCGGCCTGGCTCGCCGCGCACGAACGGCGCGCGACCGAAACGCAGCGCCAACTCGCGATCGTCGCGATCGTCCGGCTCGCGCGAGACGATCCGGCGCTGGCGGCGCGTCACGCCGACGCGCTGAACCTGTACCTGTCGCCCGAGGAGCGCGGCATCGTCTGGGGCCGGATCGGCCACATGGGCGCGTTAAAGCTGCTTCCCGAAGCGGTCGACTGGTACCGCCGCGGCGGCGAACAGGTCGGCATCGACGAGGACGAAGCGCGCTCCGACGAGGTGCTCGAGTGGCAAGTGCGGGCGGCGCTGCGCGCGCCGCGCGGGCCCGACTGGGACATGGTCCGCAGCACGGTCGAGCGCATGCCCGCCGAACTGCGGCGCGATCCGGCATGGGTGTACTGGTACGGGCGCGCGCTCGCCGCAGCGGGCCGCGAGACCGAGGCGCAGGCGCAGTACCGATCGATCGCGCACCGCTTCAGTTTCTACGGCAAGCTCGCCGCCGAGGAGCTGGGGCTGCCGATTGCCCTGCCGCCCCGGCCTGCGCCGCCCGCCGAACAGCAGGTCGCCGGCTTCGCGGTGAATGCGGGCTTCGACCGCGCGCTGAAGTTCTACGAACTCGGACTGCGCGCCGAAGGCAACCGCGAATGGGCGTGGCAGTTGCGCGGCTTCGACGATCGCAAGCTGCTCGCCGCCGCCGAATATGCGCGCAGCCGCGGCGTGTACGACCGAATGATTGCCACCTCCGAAAGGACGCGCGAAGAGCACGACTTCACGCAGCGCTTCCCGGCGCCGCACCGCGAGACGCTGGCGCGCCACGCGCAGGCGGCCGGCCTCGACGAGACGTGGGTGTACGGGCTGATCCGGCAGGAGTCGCGATTCATTCAGGACGCACGTTCGTCGGCCGGCGCGCAGGGGCTGATGCAGATCATGCCGGCCACCGCGCGCTACGTCGCGCGCCGCCTCGGCGTGTCCGACTACAGCGCGGCGCGGCTCACCGATCTGGAAGTGAACCTGCAGCTCGGCACCGCCTATCTGCGTATGGTGTTCGACGATCTCGACCGCCATCCGGTGCTCGCATCGGCCGCTTACAACGCCGGCCCCAACCGTGCGCGCGCATGGCGCGCCGCGCTGGCGCGGCCGGTCGAAGGCGCGATCTTCGCCGAGACGATCCCGTTCAACGAAACGCGCGACTACGTCAAGCGCGTCATGTCCAACGCCGTGTACTACGCGGCGCTGTTCGAAGACCGCGCGCAGTCGTTGAAGGCGCGGCTCGGCGTGGTCGAGCCCAAAGCCGCCGGCACAACCGCCCTGCCCTGACGCGCCTCGGCCTGAGCGGGACGGCCCGCTCGCGCGCAGGCCAGGCGGATCGCGGCCGCAGCCTAGAATACGGCCGACGCGGTCATGCGCAATCCAGCATATGCGCCACAGCAACGTTCTCGTCATCGGCGGCTCGGGCTTCGTCGGCCGCTACCTGATCAACGCGCTCGTCGCGCGCGGCTGCCAGGTGCTCGCGCCGACGCGCCGACGCGAGCGCGCCAAGCACCTGATCCTGTTGCCGACCTGCGATGTCGTCGAAGCCGACGTGAACGACGACGCCGCGCTCGAAGGCCTGATCCGCGGTCAGCACGCGGTGATCAACCTGGTCGGCATCCTGCACGGTACGCAGCAGCAGTTCACCGCGGCGCACGTCGAGCTGCCGCGGCGCATCGTCGCTGCCTGCGAGAAGCTCGGCGTGCACCGGTATCTGCACATGAGCGCGCTCGGCGCCGATCCGGACGGGCCGTCGATGTATCAGCGCAGCAAGGGCGAGGGCGAAAGGCTGGTCCGCGCAAGCCACCTCGACTGGACGATCTTCCAGCCTTCGGTGATCTTCGGCGCGGAAGACAAGTTCCTCAACCTGTTCGCTCGTCTCGCGCGCTGGTTCCCAGTGCTGCCGATCGGCGGCGCCGACGTACGCTTCCAGCCGGTCTGGGTCGGCGACGTCGCGCAGGCCTTTGCCAACAGCCTCGACAACCGCGCGACCTACCGCAAGACCTACGAACTCGCGGGGCCGAAGATCTACACGCTGCGCGAACTGGTGCGTTACGCGGCGGCCGCCTCCGGCCATCGCCGGGCGGTGATCGCGCTGCCCGATCCGATCGCGCGGCTGCAGGCCTGGCTGATGGAGCACGCGCCCGGCGAGCCGCTGCTGTCGCGCGACAACCTCGATTCGATGAAGCGCGACAACGTCGCCTCGCAGCAGCCGTTCCGGCCTGCGCCCGAACTCGGGATCAACCCGACGCCGCTGGAGGACGAAGCGTCGATCTACCTCGCGGGACTGCATCCGCGCACGCGCTTCGGTGGATTCCGCGCACGCGCGAGGAGATAGCGATGGCGCTGACGCTGGTGATCGGCAACCGGAACTACTCGTCGTGGTCGCTGCGCGCCTGGCTGGCGATGAAAATGGCCGGCGTGGCGTTCGACGAGACCCGCATCGCGCTCGATGCGCCCGACACCAGGGCGAACATCCTGAAGCATTCGCCGAGCGGGCGTGTGCCCTGCCTGATCGACGGCGACCTGACGGTCTGGGATTCGCTCGCGATCTGCGAATACGTCAACGAAACGCAGGCGCGCGGCCGAATGTGGCCGGCACGCTTGGCGAGCCGCGCGCAGGCGCGTTCGGTCGCCGCCGAAATGCACTCGGGCTTTGCGGCGATGCGCACGCATCTACCGATGGACATCCGCTCGCGCCATCCGGACAAAGGCGCGGCGGCGCTCGCGCGGCCGGACGTCGCGGCCGACGTACGCCGCGTGCAGGACATCTGGCTCGAGTGCCTCGCCCGTTCGGGCGGACCGTTCCTGTTCGGCACGTTCTCGATCGCCGACGCGTTCTTCGCACCGGTCGTCACGCGTTTCGTGACCTACGGCGTGACGCTGCCGCCCACGCTCGGCAACTACAGCGAGCGTGTGCTCGAGCTGCCGCCGATGCAGGAGTGGATCGCCGCCGCGCACGCCGAGCCCGAGGTCATCGAATACTGATGCGGGTCTACGCCGTCGGCGGCTGGGTGCGCGATCGGCTGCTCGGCCGCAGCCACAGTGAACGCGACCGCGACTGGGTCGTGGTCGGCGCCACCCCGGAAGAGATGATCGCTGCGGGATTCAAGCCGGTCGGCAAGGACTTTCCGGTCTTCCTGCATCCGGTCACACACGAGGAGTACGCGCTCGCGCGCACCGAGCGCAAGACCGCGCCGGGCTACAAGGGCTTCGTCTTCCACGCCGCGCCGGACGTCACGCTCGAGCAGGATCTGGCGCGGCGCGACCTGACGATCAACGCGATCGCGATGGACGAGGGCGGCGCGCTGATCGATCCGTTCGGCGGCCGGCGCGACCTCGAAGCCAAGGTGCTGCGCCACGTCGGCCCGTCGTTCGTCGAAGATCCGGTGCGCATCCTGCGCGTGGCGCGCTTCGCCGCGCGCTTTCACGACTTCACGATCGCCGACGAGACGCGCGCGCTGATGCGCGCGATCGTCGATCGCGGCGAAGCCGACGCGCTCGTTCCCGAGCGCGTGTGGCAGGAAATCGCGCGCGGGCTGATGGAGGCGAAGCCTTCTCGGATGATCGAAGCGCTGCAAGACTGCGGCCTGCTCGCGCGGCTCTATCCGGAGCTGACGGATGCCGCGACGATCGCACCTGCGCTCGACCGCGCGGCCGATCGCGGGCTCGCACTTGCCGCCCGTTTCGCGATCCTCGCCGCCGCTTGCGGGACGCCGGCCAAGCTCGCCGGGTTGCTCGCCAAGCTGCCGGTCGACGGCGAATCCGCCAACCTGGCGCGGCTGCTCGTCGAGCTGCGAGCGACGCTTGCTCAGGCGCAAGACGCGAACGCGCAGCTCGCCGCGATCGAGCGTGCCGACGCGCTGCGCCGGCCCGAGCGCTTCGAGTCGCTGCTCGCGGCGGTCGAGACGCTCGACGCAGTGAACCTTGATCGCCTGCGCCGCGCGCTGCGTGCCGCGGCTTCGGTCGATGCCGGCGCGATCGCCGCGCGCCACGCGCCCGATTGCGCGGCGATCGCCGCCGCGGTCCGCCGGGCGCGTCTCGAAGCGATCGCTGCGGCAGCGCAGTGAGGCCGCTCGCCGACCGTCACGCCGACCCCGCCGCCAGCGCGCGCGCTTCGCGAACGAAGCCGGGCCACAGGTCGAACAGGCGCAGGCCGATCGCTTCGCCCAGCTTGCGGTAGCTTTCCCACTGCGCTTCGTCGAAGAACTGGTCGCCGGTGGACTGCTGCGGAAACGCCGGCTGCCGGCACGCGTAGAGCTTGACATCGAGCGGCGCGAAGTCGGGCACGGCCGGCTTGACGACGATCAGCAGCGCCGCGCGCGCGAGCCCGTCCGCACCCGCCGCATAACGCACCCGCGCGGCGAGCGCGCAGCGATCGCCGCGCCGCGCCGGGTCGCGGAACTGCTCGATCGTGCCGAACCAACGCGCGGCCTCCGCGTGGCCGAGCCGTCCCGCGAAGGCCGCCAGCTCGGCTTCCGCGAGGAACTCGATCTCGGCACCGAAGTCGATCCGCGCACGCCGCACGAGGTTGTGCAGGTCGTTGAAGCCGTAGTCGGGATCGGCGCCGTTGTCGGCGCAGACGACGAGCGCCGCCCGCCGGCGCAGCAGTTCGTAGACGGCGGTGTTCTCGAAGTGACCGCCGTCCGACAGATTCCAGCGCAATCCGCGCCTGCCGTAGAAGCCGCCGGTCAGCTCCTGCCGCACGAGGTCGAAGGTTTTCAGCAGACTTTCGCGCTGCTGCGTGCTCATCTTTGCCGCCGGCAGCCACCAGTACGCGAGCCGCGCGTTGACGAGCCACGCGAGCATCGAAAATCCCGCCGACGACATGCGTCCCAGCCCCGTCGACACGGCCGCGCCGGAGATCGCCGCCCACGCGCCGAGCGCGAGCCGCTCGCAGCCCGTCTGGCGGTCGTAGTCCTCGCGCGCGCCAGCGCCCGCCGTGTCGGGTGGTGTCGGCAGATCGGCGAACTGCAGCCGCGATCCGATCTCGTGCAGCGGCTGCGCCCAACGATGGAAGCGGTCGTCGACGTTGATGCCCGATGGGCCGACCGTCAGCGCGACGCCCTTGCGGTCCTCGCGCACCAGGTTCGACGTCTGCGACAGCGTCTCGTTGACGGTCGCGCAGACGAGGTGCAGCGGACCGGCGGAATTGCCCGCGTAGTAGCTGCGCAGCGCGACTTCGTCGTCGGGGTGCGACTCGGAGACGAACAACGCGCGCGCGTCCGACGGGCTCGCGAGCGGCGCGTGCAGCGCCTCGTGGAACCGGGCGAGCCGCCTGAAGTTGGCCGCGCCGAGGAAGGTGCGCACCAGCCGCGCGCAGTAGAAGCGATGGAACGTCGAGTTGTTGAGGAACCCCAAGCTCTCGCGCACCAGCGCCGCGAGCAGCGCCCACGCGAGCGCCAACCCGATCAGCAGCGCAAAGTGCGCGGTCGCGAGCCGCGCCTGCGGCTTGACGCGCAGTTCGGCGAGCCACGGGCTCCAGACGACCCACTGCACGAACGCGACCAGCATCGCCGCGATCGCGGCCAGCGCGGCCAGCGCGACGACGAGTGCGACGAGCTTCTGCAGCCGTGCGAGCCGCTTCTTCCAGGCCGTTGCGTCCGCGCCGACCGCCTCGCCGAGCTTGCGCGCGAAGGCCAGCGCGACCGCGATCGCGCCGCCGCCGGAGGCGAGCGCCGCGAGCTCTCCCGGGCGATTGCGCAACCAGGCGACGAACAGCGTCTGGCCGAACGAATCGACGAAACCGCAGGCCGCAACCGCGGCCAGCAGCGCCAGCGTCGCCGTCAGCGCCTGCGTCAGCTTCAGCCGCGCGCGCGCCACCGCCGAGGTGTACGTCCAGTCCTCGCCGGGCTTGAGCATCCGCGCGAGCCACAAGCGCTGCGCGAGCAGTGTCGCGATCGCCAGGTACGCGCCGTAGCCGAGCAGGAAAACGACCGGGTTGTCCCAGCGGTCGAAGCGCGCGAGCAGTACGCCGAAGGCCAGGCTCGCGACGAGCAGCCAGTACGGACCGAGCTTGGTCGCACGCTCTTCGGCCGAAAGCCTGCCCGCGCGCTCCTGTCTGAACACGAGCCAGTAAGCCAGAACGAGCGGACCGCAGACTGCCGCGGCGACCAGCGGCACGAGCCACAGGATCGGGCTCCACCACCACGCGAGCGCATCGCCGACCACCGCGAGATCCCAGTCGAGCCCGTCGAGCCGCGGCGCGACCCCGCCGCCGATCGCCTGGCCGGCGACATGCAGCCCGACGCGAACCAGATACACCGCGAGCACGGCGCCGGTCAGCGCGACCGCCAGCACGTAGTGCACGCCGACGAGCGAGCGCAGATAAAACGCGGTCATGAACAGCAGATCCTTCGCGCCGCTCGGCGTGAGGTAGCGGCCGTTTTCGCGCAGCCAGCGCAGCGGATGGAAGATCGTCGTGTCCTCGCCCGGCGCGCCGACGCGGATCGACGCGGCGGTCGCGTTCGGCGGATCGGTGAGCAGCCGTTCGGCGCGCTCTGCGGCCGCCAGCGCGGATTCGGCAGCGGCCTGATGCGCTTCGCGCGGCAGCGGATCGGGCACGGCCAAATCGGCCGTGCGCGGCAAGAACAAGCTGCCAAGAAAGGCACCGGTGTAGCCGCCGCCCGAAACCGTCGACAGATAGTCGATCTGCGGAAACAGCCGCTTCGCCGCGAACGCCTGCGCGAGACCGAGCGAGAACGTCGCGCTGCGGATGCCGCCACCGGAAAACGCGAGTCCGACGGGATGCTCGGGCGGCAGCGCATCGGCGTCGGGCCGGCGTCCTTCCCACAACGCACGCCGCGTGCGGATGCGCTCGTGCTCCAGCTTCGGATCGAACGCTCGTTGCTCGTTGTTCATATCGTCCCCCGCCTGCCCTCGCGGTCCTGCCGCGCGGCCGATCATGCCGCGCGGCGCGGCGCGCGTCATCCCGCCGATTCGCGAGCGTTCAGACGAGTTTGCCGATCAGAAAGACGAGCAGCGTCAGCAGCAGCGTGCTGGCGAACGGCAGCAGATATTCGCGCTTGCCGATGCGAAACCGGAAGTCCCCGGGCAGGCGGCCGATGCCGAGCCGCTGCAACCAGGGCTGCAGCGCGGTGAGCACGACGAGCGCGAGGAAGAGCGTGACGATGAAGCGCATCGAACCGGGAGTCCGCCGCCTTCAGGTCGATCATCCGCGCGGTCCGCTGCTACAGCGCGTGCGCGCGATCGCCGCGGGCGAAGCCGATCAGCGCAACGTCAATACCGCGGCCGACCGCGAGCACCTTGAACAGCTCGCCCATTTCCGCCTCCGAAAGCAGCCGCATCGCTTCGTTCGCGCGCGCGTGCGTGTGCCCGTCGCGCAGCCGGTCGAGCAGACCGCAGTTGAGCAGGAAGTGCGCCTGCGACGTATAGCCCAGCACGTCGAGCCCGGCTTCGTGCGCCGCGTCGGCGATCGAGGTGAAATCCACGTGCGCGGTCAGGTCGTTGAGCCCGGGCAGCCAGAAGGGATCGGCGTGCGCATGATGGCGATAGTGGCACATGATCGTGCCCATCAGCCGCTGCGGGTGGTAGTACTCGCGGCGCGGGAAACCGTAGTCGATCGCGAGCAGCACGCCTCGCGCGAGCTGTTGCGCGATCGTCCGCATCCACGCCTGCGCGACGAAGCCGATCTCCGAGGCGTAGCCGTCGGGCAGCGCGCCGACTTCGCGCTCGATCGCCGCGACGGCCTGCGCGAGCTGCGCGGCGGCGGCCCGCTCCTCGAAAACGAAGCGCCCGCCATGCACCGCCACCCCGCGCTCGAAGACCTCGCCGCGGCGCTTGACGAAGAGCGCCACCGGCATCACGTCGAGCACCTCGTTGGCGACGACCACACCTTCGAAGTCCGCCGGCGGCGCGTCGAGCCACTCGACCGGCCGGCCGGCCAGCAGTCTGGCCTGCCGCTCGCGCAGGTCGGGCGAGACTTCGACGATCGCGTAGCGCTCGACCGCCGCGCCGCGCGCGTCGAGCGCATCAAGCAGATCGCGCGCGAGCACGCCGGAACCGGCGCCGAATTCGAGCACGCACGGTGCGCAGTGCGCAAACACCTGCGCGACCTGCGCGGCGAGCGCCTGCGCGAACAGCGGCGAGATCTCGGGCGCGGTGACGAAGTCGCCGCCCGACCGCGCGTCGCCGAACTTGCGCGCGCCCGCGGCGTAGTAGCCGAGCCCGGGCGCGTACAGCACGGAGTCCATGTAGCGGTCGAACGGGATCCAGCCGCCGCCCGCGTCGATCTGCGCGCGGATCGACGCCGCGAGCCGCTCGCTCGCGGCGAGCGCCTCGGGCCTCGGCTGCGGCAAGCGCGGCGCGTTCATGCGAGCCATGTTACCGGCACTACGCGATAATCCGCGCTCGCCCGAATACCGCAAGCCATGCGAACGATCCACCACCGCCGGTCCGCGCCAGCGCGCGGCACGCCATGAAGCGCCGCCGCTCGCGCGCACGCGCCGTGCTGGTCACCGGCGGCGCGCGCCGCATCGGCCGCGCGATCGCGCTCGCATTCGCGCGCAACGGCTGGGACGTCGCCGTCCATTACGGCACGTCGCGCGCGGACGCGCTCGCCACCGTGCGCGACATCGAGGCGCTCGGCCGCCGCGCGGTAGCGATCGGCCGCGATCTGGCGATCGAGCGCGGCGTCCGGGCGCTCGTTCCGGATGCGGTGGCCGCGCTCGGTGCGCTCGACTGCGTCGTCAACAACGCGTCGCTGTTCGACTATGACGATGCGGCACGCTTCCGCGGTGCCACGCTGATCCGGCATCTGCGCGTGAACACGATCGCGCCCGTGCTGCTGGCGCAAGCGCTGCACGCGTCGCTGGCCGACGACGCGCGCGGCGTCGTGATCAACCTGCTCGACCAGAAACTCTGGAATCCCAATCCCGACTTCTTCAGCTACACGCTGTCGAAGAGCGCGCTGGAGGAGGCGACCACGCTGCTCGCGCTGGCGCTGGCGCCGAAGCTGCGCGTGGTCGGTGTCGCGCCCGGAATGACGCTGCCTTCGCACCTGCAGGACGCAGCGGCGTTTGCGCGGACGCACGCGATGGCGCCGCTCGGACAGGCGAGTTCGGCCGAGGACGTGGCCTCGGCGGTCGTGTATGCAGCCGATGCGCGCGCGATCACCGGAACGACCCTGCTGGTCGACGGCGGGCAGCACCTGCGGCGTATGGATCGGGATTTCAGCTTCCTTTAGCCGATGGCGGCTTTCGTTTCGTTGATCGATTCTGCGCGCCGGATTCGCGCGGCGCGCGCCAAAACAGGGTTCACATGCAACTTCAGCCCGATCCCCGGCTGGCGGCGCTGACGAAATCGATGCGCATCGGACTGCGGCGACTGCGCGTGCACGCGTCGGTCGGCATCCTTCCGCACGAGACGCGCCTGCGACAGCCCCTGCTGTGCGACGCCGACGTGTGGGTCGAACAGGACGCACCCGCGCACGACCGCATCGCCGAGGTGCTCGACTATCGCATCGTCCGCGAATCGCTCGTGCAGAGCCTGACGCAGGGGCACACGAACCTGCTCGAGACGCTCGCCGACGCCGCGGCGCGCGCGCTGTGCCGCCTGCCGCGCGTGATCGCCGTCCGGCTGCTGGTCGAGAAGCCGAACGCGTTCGACGACGCGGAAGCGGTCGGCGTCGAGGTGTTCCGCTTCAGGGATTGAGCCCGAGCCGCCGACGATGACCGATATCGCTCAAGTCCGGGTGCCTTCCGCACGCGCCGCGCACAAGGCCGCGCGCGAAGCGAACAAGCTGCAAAAGCGCCTGCTGCGCCTCGCCGGCCAGGCGATCGCCGACTACGGCATGATCGCGCCCGGCGACCGCGTGATGGTCTGCGTCTCGGGCGGCAAGGACAGCTTCGGCCTGCTCGACCTGCTGTTGACCCTGCGCGAACGCGCGCCGATCGACTTCGACGTCGTCGCCGTCAACCTCGACCAGAAGCAGCCGGGTTTCCCCGCGCACGTGCTGCCCGAGTATCTGGGCAAGCGCGGCGTGCGGTTCCGCATCGAAACGCAGGACACGTATTCGATCGTCACGCGCGTCATCGAGCCGGGCAGAACGATGTGCTCGCTGTGCGCGCGGCTGCGCCGTGGCATTCTGTACCGGGTGGCGAGCGAGCTCGGCGCAACGAAGATCGCGCTCGGGCACCATCGCGACGACATCCTCGGCACGTTCTTCCTGAATCTGTTCTACGGCGGCAAGCTGAAGGCGATGCCGCCGAAGCTCGTCTCCGACGACGGCCGGCACGTCGTGATCCGCCCGCTGGCGTACGTAAAGGAGGCCGATCTCGCCGCCTACGCGAAGCTCAGGGACTTCCCGATCATTCCGTGCAACCTGTGCGGTTCGCAGGAAAACCTCAAGCGCCAGGAAGTGAAACGCATGCTGGCCGAATGGGAAAGACGCTTCCCCGGCCGCGTCGAAAACACGTTCAACGCGCTGGCGCGCGTGGTGCCGTCGCATCTGATGGATGCGCGGTTGTTCGACTTCCGAGGACTGCGCCCAACCGGCGTGGCCGATGCCGGCGGCGACATCGCGTTCGACGAGGCGGCGAGCGCGCACACCTGCGACCCGGCGGCCGGCGTGATCCGGTTCGCCGAACTCGACGACCGGTAGCAGCGTTCAGCTCTCGGTCGTCTCCAGATCGCCCGGATCGAGCGAACCGACGTTTTCTTCGAGCCACGCATGCCAGGCCTGCGCCGTCATCGGCGCCACGGTCGCCTCGACGTTTTCCCAGCGCACGCACCACATTCCGTCGGGCAGCGGCGTGACCGTCACGCGCGGCAGGGCGCCGAGGCCGAACCGTTCGATTCGCTCCTCGACGACGGCTTCGGCCTCGCGCGGCGTCAGCAGGCGGCGTTCGTCCATCCGACCTCCGCGGGATGGGTCTTCGGTCGCGGTCGCGACCGCGCGCGTGAGCTTACTCGCGGCGGCGCCGGCCGCCCCGCTTGACGCAGGTCAGCGCGGCGCCCCCCGCGCGCGACGATGATGAATCCATCAACGCAGCCGCGGTCCAATGGTCATTGCGGAAACGGAGGCATCGATGAGAGCGAAATCGGTTCGGATCGGCGATCTGGCGGTACGCGACGTCGTCACCGTCACGCCGCAGACGACGCTGACGCAGTGCGCGCAGATCATGCGCAACCAGCACGTCGGCAGCGTCGTCGTGCTCGACGACAAGGGCCGGCGCGACAAGCCGGCCGGCATCGTGACCGACCGCGACATCGTGATCGAGACGGTCGCGCTCGCGCTCGATCCCGCCACGCTGACCGCCGGCGACATCATGTCGCAGCCGCTTGCGACGATCCGCGAGGACGACGACATCCTCGACGCGCTGGCCAAGATGCGGGAGGCCGGCGTGCGCCGGCTGCCGGTGCTCGACGCGGCCGGCAACCTCACCGGGCTGCTCGCCGTCGACAACGTACTGGAGGCGCTGGCCGAACAGGTCGACTCGGTCGTCGGCGTGCTCAAGGCCGAGCAGACCAAGGAAACCGTCACGCGACGTTAGGGTCTGTTGACGTATGCCTCGGGTCCGCGTGATCCCCGCAGCCTGCGGCGGGTGGCGCCGTCATGGTCGCGTCAAAGCGCGTCAACAGCGCCCCGTGCCCCTTGCGGCGAGCGCGGGGATCACCCTGCGGGGCGGGCCGCCTTGGGCCGCATCGCGGCGTTGCGGCTCGGGTCCTTGGCGTTGGCCAATGGTCCCCTCGCCGCGCCTGGCGCTGCGGCCCAATCCGACCCGCCGCAGACCCGATCCATATGCCAACAGACCCTAGCCGCACGCATGCCGATCAGGAATGCAGACATCGCAGCGGCTTTCGAACAGATCGCCGATCTGCTCGAGCTGCAGAACGCCAATCCGTTCCGCGTGCGCGCGTATCGCAACGCCGCGCGCATCGTCGGCGAACTGAAGCTCGACCTGGCCGCGGCGATCGGCTCCGGCCGGCCGCTGCCCAAGCTGCCCGGCATCGGGACCGATCTGGAGGCGAAGATCCGCGAGTTCGCCACGACCGGCGCAATCGGTGCGCTCGAGCGGCTGAAGAAGGAAGTGCCCGCCGGTGTGGCGGAGCTGCTGAAGCTGCCGGGCCTCGGGCCCAAACGCGTGCGCGCGCTGTACGAGGAACTGCACGTGCACACGCTGCCGCAACTGCTGCGAGCGGCACGCGACGGGCGCATCCGCTCGCTGCCCGGCTTCGGAGCGAAGACCGAGCAGCGCATCGCCGAAGCAATCGAGCGGCAACTGGCGCAGGTCAAGCGTTTCAAACTCGCGATCGCCGCGCAATACGCCGACGCGCTGCTCGCTTACCTGAAGCAGGCGCCGGGCGTGGCCGAAGTGGCCGCCGCCGGCAGCCTGCGACGCGCGAAGGAGACGGTCGGCGACATCGACCTGCTCGCCACCGCACCCGACGGCGCGGCGGTGTGCCGGTACTTCACGCAGTATCCGGACGTCGCCGAAGTGCTGCAGTCGGGCGAGACGCGCGCATCGGTCGTTCTGAAGTCCGGGCTGCAGGTCGACCTGCGCGTCGTGCCGCAGCAAAGCTACGGCGCAGCGTTGATGTACTTCACCGGATCGAAGGCGCACAACATCCGGCTGCGCAATCTCGCCGCCGACCAGGGGCTGAAGCTCAACGAATACGGGTTGTTCAAAGACCGGCGCGCGATCGCCGGCGCGACCGAGGAAGACGTCTATTCGGCGCTCGGCTTGCCGTGGATCCAGCCCGAGCTGCGCGAGGACCGCGGCGAAATCGAAGCCGCGAAAAGGCGCGCGCTGCCGCAGCTCGTCGAACGCGATGATCTGCGCGGCGATCTGCACGCGCACACCAAGTGGAGCGACGGCACCGCGACGATCGAGGAGATGGCGCAGGCCGCGCGCGCGCACGGCCTGGCGTATCTGGCGATCAGCGAACACAGCCGGCGCCTCACGGTCGCGCACGGGCTCGATCCGGTGCGGCTTGCCAAGCAGCGCGCGGAGATCGAGCGAATCGACGCGAAGCTCGACGGCGTGCGGCTGCTCACCGGCATCGAGGTCGACGTGCTCGAAGACGGCGCGCTCGATCTGCCCGATGCGGCGCTGGCGCCGCTGGACGTGGTGATCGCGGCGGTGCATTCGAAGTTCGACCTGCCGCGCGCGAAGCAGACCGCGCGCATCCTCGCCGCGCTGGACAATCCGCACGTGAAGATCCTCGCGCACCCGCTCGGACGCCTGATCGACCAGCGCGAGCCGCACGACGTCGACATGCTCGCGGTGATCCGCAAGTGCCGGGCGCGCGGCGTGGCGCTGGAGGTCAACGCGCATCCGCAGCGTCTCGACCTGACCGATCTCGCCTGCCGGATGGCGAAGGACGAAGGCGCGCGGGTGGCGATCAACTCCGACGCGCACTCGGTGCACGAGTTCGACAACCTGGTCTACGGCGTCGGTCAGGCGCGGCGCGGCTGGCTGGAAAAGGCCGACGTGCTGAATACGCGCCCGCTCGACGAGGTGCGTGCGTGGTTGTGGCGGGGGAGGAAGTGACTTGCGTCGGCCGACGCTATCCCGCGTTCTTCTTGTCCGCCTTGCCCTTGTCGCCTTTCGCGGTCGAAAGGAAGTACGTCAACGCGGCGATGACCAGCGCGACACCGGCACCGAAGCCAAGCAGGTCGCGGCTGCCGTCCCACGAAACCACCGCGCCGAGGAACAGCACCGCGAGCACGACGATCACGACGCCGACCAGCTTGTTCTTCAGGTCGTCGAACGAGTTGATCGACAGCCACATGGGCAGCGCGAGGTTCTCCTCGATGAACAGCTCGTACAGCCCGAGCGCGATCATCAGGAACACGGTTCCGAGCAGGAACAGATCGACGATTTCGATGAACGCCAGCGCCAGCGCCTTCGCGCCCTTGCTGCTGACTTCGGCCTTGGCGATCGTGTCGACGACGACCGCGATCGTCTCGGCCACACCGTAGACGAACAACGCGAGCGCGGCCACCAGCGAGCCGAGCACGGCGGCGAGGACCAGATAGCGGCTGGCGTTCAGCAGCGGGCGGAGCACGGCGCAAGCTTAACCCGGACACTTCACGCGGTCGCCCGCCGCGCACGTGCTTTCCGCTCCTTCGACCGGCGCTTGCGCTCTACGGAGCGAACTTCACTTTGGATCGTCGGGGCTGCGCGGGCTTGCGTGGCGCCTTGCGCGGTCATCTCGCGCTCCTTTCCACGGCGCGGCTCCGCCCGCCAAGCCGCAGGGTTTGGCGCAGCCGCGGACCTCGCCCTCGCGCGTGCCTGCGGGCACGCGACTGCGGCCGTCTCGCGCAACCTGCCTCGCGCATCCGCTCGCGCAACTGCCGCGCCCCTCGTGAAGTGTCCGGGGTAACGGACCGGGTACCGCATGCGGCGCAGACGAATCGGGTTCATCATCGTGCGATCGACGGAGGACGAACGATGAAGCTCACTTCCCCTGCATTCGCCGATCGGGGACCGATCCCGGCCAAATACACCTGCGAAGGACAGGACATCGCGCCGCCGCTCGCATGGAGCGACGTGCCGGCGGGCGCGCAGAGCCTGGCGCTGGTGTGCTTCGATCCGGACGCGCCCGACCCCGCGGCGCCGAAGATGACTTGGGTGCACTGGGTGCTGTACGACCTGCCACCCGATTCGACCGGGCTGCCCGAAGGCGGCGTGCTGCCGCACGGCGTGCACGAAGGACTGAACGACTGGCACCGCACCGGCTACGGCGGTCCCTGCCCGCCGATCGGCCGGCACCGATATTTCTTCGAGCTGTACGCGCTCGACACGAAGCTGCCGAACCTGCGCCAGCCCACCCGCGCGCAACTGATGAAAGCGATCGAGGGCCACGTACTGGCGAAGGCCGAGCTGGTCGGCACGTACCAGAAGCAGCGGCGTTGACGCGCGCCGGCCGCACGCCTCGTGATTCCGGGCCGCTGCTTCCCCTGATTCCGAGCCGCTGCTTCCTGTCATTCGGAGCCACGCCTTCCTGTCATTCGGAGCCACGCCTTCGTGTCATTCCGCGCCACCCCTTCGTGTCATTCCGCGCCACCCCTTCGTGTCATTCCGAGCCGAAGGCGAGGAATCTCGTCCGCTCGCAATGCCGAGATCCCCCCGGCTTGAAGCCGGGGTCGGGATGACAACAGCGCGTTATGCCGGGCCGCCCCTTCCTGTAAATCCGCGCCACTCCTTCGTGTCATTCCGCGCCACCCGTTCGTGTCATTCGGAGTCATCCCTTCATGTCATTCCGAGCCACCCCTTCATGTCATTCCGAGCCACCCCTTCATGTCATTCCGAGCCGAAGGCGAGGAATCCCTTCCGCTCGCAAGACCGAGATCCTCCTCCGGCTCAGGGCCGGAATGGGGATGACGCACCGGCGCCTGCAACAGCGAAGGGTCACGCCGGTTGAACGCGTCAAGCGGTCCGGCAAAGTTCAATGCGCTCAGCCGCGCAGCGGCAACCCGCGCTGCGCGGCCCATTGCTTTGCCTTCGCGATGGCGATGCGGATCGCGCGGCCCTCGTCCATGCCTTCTTCGAGCAGCGCGTTCGCGATCTCGATCGCCTTGGCGCGAACCGGCGGCGACAGGTGTCGCATCGACGCGGGAAAGTAGGTTTCGTTCCAGGGCATCGTGCCGGATGCGTGCGGCGGATCGCGCGTGCCCGGTGCCGCCGCGGACACTCGAATCGCAAAACACCACTGCCAGGATGCGCGTCGCGGCAACCCGGCGCTTGACGGCCGTCAACGCTCGGGCAGCGGGATGAAGTCGGTTTCGCCTTCGATGCGCCCCATTCGCTGCGCGACCCAGTCGGCCTTGGCCTGCTCGATGCGTTCGGCGCGCGAGGACACGAAGTTCCACCAGATGAAGCGCGGGCCGAGCGGCGCGCCGCCGAGCAGCATGGCGCGCGCAGGCCGGCGCGCAGCCAGCTCGACCGTGCTGCTGGCGTCAAGTACCGCAAGCTGCCCCGCTTCGACCGGCTCGCCGTCGATCGACACGCGGCCGTCGACGACGTAGACGGCGCGTTCGGCGTGTTCGGGCGGAAGCGACACCTGCGCGCCGGCGTCGAGCTCGATCGCGCAGTACAGCGTGTCCGAGCGCATCGCCACTGGCGAGCCTTGACCGAACGCACGCCCGATCAGCAGATGCAAGCGCGCGCCGGGACGCTCGACGAGCGGCAGCGTTTCGGCCGGATGATGTGCGAAGGACGGCGCCTCCTCTTCCCGCTCGACGGGCAGCGCGACCCAGGTCTGGACCCCATGCAGCACGTGCCCGCGCCGGCGTTCCTCGTCGGGCGAGCGTTCGCTGTGGACCACGCCGCGGCCGGCGACCATCCAGTTGACCGCCCCGGGTTCGATTCGCTGGACCGAACCGATCGAGTCGCGATGGATCACCGCGCCGTCGAACAGATACGTGACCGTGGCCAGCCCGATGTGCGGGTGCGGCCGAACGTCCATTCCGCGCCCCGGCGCGAAAACGGTCGGACCGAAGTGGTCGACGAACACGAACGGTCCCACCGAGCGCCGCGCCGCATGCGGCAGCACGCGCAGCACGGTGAAGCCGTCGCCGAGATCCGTGGCGCGGCCGCGGACGAGCGTTTCGATCGAGCTCATCGCGCCAGCATAACGAGCTCTCGGCCGATGGTTGAAGACCATCGGCCGCCGATGGCTCCCCGCTCCCGCAAGGCAGAGGGCGGGGTGAGGGAGCTCGCGCGGCGGCTTAGCGCAGCGCGATCGCGAGCAGCGTGATGCCGAGCATCCACCAGAAGCTCACGCGCGCGCCGCCGACGATGCGGCCCGCCCCCCGCGCAGGCACCGCCGACCGCTTCGGCCGCTGCGGCGCGCGCTCGGCCGCGAACGCCGCGTGCAGCCAGTCCGTCAGGCTCAGTTCAGCCACGATCAACCCGTCCGCCGTGTGCATTTTTGCCTCCTTTGCGTCCTCTGCGTGACGACGGAGGAACTTTGCCGGGCGACGGCGCGAGCTTCAGCGGAAAATCCGGCATGTCGGCGCCGGAAAACGCGTCACCCCAGAAAGAGCCTGTACGCGGGGTTGTCGGTCTCTTCCCAGTGCCGGTAGCCGAGCGTGGCGAGGAATTCCCTGAGCTGCTTCTTCTCGTTCGCCGGCACCTGCATGCCGACCAGGATGCGGCCGTAGTCGGCCCCCTGATTGCGATAGTGGAACAGCGAAATGTTCCAGTTCGGCGACATGCTCGTCAGGAATCGCATTAGCGCGCCCGGCCGCTCGGGAAACTCGAAGCGGTACAGCAGTTCGTTCTTCGCGAGCGGCGAATGGCCGCCGACGAGGTGCCGCAGGTGCAGCTTGGCCAGTTCGTCATCGGTGAGGTCGAGTGTGGGGAACCCCGCGCGCTCGAACGTGCGCGCGAGCATCGCCGCGTCCGACGGCTTGAAGATCTGCAGCCCGACGAAGATGTGCGCCTCCTTCGCGTCCGAGATGCGGTAGTTGAACTCGGTGACGTTGCGGTTGCCGACCAGCGCACAAAACCGCTTGAAGCTGCCGCGCTCCTCGGGGATCGTCACCGCGAACACCGCTTCGCGCCGCTCGCCGACCTCGGCGCGCTCGGCGACGAAGCGCAGCCGGTCGAAGTTCATGTTCGCGCC
>CAZIJU010000056.1:0-23107 GCA_964539745.1 uncultured Burkholderiaceae bacterium | reverse complement strand
CCGGCGCGGCGAGTCGGCCTCGATCATCGCCAGCATCGAGACGAGGTGGCCGCCGACGCCGTCGTGCATGTCGCGCATCAGCCGCTCGCGCTCGGCGGCGATCGCCTCGCGCCGTTCGAGCTGGCGCACGCGCTCGAACTGTTCCTGCAGCTCGGCCGTCCGTTGACGCACCAGCGCTTCGAGGTCGACGTTCAGCAGTTCGGCCGCGTTCAGCGTCTCGACGAAGCGAACCAGCAGCAGCCAGCCGGCGCCAGCGAGCAGCGCGCTCAGCGCCCACGGCAGCAGCGGCAGCGCCTCGGGCTGCAACGGCAGCCGCACGAGGTCGATCGCCGTCAGCGCGGCCAGCGCCGTGCCGGGCCATGCCAGGCGGCCGTCGCCGCTGCGTGAACCCGCCGCCGCGAGCCATACACCGGCCAGCGTCAGTGCGCCGAGCGCGGCGGCGTGCGCGGCGCTGACGGCCAAGCCGGAAGGCTCCAGCCATGCGGCAAGCGCCGCCGGAAGCGCCAGGGCCGCAGCGGCGGCTGCGGCACGCACCGGCGCGCGCCGGCGGCCGGCGTCGACGAGCCGCGCGACCAGCAGCCACGCGGCGGTCACCGCGGTCCACGCGCACAGCACGACCCAGCCGTTCCACAAACCGCCGTCGAAGGCGGGTTCGACGACCAGCGCGCTGAACAGGTACACGGCCGCGGTGAGTGCGGCCGCCGCGAGCACCGCGTACGCGCTTTCGCGCCGGCGGTAGTAGGCGAGCGCGCCCATCACGAGCACGAGCATCGCCGCCGCCGTCGCGAAGCCCTGCGGCACGGTCGCCGCCAGCGCATGGCGCAAGCGCCAGCGGCGTTCGAGTTCGGATTCGGCGCCCAGCGCCGGCGCCGGCATCCAGCCGAAGCGCGGGCGCTCGGCCCCGACGAGCACGTACAGCTCGTTGTCGCCCGCGCGCCACAGCGGCACCGGCACCGCGACCCACAACGGCCGCCGCCCCAGGCGCGCCATCGGGTCGGGAAAACGTCCGCCTTGACCGAGCAGACGGCCGTTCAGGTACACGGCGGCGTTCTGGCCGACGGCCGGCAGGTAGACGGCCTGCGTCTGGCGCGGCGGTTCGGCCAGCGGCAAGCGGAAGCGATACCAGACGGTGCGACACGTCGCGCAGTCGGACAGCCAGCGATGCGGCAGCGGCACTTTGCGCATGCGCTCGGGATCGACGGTCGCGCCAAAAGCCGCCGCATGCACGCGCAGCTCGTGCGGCGGTGCCGCTCCGCGTTCGAGCAGCAGCAGGGCCGCGCACAGCGCCGCCGTCGCCGCGACACTCGACAGCAGGACGACTCGACCCAAGCTTGTACCTCCTTCGCTGCCGCGATCCGCACCGCGCCGCAGCTTACGCGCCGCCTGGCGTGCAAGTCTGCGGCTCCTCATTTCCTGGGGTACGGCCGGGGCGCCGATCGCCGCACACTGAACGGCAAACCCCGGAGCCGACCGCATGCGTTCGACCTGCGCCCTGCGATTTCGCGTTGCGGCTGTCCAGCTCGTCTGCAGCCGCGTGCGGCCACGTTGCCGAACGCGGCGCCGCGCGTGCACACTGCAGCGATGCACGACGTACTGATCGTCGAAGACGACCCCGCCACGCGCGAGCGGCTGGTGAACATCGTGCGCGCGACGCCGGGGCTCGCGGTCGCCGCCGCCGTCGGCGACCGCGCCGCCGCGCTGGCCCTGCTCGCGTGCCCGGAGTGCGTGCCGCGCGTGGCCCTGGTCGATCTGGAGCTTCCGGACGGCAGCGGCATCGACGTCATCCGCGCGTTGCGGCGCTGCGCGGCTGACGCCGACGCGATGGTGATCAGCGTGTTCGGCGACGAGGCGCACGTCCTCGGGGCGATCGAGGCCGGTGCCACCGGCTATCTGCTGAAGGACGCCGACGGCCCAGCGATCGGCGCCGCGATCCTGCGGCTGATCGCGGGCGAATCGCCGATCAGCGCCGCGATCGCGCGCCATCTGCTGAAGCGCTTCCAGGCCGCGGCGCCGCCGGCCGATGCGCCGCGCCTGACGCGGCGCGAACAGGAAGTGCTGCAGTTGATCGCCAAGGGCCTGTCGTACGCGCGCATCGGGGAAGTGCTCGGCATGGCCGAAACGACGGTCACCTCGCACATCAAGCAGATCTACCGCAAGCTCGAAGTGAACTCGCGCGGCGAAGCGGTGTTCCAGGCGATCCAGCTCGGGCTGGTACCCGCGCCGCGCCGGTAGCGCGTTCAGCGGCGCCGCCGCGGGCGCCGATTTTCACGTCCCCGTTTTCTCCTGACTTCCTGGGATGCCAAAGCGCCGCCGGTGCGCCAACACTGCGTGCCGTCGGCAGCGTCTTGTCTTGCCGGCGCTTTCGCCCCGCCAACCGCACCCAGGAGTCGCACGATGAAACCTTCGTCCCCCCGCTTCGATCGGACTCTCGCCGTTCGCCGTCGCGCGTTGCACCTCGCGATCGTGCTCGCCGCGATCGGCTGCGCCGACGCCGCCCGCGCGCAGGCCACCAGCGTCAACGCCGTCGAGAAGGGCCGCTGCGCAAGCGGCTACACGCTGCTGCTCAACGGCAACAGCAATCCGCCCTACGCGTACTGCCGCCGCACGGTGAACACCACCGTGCGCGACTACCTGGCGAACTACCAGCCGTGTCTGCCGCCCGGCGCATACGTGGCGTCCGACGAATCGCCGGGCGGAGCGCTGCCCGCCGGACACGACCGCTGTACCGCGGCCGGTCTGGTGAGCGGGCCGGCACTGCCCTGCCCGCCGACGCACGCGCAGCGCGAGATTCGCACCAATCAAGTCGACCGTTGCTACCGCAACGTGACGCAGTCGACGAACCAGTACGTCGACGTGACCCTTTATCAATGAACTGCGGTGCGCCCGGCCGCATGCCGCGGCGGGGCGCGCTGTCCGTTTTCGCCGGCGCAGCGCGTTTAAGTGATCCGAGCCGGAGACAACCGATGCCCTCGACACTCAAAGCGCTGCCGCTCGCCGTCGCGCTCGCCTGTGCGGCCGGCGCGCACGCCAGTGTGACCGCGGACTTCGCCGACCGCTGGATCGCGCCGGACTCGACCGTCACGCTGCAGCTCGACCAGGCGCTTGCCGCACGCGCGGCCGAGCTGCGCTTCTTCGCCGGCGCGCTCGACGTGACCGCGATGGCGCGCCAGCCGCGTCCCGGCGTGCTCGCCTTCGATCTGCGCTTCGCGCGGCCGGCCGCGGGCGAATCGACGTTCGCCGTGTACTTGATCGAAGCCGGCCAATGGCGTGAAGTGGCGAAGTTTCCGCTGAAGGTGCTGAACGCGGCCGGCCTCGAGTCCGGCAAGTTCGGCCCGAAGCTCGACTTAAGCGGCAAGGCGCGCTTTGACGAAGGTGCACGCGGCGACGCGACGCTTTCGGCGCGGCCGACGTATTTCGACGGCACCGGCCGCGGCGGATTCGCGTTCGACGCCGCACGCGGCGCATTCAAGGCCGACGGACAGTTCAACGCCACCGGCAGCAGTTTTCGCAACGAGGCGCTGCGCTTCGGCGAACTCGGCGAACGCGCGCCGAAGGTCGATCTCGCCGACTACGTCGTCAACCTGCGTTACCGTGGCACGACGCTTGCGCTCGGCCACATCAGCTACGGCAACAACCCGCTGCTGCTCGCCGGTTACGGCAGCCGCGGGCTGACGCTGGCGCAGAAGTTCGGCGAGCGCTTCGACCTGTCGGTCAACGCGATGAACGGCACCAGCATCGTCGGCTACGACGACTTCTTCGGATTCACGAGCGCGCAGCATCGTATCCACGGCGCCACCGCGGGACTGGAGCTGATCGGCGGCCGCCCCGGCGCGCTGCGGTTCGAGATCGCGGCGCTCGACGCCAGGCTCGAGTCGCGCAGCAACTTCAACAGCGGCGAAGTGCCCGACGCCGAAGAAAGCCGGGGCCTGGGCCTGCGGCTTTCCGGCAGCAGCGCAGGCAACCGCGTGCGCGGCGACGCGGTGTTCGCGCGCAGCCGTTACAGCAATCCGTTCGACCCGGCGCTGGCGCAAGGCGGCGAATTGCAGCCCGTCAAGCGCGCGACCGCGAGCGGCCGCCAGCTCGATTTCGCCGTCGATGTCGTGCAAAACTCCAAGCGCTGGTCGGAGACGCAGCCGCTGACCGTGACGTTGTCGGTGCACCATCAGCGCGTCGAGCCGCTGTACAAAAGCATCGGCGCTTCGTCTTCGCCCGACCGGCAGTTGAACCGCGCGGCGCTCGCCACGCAATTCGGCGCCGCGCAGCTTCAGCTCAGCGGCTCGCGCCAGGAAGACAACCTCGACGACGTGCCGACGATCCTGAAAACGCGCACCGACAACCTGGCCGCGAATCTCGCGCTGCCGCTGGCGCAGTGGTTTGGCGGCGACGGCGAATCGTGGTGGCCGCAGCTCGGCTATACGGCGTCCGTCGTGCGCCAGCGTGCGATCAACGCGCCGGCGACGGAAGATTCGGGCATTGCCGTAACGCATCGGCCGGACCAGCGCAATGTCAGCCACAACGCTACCTTGAACGTCACGCGCGGCGCGTTTAACGTCGGTTATACGTTGGCGCGTTCCACCCAGGACAATCGCCAGCCGGGCCGGGAGAACGCCGACTTCGAAAACATCGGCCACCAGTTGAGTTTCGGCTGGCGCGTCGGCGAAAAACTGAGCCTCAACCTCGGTGCGAACACGAACCGAAACTTCAGCCGCGAAAAGGACCTGAAGACGACCACGCGCGGCGGCAACGGCGGATTCGACTGGCAGTTGCTCGACGGCGTCACGTTCGCCGCCAACGCCGGCCGTACGCTCGGCGGGGATTCGCGCGATCTCGCCTCGTCCAGCAACAACAATGCGCAGGCGCAGCTCACGTGGCGCTTCGGCATTCCGGCGTACGGCCGCAAGCTGCCGGGGCAGGTGTTCGTGCGTTACGTGCGCCAGGAAAACGCCAGCCGCGACGGGAGTTTCGGCTTGTCGACGAGCGGCGCGAGCTGGGCCTGGGATGCGGGCCTGTCGTTGAGCCTGTTGTAGCCCGGATATCTCACGAGGTCGCCCCCGTATGCGTGAATTGTTCTGCTTCGGCCGGCACTTGCAGCGCGCAGGCCGCGATCCAGTTGGGTTCGCCGGGGCTACGCGGGTTTGCGCGGCGGCTGCGCGGTCATCTTGCGCTGAACTCCTCGCGCGCGCCTGCGGGCACGCGACTGCGGCCGTCTCGCGCAACCCGCCTCGCGTATCCGCTCGCGCAATTCCCACGTCCCTCGTGAAATATCCGGGCTAAGGAGAACGGCGATGATCCGATTTGCGCTGCTGGCCATCGCGTTGCTGATCGGCGCGCCGGCCGCCGCGGTCACGGCGGTCAACCCGTTCGGCGTCAACGTGCGGGCGTCGGGGCCGACGACGGTGTTCCTGACGTTTCAGAGCCTCGATCCCGGCGAAACCGCGGTCGAGGCGTTCTGGTGCGGCGAGCTGCTGCCTGCGGTGCTCGCCGCCAATCCGAATCTGCAGCTTCCGTTCGCGGTGCAGACAGCCGATCCGTGCGTGCCCGGCACCGTTTACGGGCGGCTGCCGCTGCGGCTCGATCGTTCGCGGCCGAGCGCGAGCGGCGGCGTGGCCAACTTCACCGACATCATGACGATTCCGGCGTCGGTCGCGCGGCGCGCGTATCAGGACGCGCAGGCGGGACTGAACTCGGCGTTCTTCTACGTACGCCGCTTCGGCGGCGGCATCGGCGGCGACAAGTTCGTCATTGTCACCTGCCGCATGACGGGCGGCGGCGCG
Source organism: uncultured Burkholderiaceae bacterium (assembly GCA_964539745.1). Lineage (GTDB taxonomy): Bacteria > Pseudomonadota > Gammaproteobacteria > Burkholderiales > Burkholderiaceae_F > DSNY01. Next base: position 17,333 of record CAZIJU010000056.1, on the reverse strand, counting down.
CGCGTGCCGCTGGCGCTGATGGACGTGCAACTGGGGTTCGCCGATGCCGCGGCGGGCGCCGTACTCGCCGTCGAACGCGGCACCACGCCTCAGCGATTCGAAGCGCGCATCCGCTACAACGGCGCCGGCACGCTGAAAGGGCGCTGGGAGGTCGTGATGCCGGGTGACCCGGAACCGACCGACGAGGATCTGCTGACCGAAGCCACATTGCCGGTGGAGCGCCGGGCGCAGCAGCGCCGCTACACCTTGCTGGACCGGTTCGAACAGTTCCTGCCGCCCACCGGCGAAGCAGTGATCACGGGCCCCGACCCGCGGCGCTTGCCGCATCAGACCGACGGCGCGTACAAGATCCTGCTGCGCATCGAGGCGAGCGACGACAAGGAGGCCGACTCGAACACCGGCGGCGGCCGCATCGCGCACGCCGGCGGGGTGGCCGGCTTTCCGATGCCGGTGCTGCGCTACTACGTCGGCAGCGGCGCTGCGCTCGAAACGCTGACGGCGACCACCGGCGCGTTGCGGCTGTTCGCACCCGATGCCGACGCGCGCGTGAAGGCCGACGCGCCGCTCGAGTTCAGTTGGGTGAGCGGCGAGCGCGCCGCGCTGCTGAAGCTCGAGGTGCAGGCCGACGGCGCTACAGTGCTCGCCGCGCTGCTCGCACCGCGGACCTCCGCCTACACGGCGCCGCCTTTCGTGCTCGAAGCCAATCGCGGCAAACAACTGCGCTGGCGCATCGTCGCGCTGGATGCCGACGGCGGTGCGATCGGCGCGAGCGCCTGGCGCGCGCTGGCGGTCGAGCCGTGAGTACGCATGCCCTTCCGCCGCGGGCCGCGGGCGCAGCGCAGGCGAGCGCACCGCAGCGCCGGGCGCACGCAAGCGTCGTCGCGCGCCGCAGCCGGCTGCGCCGGCCGCGCGCGGATCGGCCATCGCCTTCACTCGCCCCTTGACAGCGTGCCGCGCTTGCGCGAGAAGCGTCCGATGGCCGCCGATCCGCCTGCCGGTGTCGTTCTGCTCGACTCGGTCACGCAAGCTGCGCCCGAGCACGCGGGCTGCGTCGTCGTCACCGGCTCACACGCAGGCCGCAGCGTGGTCAGGTACGCGGCCGCCGTGCCGGCGAAGCTGTACGTGTTCAACGACGCCGGCGTCGGCAAGGACGGCGCCGGTATCGCGGCGCTGGCCGAACTCGAAGCGCTCGGCATCGCGGCGGTGGCGGTTGCGCACACGTCGGCGCGCATCGGCGAGGCTATCGATACCTGGACGTGCGGCGTGATCAGTGCGGTCAATGCGCCGGCTGCACGTCAGGGGCTCGCCGTCGGCGATCGCCTGCGCGACGCCCTTGGCGCAGGCTAGCGGTCGAAGAACTTCTTCACCGTGTCCTCGGCCACCTGCTGCAGGAAGGTCGCCGTGGCGCGGTCGATGCGACCGAAGTAGTCGTAGCCGTTGCCGACCGGCGAGCGGCCGTAGATGCTTGCGTACACGGTGCAGGCGGCGAGATAGGTGCCCAGCAGCGACGGATGCGAGCCGTCGTAATCCTGGTGTAGCTGCAGTTCGGGTCGGCGCCGTGCCGCTTCCTCGAAAGCGAGCCCGACCGGGATCACCAGTGCGCCGATCTCGTTGCCGACCGCGACGTACGCGGCCTCGATGAGCCGCAGATTGTTCGGGTCGGCCTGCTTGTGCGGGGCGACGTAGGCGTGCGTCATGTACAGCGCCGTGGCGCCGCCGCGCGACGCAATCACCTTCGAAAACTCGATCGCGGTGTCGCGAAAGCGCCTGCGCCCGGCTTCGGTCAAGGGCTCGGCGCTTCCGCCCTGCAGGATCACGAGCTCGAAAGGCTCTTTCACGCCGATGCGGCCGGGACGGGTCAGATACTCGATGTCGTGATGCGCGAGGGTCGCGCCGCCGATCGTCGCCGATTTGTACGCAAGCTTCTTTTCGAGGCTGGGATCCGCCGCGATCGCGAGCCGGCGCACATGATTGTGCAGGCTGTTGTTGTAGTAGAAGTAGCTGTTGCCCACGAACAGCACGCGCGCCGGCGCTTCCACCTGCGGTCGCGTGATGCGCGGGTGCTCGGCTGCGGCGGCCGCGGCTGCGAGCGCTGCCATCGAGGCCAGCATGAGCGCGCGGGCAAGCTTCGGATGAAAGTTCATGGCATTCGGCCCTCGTGGCGGTGACTCGGATCGTACGACAGCGACGGGCGCTGCGTCATACACTGTCTGCATGCGGATCCATTGGCGCGACCGCATCACGCCGACCGCCGTCGGGCTGGTGTCGCGCGCGTGGGTAATCGCGGAGGTCGCGCGCGCGGCCGACCGCGCAGGCATTGCCGATGCGGCCGCACGCGACCGGCTGGTCGAGGCGCTCGTCGGCTACGAGCCGCCGCGCACGCACGGCATCCGCAACAATGCGATCGTGTGGGTCGGGCTGATCGGCAGTGCGATGCTGGCCGGCGCGGTCGGCCTGCCCGGCTGGGCCGGCTTCGTTGCCGCGCTGGCGGGCTTCGTGCTGATCGCGCGCGAACTGGCGGTGCGCGCGCTGCGCTGGCGGCTTGCGCAGTTGCTCGCGGAAGTCCGCGCCTAGCGCGACACCGACGCGAGCTTGAAGCGCCGCAGCAGCAGCGCGTTGGTGACGACGCTGACGCTGGAGGCCGCCATCGCTGCGCCGGCGACGACCGGCGACAGCAGGCCTGCCGCGGCGAGGGGGATGCCGACGACGTTGTAGGCGAAGGCCCAGAACAGGTTCTGCTGTATCTTGCGCAAGGTCGCGCGCGAGATCGCGATCGCGTCGGCGACCAGGCGCGGGTCGCCCCTGAGCAGCGTGATGCCGGCCGCGTGCATCGCGACGTCGGTCCCGTTGCCCATCGCGATGCCGACGTCGCCCGCGGCAAGCGCGGGCGCGTCGTTGATGCCGTCGCCGACCATCGCGACGACGCGGCCGTCGCCCTTCAGCGCCTTGATGCGTGCCGCCTTGTCCTTCGGCAGCACGTTCGCTTCGTAGTGCGTGAGTCCCAGTTCATGCGCGATATGGCGCACCGCGCCTTCGTTGTCGCCGGAGATCATCGTCGTCTCGATGCCGAGCCGCGCGAGCCGCTCGATCGCCTCTTTCGCGTGCGGCTTCGGCGCGTCGCCGAAGGCGATCAGCCCGATCGCCGAGACGCCCGCGCCGGTGCGCTGCGCGAGCCACGACACCGAGCGGCCTTCGGCTTCGAGCGCGGCCGCGCGGCTTGCCAGCGGCGCGAGATCGACCTTCAACTCGTCCATCAGGCGCCGCGAACCGAAGACGAGCTCGACGTCGGTCGTCTGGCCGCGCTCGTCGACGAGCTTGGCGGCGACACCGCGGCCGGCGAGCACGCGATGCGCGGTCGCGCGGCGCGTGCCGGCTTCGGGATGGCGTTTGGCCGCGTCGCGCACCGCTGCCGCGAGCGCATGGTTCGAGCCGGCGTTGACCGCGGCGGCGAGCGCGAGCACGTCCTTCGGGTCGAACAGATCGTGGTCGTGCACGGCCACGACGCGCGGCCTGCCTTCGGTCAGCGTGCCGGTCTTGTCGAACGCGACGACGCGGATTTTCTTCGCCAGTTCCAGCGCTTCGGCGTCCTTGATCAGGATGCCCGCACGCGCGGCCACACCCGTGCCGGCGATGATCGCCGTCGGCGTGGCAAGCCCGAGCGCGCACGGGCAGGCGATCACGAGCACGCTGACCGCGTTGATCACCGCGACATCGAACGGCGCGCCGGCGGCGAGCCAGCCGATCACGGTCGCCGCCGCGATCACGAGCACGACCGGCACGAACACGGAGGCGATGCGGTCGACCAGCCGCTGGATCGGCGCCTTCGCCGCCTGCGCGTCCTCGACCAGGCGGATGATCTTCGCGAGCACCGTCTCCGCGCCGACGGCGGTCGTCTCGACCTCGATGCGGCCGTTTCCGTTGATCGACCCGCCGGTCGCCTTGTCGCCGACGCCGCGCTCGACCGGCAGGCTTTCGCCGGTGATCATCGATTCGTCGATCGCGGTCGCGCCGGCGCGGATCAGTCCGTCGACCGGGACGCGTTCGCCCGCGCGGACGACGACCACGTCGCCGAGCTTGACTTCGTCGAGCGGCACTTCGACCTCCTGGCCACCGCGCAGCACGCGCGCGGTGTCGGGGCGCAGCGCGGCGAGCAGGCGGATCGCCTCCGAAGTCTGCCGCTTGGCGCGCGCCTCGAGCCATTTGCCCAGCAGCACCAACGCGATGACGACCGCGCCGGCCTCGAAGTACAGATGGCTGCCGTGGCCTTCGACCAGCCACAGGTACAGCGACAGCCCGTACGCGGCGAGCGTGCCGATCGACACGAGCAGGTCCATGTTGCCGGTGCGCGCGCGCACCGCCTTGTACGCGGTGACATAGAAGCGGCGCGCCGACCAGAACTGCACCGGCGTGGCGAGCGCGAACTGCAGCCATGCGGGCAGCGCGAAGTCGATTGCGGCGAGCGCGGCGAGCATCGGCGCGACGAGCGGCGCGGCGAGCACGAGCGCGACGATCGCGTCGCGCCGGATCAGCGCGACCGGATCGGCAGTGGGCGCAGCCGCGGATTGCGCCTGCGCCTTGCCCGTGTAGCCGGCGGCTTCGATCGCCGCGAGCAGGTCGCGGGTCGTCGCGGTCCCTGCCACCAGCTCGACGGTCGCCGATTCGCTCGCGAGATTGGCGGTGGCGCGCAGCACGCCGGGCACCGCGGCGAGCGCGCGCTCGATGCGCGTGACACAGCTCGCGCAGGTCATGCCTTCGATCGAGAAGGCGAGCCGTTGCGTCGGCACCTCGTAGCCGGCTTCCTCGACCGCGCGTCGGAGCGCGCCGGCGTCGAGCGCCGTGGTTTCGACGGCGGCCGATTCGGTCGCGAGGTTGACCGCGACCGAATCGACGCCGGGCACGGCACGGAGCGCCTTTTCGACGTGCGCGACGCACGAAGCGCAGGTCATTCCGCGCACCGGCAGCACGAAGCGCTGTGCGGCGGCGTGCGCGCCGCCGGAGACGGCATGGAGTTTGGGACGATCCATCGGGGTGCGGCTCGATTTGGGCTCGGCGCGATCGTACGCCGGGCGGGCGGCCGCTTGGCTGTGTTGCGTCAACATGGCGAGTCTTGGAAGTTCGAGCGCGCAACGTAAACTCCGTTCCCGGGTACGGAGTCAAGCCGATGGACCGCGAGGCCGCCGAACGAATGACGATCGGGCACCTTGCCCGCACCGCCGGCGTGGGTGTCGAAACCGTGCGCTACTACCAGCGGCGCAAACTGCTGCCGACGCCTGCGCGCGCCAACGGCGGGTATCGGACCTACGGCACGGCGGACATCGTGCGGCTGCGCTTCATCCGCCGCGCGCAGGAACTCGGCTTCTCGCTCGACGAGATCGCCGAGCTATTGCGATTAGCCGATGCGAGCGACCGGCGCCTGAGCAAGGCCGGCGCGCGCCGCATCGCTCAGGCGCGCTTGGCGCAGGTGCGCGCGCGGCGCGACGACCTCGATCGCATCGCGCGCGTGCTCGCGCACCTGATCCACGAGTGCGAACAGTCGGGCGGGCGGCCGGCCTGCCCGATCATCGAAAGCATCACGGCGCAGCCGGTCGGCGGAGGAAGCCATGCGCGGCGCACGCGCCCACTGGCTTGAGCGCGCGGGCACGTTCGGCGCGGCCCTCGCGGCCGCAGCCTGCCCGGTGTGTTTCCCCAAGTTCGCGCTGCTCGGCACCGTGCTGGGGCTCGGCGCGTTCGCGCCGTACGAGGGCGCGCTGATAGTCGTCGTGCTGATCCTCGCGGCCGCTGCGTGGGCCGGCCACGTCGCGGCCTGGCGGCGCCATCGCAAGCGCGTGCTGCTCGCGCTGGCCACCGCCGCGACCGCGCTGCTGTACGTCGGCTACTTCGTCGCGGGCTCGCCGCTGCTGATGCAGGGCTCGCTCGTCGCGCTCGCGGGCGCCAGCGTGTGGCTCGGGTTCGAGCTGCGCCGCTGCGCTCGCTGCGAGCAGTCCGCACCGACCGATGCGTGACCGCAGCCGGGCGCTTACGCCTGCGGCGCGCCGCGGCGTCAGACTTGGCCCACGAAGTCGCGCTTGCCCAGCTCGACGCCGTTGTGCCTCAGGATGCCGTAGGCGGTCGTGACGTGGAAGTAGAAGTTGGGCGTCGCGACCTGCAGCAGGTAGGTCAGGCCCGGATACTTGACCGTTTCGCCGCGGATCTTCAGCTCGACATCGCGCGTCTCCGAGCCGTCCAACTGCGCGGGCTCGAAGCGCTGGATGTAGGCGATCGTGCGCGCGATTCGCGCTTTCAGCTCGGCGATCGTCGTTTCGCTGTCCTCGTATTTCGGCGGCTCTTCGCCGGCGAGCCGCGCGACCGCGCCCTTGGCGAAGTCGCACGCGATCTGCACCTGCTTGGCGAGCGCGAACATGTCCGGATAAAGCCGCGCGTTGAGCAGCACCGCCGGGTCGAACTTCTTCTGTTCAGCGTAGGCGGCGGCCTTGTCGAGGAGCGCCGACAGGTTGCCGAGCATCTTCGCGAACACCGGCACCGACGCCGCATACATCGAGATCTGCATGAATCCTCCTTCGATCAGCGCTTCTTCAGCGCGAGCATCGTGCCGCGGCAGTTCTTCGCGCCGCAGTGGCACGCGTGCTGCCGCTTCAGCGTCGGTGTGATGCGCTCGTCGACGATCAGCCCGTAGTCGTAGAACAGTTCCTCGCCGGCGCGGATGTCGCGCAGCGCCTGGATGAACACGCGCCGGCCGTCCTCGTCCTCCTCGGTCTCGCAGTTCGGATCACACGAGTGGTTGATCCAGCGCGCGGCGTTGCCGCCGACGGCGGCGTCGATCACGTGTTTGCCGTCGGACAGCGCGAAGAAGAACGTGTGGTGCGGATCGTTCGGGTCGGACGGCGGGCGGCGGTCGGCCTCCTTCCAGGTGATCAGCTCGCCTTTGTACTCGATGATGCGTTCGCCGGCGCGGATCCTGCGCGCGGCGTAGACGCCGCGCCCGTGGATGCGCGAGCGCTTGACGACGATCTTGGGTTTGCGTGTTGCGGTGCTGCTGTTCGGCATGTAATGGCGTCGACGCGGTCAAAAAAAGGCGCGCAAGTATCGCAGAACGCGCGCAGCGCGCGCACGGTCACAGCGCGTCGATCAGCGCGCGCGCCTGCGCGACGTAGCCGCCGCCGAACAGATTCGCGTGATTGAGCACGTGATAGAGCTGGTACAGCGCGAGCCGCCGGCCGCGGCCCGGCCGCGGGGCGCGCGCGGCGTCGTAGGCAGCGAAAAACGACGCCGGGAATCCGCCGAACAACCGCGCCATCGCCAGGTCCGTCTCGGCGTCGCCGTAATACGTCGACGGATCGAAGAGCACGAGGCAGCCGGCATCGTCGAACGCCGCGTTGCCGCGCCAAATGTCGCCGTGCAGCAGCGACGCCGGCGGCGTCTCGGCCGCGAGCAGCGCGTCGGACGCGCGGCAGGCCGCCGCTTCGAGTGCGGCGAGGGCATGCAGTCCGCGCTCGCGCGCGAAGCGGAACTGCGGCCGCAGCCTGCGCTCGCGCCAGAACGTCGCCCAGCTCGCCGCCGGCGCGTTGAACTGCGGTGTGGCGCCGATCGTGTCGTCGCGCTGCCAGCCGTAGGTGGCGTGCGTCGCGCCATGCAGGGCGGCGAGCGCGGCGCCGGCCGCAGCCCAGTCGCCTTCGTCGCGCAGATCGATCCATTCCAGCACAAGGAAGCCGCTTGCACCGGCTACACCATGGACGATCGGGCGCGGCACGCGCACCGTGTGCGTGGCGGCGATTTCCGCGAGTGCCTGCGCTTCGGCGTCGAACGGATGCGCGGCCGTGCCGGTCTTCAGGAACAGTGCGCCCGCACGCGAGCCGAGCCGCCACGCCTGCGCGATCGATCCGCCGCCGATTGGCTCGGCCGCGATCGGACGCCACGCGGCACCGAGCGCGTCGCGCACCGCCGATTCGACCGCCTGCGCGAGCGTCTGGCCGAGCGGCGTCAATCCGCCTGTCGCGCCGGCTGCAGCCATTGCGCGAAGGACAGCCGCGGGCCTTGCCAGACGACCGCGGCGAGCCTGTCGCCGAGCAGAAGCCCGAGCCGGTGCAGCGCCTGCCCGAAGGCCGCGGCGGGAAGGTACGACAGCACGTGCTGGGTGTGGATCTCGACTTTCGACATCGTCGAGTGCTCGACGACCGTCAGGCGGTAGCCGAGCTCGGCCACGACGCGCATGTTCGGCGTGCCGGCCGCTTGCCCGGCGAGGATCGAGCGGATGCCGCCGCTCGCTGCGGCGTTGAGCATGTACCAGCGGAGCACGTGATTCAGCCGCCGCCCACCGTGCTCGGCGGCGGTGGCCGCGCGGCTGACGACGAGCGCAGGAAAGTCGTCGGCTGCAAAGTCCCAATCGAGCTCGAGCTCGGCGCGTGCTTCGTCGGCGTCGAGGACGACCGTCTGGCAGACCGTCGCCAGCGGTGTGGCGCCGTCGAACACCGCGGTGACGCTCGAGCGCGGCGCATCGCGCGCGCAGCGGATGCAGTCGGCGTCCTTCAGCGTGAACCAGGTCGCGCGCCGGTAGCTCGCGATGCGCAGTTCGTCGATCGCCGGATGGTCGGCGGCGTCGATCACGCGTGCAGTCAGCATTCGGGGTGGGCCTCTGGAAACCGGAAGACGAACGGCGTGGAAAGTGCGAACCCGAAGGCTTCGCGACGGCGAAACGAAGCCGCGGACGAAGGCGCCGAATCGACGTCTCGCCGGTCGGTGGGTCGTCTCCCGCCAGTCGATGCGGCGTCAAGGTGCAGCGCCGTGCGCTTGCTCTGCGGCGAAGTCTCCAGTTTCACCGCTTCTCAGGCTGCGGGGCGAAGCCCTGCCGCACGATCGGTGCGCAGCCCCTGCCCGGGACTCGGCCCGGGGTCGGGGCGCAGCATGCGAAAGGCATCCAGATGCAGCGGCGCGCGGACGCGGGCCTGCTCGGCCAGGCGCACGACCGCGCCGGTCAACCAGTCCAGCTCGCCGGTCCGCCCCGCGGCCACGTCGATCGCGAGCGACGGCCGCAGTGTCGCGGGGCCGTCGAGGTAGGCCTGCCAGCGCCGCGCGTGCACGTCGGGTCCGAGTCCGGCGCCGGCGGCAGCGGCGACGTTGAACACCTCATCGAACAGCCCGCGCAGGAAACGCAGCGCGATCGGTTGCGCGCGCAACTGGCCGAGCGCGAGTTGCGTGACGGCGCAGGCGGTCGCGAGCGGCTCCAGCCCGACGAACGCTTCCCACAACAGCCCGTGCGCGTTCGCTGCGACCCGCGCGTCGATGCCGGCGCTCGTCAGTCGCGCCGCGATGTCGCGCGCGAGCGCGCCCGCGCGCGGATCGAGCGGCGCGAGGCGAACGCGGCGCTCGTCGGAGAAGACGTCGACCACGCCGAGCTCGGTGCGCTGCGCATCGACGGCGACCGTTGCGGCGAGCACGCGATCCTTGCCGAAGAGCGCCGCGCACATCTGCGGCGCCGCGAGCCCGTTTTGCGTGGTCAAGTACAAGCGTTCGCCGTCGTCGTCTTCGGCCAGGCCATGAATCGCCCGCTCGAAGTCCGGCATCCTCGTGCACAGAAAGACCAGCCGGTGCGACCCGCGCGCCACCGCGTCGCAGATGAAGCGCTCGCGATCGATCGCCGTTTCGCGCCCGCCGCGGCGCACGACGAGCCCGAGCCTGCGATAGCCAAGAAAGCTTTCGGGGTGGACGCGAAAGGTCACGTGCCAGCCCGCATCGAGCAGCGCAGCGCCGAGCACCGCGCCGACCGCGCGGGCGCCGACGATCAGCGCGCTCTTGTCCGTGTACAGCATCGAAGGACCGTTTTGCGATTCGCAGCGCCGTTCGGCGGCGCCGCGCGAAACCTAGCAGCGGCGCCTCGACATTCGCAAGCACCCCTTGCGCCGATACGGGATGTCGCCGCGCCCGTGCCGGTCGACCGTCGTGCCGGGTGCGTCAGTCAGACGCCGGATTCGGCCATCCGAGCGAAAGCAAGGACTTCAGGTCGTTGAGCGGCCGGCTCTTCAGCACTTCGAGCAGGTTGTTGAACTGGTCGGTCCACAGCGAATAGGCCGCATCCGGCGCCAAATCTTCGGCGCGCGCGGCGAGCGTGGCGTCGTCGAAGGCGCGCGGATCGCGCGCGAGCAGCACCCAGTCCGTGGTCGACGCCGAACCGCCGCCTTCCGGTTCGTCGCTGACGAGCTTTGCCGTCAGCCCCTCGGCCTGTGCGATGTTCGCGAGCACCGGCTTCAGATCCAGGAAGCGGTTCGAAATGTGCACAGCGATGATGCCGTCGGGTGCGATGTGCCGCGCCGCGAGCGCGATCGCCTCGCGCGTGATCAGATGCACCGGGATCGAATCGCTGGAAAATGCGTCGATCGCCAGCACGTCGTAGCGCTGCGGCCGCCCGGCGGCCAGCTCGCGCTCCATCGAAAGCCGTGCGTCGCCCAGCACGAATTCGAGCGCGGCCGGTGTCGCGTCCAGATAGCCGAAGTGGCTGCGCGCCAGCCGCAGCACGTCGGGGTCGAGCTCGTAGAAGCGGATCGTGTCACCCGGCCGGCCGTACGCCGACAGGGTGCCGATGCCCAGTCCGACCACGCCCAGCCTGACCGGCCCGCGCGTCTGCTTGGCTGCGATCGCCAGCCCCACGCCCGAGCTGCGAGCGTAGTAGGTGCCGGGCTCGAGCCGGTCCGCGCCGCGCGTCGGCTGTTCGCCGTGCAGGATCACGCCATGCAGAAGGCGCCGCACCTGATCGGTGCCGCTGCCCTGTTCGCGCACGCGCAGCGTGCCGTAGAAGTTGCGCTGCATGACGATCACGTCGTTGCGCAGAAACTCGACGTAGCTCCAGCCGAAATACCCGGTGGCGACCGTCGCGACGAGCGCGGGACCGACCAGGGTACGGTTGCCGAGCACGAGCCACACCGCCAGCGCCGAAGCCGCAACGAGCGCGAGCGGCAGCTCGAAGTACGCCGGGAACACGCGCGGCGCGACCAGCCCGACCGCGAGCCCGCCGAGCGCGCCGCCCACCGAAAGCGTCAGATAAAAGTGCGTCAGATAACGCGGTGCCGGCTTGCGCAGCGCGAGCTCCCCGTGGCAGAACAGGCACGCGACGAAGATGCCCGCGCAATACAGCGGGATCGCGATGCTGACGTCGAGCACGCCGCGTTCGGCGGCGAGCCCCCAGGCCATCGCCACAGTCAGCGCGAGCGCCGGCGGCAGCAGCCAGTTGCGCTCGTACCAGCCTCGTCCGCCGCGGCCCTCGAAGACGATCACGAACGACAGCAGGTACAGCGTCAGCGGCAGCACCCACAGGAAGGGCACCGAAGCGATGTTCTGCGTGATGTGGCTGGTGACCGCGAGCAGCATCACCGAACCGAGCGCCGCGAGCGCGAGCCACAGCGCGTAGTCGCCCGCGCCCGGGCGGCGTTCGGCCGCGGCGTCGGGGTAGGCCGGCGACGCGACCGCGCCGGCGGCATCGAGCGCGTGCGGTGCGCTCGGGCGGTCGCGCGACTGCCAGGCGGTTGCAGCGCACGTGGCGACGAACAGCGCGTACGCGGCGCTCCAGACATAAGACTGCACCGCCGAGCTGGCGAAGGGTTCGATCGCGAAGGGAAACGCCAGCAGCCCGATCAGCGAGCCGAGGTTCGACAGCGCGAACAGGCGGTAGACGGTCTTTTCGGGGAAGCGGTGCGCGATCCACCGCTGCAGCAGCGGTCCCGTCGTCGAAAGCAGGAAGTACGGCAGCCCGATCGTCGCTGCCAGCAGCACGATGATCGCGGCCGCCGCGTCCGCTTCGCCCGCGGGTTTCAGCGTCTCGCGCGGAACGATCGGCAGGAACGCCAGGCTCGCGACGAGCAGCGCCACGTGCAGCAGCGTCTGCGTGCGCGGCGCAAGGCGCCTGGTCACGACGTGCGAGTACGCGTAGCCCGCCAGCAGCACGACCTGGAAGAACACCATGCAGGTCGTCCACACGGCCGAAGTGCCGCCGAACCACGGCAGGATCTGCTTGGCGATGATCGGCTGGACCAGGAACAGCAGAAACGCGGACAGCAGGATCGTCGAAGCGAACAGCAGCATCGGGCAGGAAGCGTCGCCGGCGCGAAGCGCGGGGTGGGGAGGCGGGCGGGGGCGCGATTGTCGCACGGGGCCTGCACCCTGCCGGCACGGCGGCTTCGGCCGGATGCGCGGGATCTGACCAATTCGCGTGATCGCGCGCTCAAGACCGGCGGCGCGCTGCCGAGTAGCAGACAGGGCTGCGCTTGCGCGTCGGCCCGGAGACCGGACGTGTTCGAACTGCCCCCTCAGCGACGCGACAACGGCGGCGAGCCGCGGCACCTGGACGCGGTCGCCCCGGCGTGGAGCGCGATCGTCGCGCGCGATGCGCGGCCGATCGGCTTACGGCTCGCGCTGCGGCGCGACGAAGGCGCAGGGCGGATGCCGATCGCCGCGGTGCTCGACGGCGTGCTGGCCGGATTCTCGGTCGACGGCAGCACATCGTTTCCGCACGGGCTCGTGGTGCTCGCGCCGCTGGACTTCGGCATCGACGCGTCGCTGGCGGGCTTCCGCGCGCCGCGCAACGTGCTGCTCGAGGTCGGCCAGTCCGATCTCGCCGACGCCGAGACAATGCGGCTGCTGTTCGACGTGCAGCGCAACGGCGTGCGTCTGGCGCTGCGCGTGGACGACCGCGCGACCGTCGCCCGCGACAAGCTGCCGCTGTTTCAGTATGTCGTCGCCGATGCGGCCACCCATGGCCCGCCGCCGAAAGACGTCGCGCTGCTGGCGCTTGGCGTGACCACGCGCGCGCAGGCCGAGGCCACGCTGTTGGCAGGGGCGCATGCGATCGTCGGCTGGCCGCTGGCGGACGTGCCGCCTCAGTTGCCGGGCCCCGTGCAGCCGACGCACCGGGCCGTGCTCGAACTGATCCGGCTGGTGCACGGCGATGCCGACATCGCCGAGCTCGAGAGCGCCTTCCGCGCCGAGCCTGTGCTCGCGTATCTGCTGCTGACGCTCGCCAACAGTCCGGCGTTCGTCCGCGCCACGCCCGTGGCCTCGATCGGCCAGGCGATCGCCCTGCTCGGCTACAAGCGCCTGGTCAAGTGGCTCGCGCTGCTGATGGTCATCGCCTCGAAAGAAGCGAAGGCGCTGCCGCAGATCTACACCGCGGTGGCCCGCGGTTTCTGCATGGAGAACCTGGCGGCGGCCGCGGGTGCGGCGCCCGGTGTGCGCGACGACTGCTTCGTCGTCGGTGTGTTTTCTCTGCTGGACAAGATCACCGGCCAGCCGATGGCCCGGCTTTTCGACGGCATGCCGCTGCCGCCGGCGGTGTGCGACGCGGTGCGCGAGCGCCGCGGCCCGCATGCCGCCTGGCTGGAGCTCGCGCTCGCGCTCGAAGGCGCAGGCGCCGTGCGCGGGCGCGCCGCGGCGTTGCGCGTGTCGCTCGCGCAGGTCAACGCCGCGCTGCTGCAGGCGCTCGCCGCCACCGACGCGTTGCGGGGCGTGGTCTGACGGCTGTCGCCGGGCCTGCTCAGTTCGGCGCGTGCACCGACGCGGCTTGACAGAAGGGTACGTTCGCCTTCGCTTCGGCGAGCAGCACGGTGTCGACGGTCACGGCTGCGACGAACTGCTTGACCGATCCGCTGAAGGGACCCGTGCGGCCGTTTGCGCCGAACGCATCCGTGTACCAGGTCGTGGTACCCCCGCCGTTGCGAACGAGGTTGTCGCGGAAGATCGCATCGCGCCGGCATGCGTTGAAAGGGCTCGCGGGGTCTTCGAAGGCGATTTGCTGATTGACCGGCGTGGCCGGCCCGTTCGGCGCGACCGCGGCGCAGACGCCGCCGCGCGCCCGGCGCACGATGCTCGTCGCCTGCAGCGGATCGGTGACGAACCGTCCCGCGGCGTCGAGCCCTGAATAGCAGACCTCGATCGTTCGCGCGAGCCCGCGGCTGGCGTCGAAGTAACGCGGCGGCGCGAACACGGTGAAACCGGGATCGATCGTCGCGAGCGCGCTGCCGTCGGCACGCCGCAGCGCGATGCGCGTGTCCCAGCGCTCGGCGAGCGCGGCGTCGTAGTTCGACGTCTGCCCGACCGGCACGAAGACGTCGGCCGCGACCCGATCGAAGGTCGGGATCTGGCGGCCCAGCTCGCTGCCGCCCGGCGGCGAATTCGGTGGCGACGGTGTGCCGGCCGGCTGCTGCGCCGGCTGGCCGTTGACGAAGATCGTGAAGCCGCCGGGGGCGCCGTAGGTCGCCATCGCGCTCACGATCAGCTTCACCGGGTACTGCGGGCGTGCCGCGCCGGCGTTGCAGTCGATTGCGTACGTCACCGCATGCAGGTTGCTCGCGAACGCGTCAGCGCTGGAGGTGCCCTGCTGGAACGCGGCGAACAGATCGCAGGCGAGGTCGAAGGGCTGCGGCTGGCCGGCAACGAGCCGAGTGCGCGGCACGTCGTTGGCGTAGATCACCTTGTAGCCGGTGTGCGCTTCGAGGCGCGGCGTGGCCGTGCCTTCGAGCTGCTCGGCGACGTAGCCGAACGGAATGCCGCTCGCGGCGAGCTCCGTATCGTCGATCGCGCCGCTGCCGTCGGCGTCGAACGCGAAGTGGCGCTGCAGCTCGGGCCACAGGTCCGAACCGCGCGGATCCATGCCGTGGTCGTGGCCGAACGTGCAGCGCGCGCCGGTCGCGGGATCGATTTCCTCCGGACGGTGCCACGTCGGATAGCGCTTGCCGTCGGGGCCGACGACGAAGAACGTGTCGTGGAATTCCTTCGTGCAGGTGTCCACACCGGCGAGCGGTGTCCATTGCCCGAGCGCGCGGCTCGCAGGCCGCGTGCCGGGCGAGCCGCTGCCCGGCGCGTCGCCCGCGCACGAAACGACCACGGCGCCGGTGAGCAGTCCGACCGCGGCGAGCGCGGAAGCGGTGCGCAGAAGCAGGGCAGGCGGCGAAGACACGGTGGCGGCAGCGATGCGAAAAGCCGTGCCCGATTTTCGATGCGCTACAGACCCGACGAAATCGCGTGCTCGCGCGGTCCGACCCAGTCGAAGAATCCGCGCGCGCCGAGCAGCCGGTCCGCGAGCCGCTCGGCCATCCGCAGCTTGCCCGCGAGATCGTTGTCGCGCAGCCCGGCGGCGAGCAGCGTGCCGCTGGCGAATCGAGCTTCATCAGCAGCTCCGCGCGCGCTTTCGGCGGCGGCAGCCACCGGCCGCGCGCCGCGAACGCGTAGTCGAGCATCGCGGCGAGCGCCTGCCCGAGCAGCAGCTCGCTCATCGTCGGATCGCGCGTCAGCAGATCGCGCGCATCGTCGAGCAGGCCGACGGCGTGGTAGCGGCGGCGCGCGAGTTCGCTTTCGCCGGGATGGAAGCCCGCCGCGAGCTGCGTCTGCGCCTCGGCGGCGAGCGCGGCGGCTCGGCCGAGCGGGTCGTGCACGATCAGACCCTCGGCGAACATCTGCGCGGTGACCGGCCGGCCGGCGAAGCCCTCTTCGACGAAATAGCGGCGCACCTGTTCGACCGGATTGATGAGGAGCTCGCACGGCACGCCGTCGATGCGCCGCTGCACGCGCTGCCGCCAGGCTTCGGCGTGCAGGACGTACACGTCGAGATCGCTGCCGGCGTCCGGCGTTGCGCCCGTGCGCGACGCGGTCACGATCGAGCCGCAGACGACGATCGCGTCGGGCGCCGTCAGCGAATTGGCGAGGTCGACCGCGCCGCGCAGCGCCTTCTCGTAGCGCGGCGCCAACTGCGGCAGCCCGAGCGCGCGCGCTCATCGGGCGCCCCTCCGCGCTGCGCGCTCCGGGATGAGCGCTTCGGAGCGGCCGTGCGCGCTCATCCGCGCGCCTGCGCGAGCGCGGCAGTCGCGCCCTGCAGCAGCCAGGTCGTGTCGGCGGCGAGCGCGATCAGAGTAAAACCGCGCGCCGCGTAGTCGCGCGCCTGCGCGGCGCTCGTCGCGAAGATGCCGGCGGCTTTCCCCCGCGTGCGCGCGGCTTCTGCGATGCGGTCGACCGCGGCCTGCACGTCGGCATGGCCGCTTGCGCCGAGGTGGCCGAGGCTGGCGGCGAGGTCGGCGGGGCCGACGAACAGCACGTCCACCCCGTCGACCGCGGCGATCGCGTCGACCGCAGCGAGCGCCGCGGCGCTTTCGATCTGCACGATCGCGCACGCGTTGTCGTTGGCGCGCGCGAGGTAGTCGCGGTCGAAGCCGTAGCGCGCGGCCCGAACGGCGCCCGCCACGCCGCGCACGCCCGCCGGCGGATAACGCATCGCCGCCACCGCGCGGCGCGCCTCGTCGGCGTCGTTGACTGCCGGAAAGACGATCGTCGCGCAGCCCACGTCCATCGCACGCTTGACGCGCACCGCGGCGTTTTCCGCCACGCGCACGACCGGCGCGGCGGCGCCGTTGCCGACCGCCTGCAGCAGGGCCACGACGTCCATGCCGTCGATCGGCGAATGTTCGGTGTCGACGACGAGGAAGTCGAATCCGGCGTGCGACAGCGCTTCGGCCGCCAGCGGTGCGCCGAGCGAAAGCCAGCAGCCGTACAGCGTTTCGCCGACGCGTAGGCGCTGCTTCAGTGCGTTGTGCTTCATTTGCGGAAGATCCACAGCAGCAGCGTGATCGCGATCGAGATCACGAGCGAGGTCATCAACGGAAAGTGGAACGAGAAGCCTTCGCGCTCGAAGTGAAAATCGCCGGGAAGCCGTCCGATCCAGCGCCACCAGCCCGACCGCGCCAGCCACGGCCATGCCAGGCCCAGCACGAGCAGCACGATGCCGGCGACGATGAGAAAGCGTTGCATGCGCTCAGGATAGCCGAGCGCACCGACAGGCTGCCCCCGAGCGCTGGTGCGTCTGTGCGCGCGAGCGTGCACTTAGCGCGCGCGCTTGGTTTTGGCCGTTGGCGCGCGTTTGACCGCAGGCTTCGCCGGCGCTTTGGTCGGTCGCGCCGCGGTCTTCGCCGCGGGTTTTGCCGCCGGCGCCTTGGCGGCTTTCGCTGCGTACTTCTTCGGCGCGGGTTCCTCGGCGGCGGGTGCCGCCTTCGCGCCGCGCTTGGCTGCGGGCGCGGCCGTGTCCGCCGCGGGTTTCGCTGCGCGCGGCTCGAACTCGAAGCCGATCGTTCCGTCCGGCTTCTTGACCAGCAACGCCGAGAACTTGCGGCGCGTCCTGTTCGACACGAAGCCGCGCAGCGGATCGGTTCGGCCGGTGGCGAGCAGCTTCTTCATCTGCTCGGGCTCGATCGGCTGCTGCAGGATCACTTTGCCCGAGCGGAAGTCGCAGCTGCGTTCGGGGCCGACGCTCTTTTCGCAGACGTAGGCCATCGGCTGCTCGAACACGCGCGAGCCGCACTTCGGGCACG
>CAZIJU010000055.1:0-23699 GCA_964539745.1 uncultured Burkholderiaceae bacterium | reverse complement strand
CTCGTTCTGGCGTTCGCGTGCGACTACAACGCCGCTGGGTTACCGGTTACGCACGTGCCACAGCGAGAACAGACGTTCGTAGGTCCGCGACTGCGCGGCGGCGACGACGGCATCGAGGAACGTGCGCACCAGCGCAGCTGCCCTACGGCGGCGCCGCTGCAGATCGGTGCGCTCCCACCGAAGCGCCGCCGCCTTCGCGATGAGCGCGATGTCGAGTTCACGCACGCAGCGGCGCCGCTCGAGCTGCGCCCGCAGCGGCAGCGACACGAAGCGCCAGGCGCGCCGCCACGCGCCGCCGCCGGCATCGAGCGCCTCGTCGCGGAAACGCAGCAGCGCTCGCTCGACGTGCGGCGCGAACGCGAGCTTCGAATGCACCTCGCCCGCGCTGAACCCGACCTTGGCCTGCAACTCGGCCAGCGTCCAGTGCGCGCCCGACAGCCCGCGATGGATGTGCAGGTAGATGAAGCGCCCGACGATGCCGCTGCCGGCGACGAGCAGCATCGAGGTCAGCGCCACGGCGGCGTTGATCGACCCGACGCCGTAGGCGGTGTGCACGACGACGAGCAGCGGACCGACGATGCCGCACACCATGTGGACCACGAACCAGTGTTTGGCCGCGCCCCAGTTGCGCATCCACGCAATGCGCTTGCGCAGCGGAAACAGAAAGGTCATCAACATCATCGAGCCGCCGGCAACCCCCAGCCAGTACGCGGCGCGCGACGACGCGGTCAGTCCGATCGCGCGCGTCGCGATCCAGCCCGCAGCGACTGCCGCGACGATGGCGAGCAGGAGCCAGCGGATCGCCACCGGGCGACGCTGCACCTGCGCGCTGCGCCGCGCGCGCGCCACCGCGGGTGCGCCGCCTTGCGCACGACCGGCGGCATCGGACAGCACGACGCCACTACGCATGGCGCACCCGGGACGGATCAAGGTGATTGAATGTCGAGTTCAGCATCGGAGCTGCGCACGGCGATGGAATCGGGCGCGTGCGCGATTTTCCCTTGAGACGTCGCACCGCTTGATCCGCATAACGGTCTAGCTTCACCGCTTTTGAGCGTAGGGAGCACCCTACGAATGACCTGAACGCGGCACGCGCTTAAGCCGCCTTCAGCCACCGGCGAAGGCGATCGACTTAGCCTCGCGCACGCGGCATACGCACGCGACTCGATCGGGGAAACTTCGCCCTCGGCGCCGTGCGCGACGCCATACGCGCATCACACGCATGAACGCAACGCTGCTCGTCCTCCTGCTGTACGCGATCCCGGCGGTCGCGATCGTCGTCTGGTATCTGCGCTCGCGCGCACGTCAGCACGCCGAACACGCGCGCGCGCTGCAGGAGTCGATCGAGGCGGGACTGAACGAACCGGCGTCGCTGCACCCGGTCGTCGACCCGGACCGCTGTCTGGCGAGCGGCGTGTGCGTGCGCGCCTGCCCGGAGCAGGCGCTCGGCATCGTGCGCGGCAAGGCGGTCCTGATCAACGCCGCCGCATGCATCGGTCACGGCGCGTGCGCGGCGGCGTGTCCGACCGAGGCGATCCAGCTCGTCTTCGGCACCGAACGACGCGGCGTCGACATCCCCGCGGTCAAACCCAATTTCGAGTCCAACGTGCCCGGAATCTTCATCGCCGGCGAGCTCGGCGGCATGGGACTCGTTCGCAAGGCCGCCGAGCAGGGCAAACAGGCCATCGACGCCATCCGCAACGCCGGTCGTCGCGGCGGCGACTACGACGTGGTGATCGTCGGCGCCGGGCCGGCCGGACTGGCCGCCGGGCTCGGCGCCGTGGCCAACAAGCTGAAATACGCGATCGTCGAGCAGGAGCCGTCGCTTGGCGGCACCGTCTATCACTACCCGCGCAACAAGATCACGATGACCGCACCGGTAAAGCTGCCGATCGTCGGGCGCGTGAAGATGGGGCCGGAGATCTCGAAGGAGGCCTTGCTCGCGAAGTTCGAAGACATCGCCCGCCGCGCGGGACTGAAGTTCCACTTCGGCGAAAAGATGGAATCGATCGAACGCGACGGCGACTGCTTCGTCGTTCGAACGACACGCGCCAGTTACCGGACCGGCGCCGTGCTGCTTGCGATCGGCCGGCGCGGCACGCCGCGCAAACTCGGCGTGCCGGGCGAGGAACAGGCAAAGGTCGTCTACCGCCTGATCGACCCCGAGCAATACCGCGGGCGGAAGGTGCTCGTCGTCGGCGGCGGCGATGCGGCGCTCGAGGCCGCGATCGCGCTCGCCGACGAGGCCGGCTGCGAGGTCACGCTGTCGTATCGGTCCGAAGCCTTCTCCCGCGTCAAGCCCGCCAACCGGACGCGGCTGCAGGAGCGTCAGTCACGCGGCCGCGTCGCCGTGCTGTTGAAGTCGACGGTCAAACGCATCGATGCCGGCACGGTCACGCTGCTGCACGAGGACCGCGAGGTGCGCCTTCGCAACGACGCGGTGATCGTCTGCGCGGGCGGCGAACTGCCGTTCGACCTGCTGAAGAAGGTGGGTATCGCGTTCGAGACGAAGCGCGGGACGGCGTGATCGCGCGCGTCTACGCGGGGAACACACCGGTGGACAGGTAGCGGTCCCCGCGGTCGCAGACGATGAAGACGATCGTCGCGTTGCGCACCTGGGCGGCGATGCGCAGCGCGATCGCGCAGGCGCCGCCGGAGGAAATGCCGGCAAAGATGCCTTCCTCGCACGCCAGCCGCCGCGCCATCGCCTCGGCATCGGCCTGCGTGACGCACTCGAGTCGGTCGACGCGTGATGCGTCGTAGATCTTCGGCAGATACGCCTCGGGCCACTTGCGAATGCCGGGGATCTGCGAACCCTCCGCGGGCTGCGCGCCGACGATCACGATCGCCGGGTTCTTCTCCTTCAGGAAGCGGCTGACGCCCATGATCGTTCCGGTCGTGCCCATGCTGCTGACGAAGTGCGTGACGCGCCCGCCGGTGTCGCGCCAGATTTCGGGGCCGGTCGTCTCGTAGTGCACGCGCGGGTTGTCGGGGTTGGCGAACTGGTCGAGCACCTTGCCTTCGCCGCGCGCCTGCATCGCCATCGCCACGTCGCGCGCGTACTCCATGCCGACCGCCCTGCCGTCGCCTTGCGCCGGTGTCAGGATCAACTCGGCACCGTACGCAGTCATGCTCGCGCGACGCTCAGCCGACAGGTTGTCGGGCATCACGAGCGTCATTCGGTAGCCCTTGATCGCCGCGATCATCGCCAGCGCGATGCCCGTGTTGCCGCTGGTGGCCTCGATCAGGCGATCGCCGGGCCGGATCTCGCCCCGCTCCTCGGCGCGCTGGATCATCGAGTACGCGGGCCGGTCCTTCACCGAGCCGCCCGGGTTGTTGCCTTCGAGCTTGCCGAGGATCACGTTGCCGCGCCGCTCGTTGTCCGCGCCGGGAATGCGCTGCAAGCGCACCAGCGGCGTGTTGCCGATGGTCGATTCGATCGTGGCGTACGTCATCGATGCGTTCGGCGTTTGCGTTCGCCGTCGCGCGCGCCGCGCGAACCGGCGATGCCATTGACCGTCACTGCCTGTGCCTGCAGGCGCTCGATGCGCGCACCGGCGATGCCCTTGACCCGCCGCTGCAGGTCGTCCCAGTCGCGAAACGGCGCCTTCGCGCGTTCGTTCAGCACGCGCTCGGCCATCGCCACACCGACGCCGTTTAACTGTTCCAGCTCCGCGCGCGTTGCCGTGTTGATCTCAAGTGCAGCCACCGCGAGCGGCAGCAGGCCAAACGATCCAAGCCACGACCGAAGTCCTTGCATGACCGACGCTCCACGTGAGCTCTCGCTCAACTCCCGCCCGACCCCGGATGCTGAATCCTATCGAGCATTACGAATCTTCGCGACACCACCGACCGCCTGGCGCTCGCATCCGTCGCCCTTCGTCATTCCGAGCCGCAACCGTCATTCCGAGCCGCAACCCCCAATTGTCATTCCGAGCCGCAGGCGAGGAATCTCCGCCGCTCGCAACGCCGAGATCCCTCGCGTTCGCTCGGGATGACGATGGGGAGTCATTCCAAGCCCAAGGCGAGGATTCTCGCCGCGCGCAACGCCGGGATCCCTCGCGCTGCTCGGGGTGACGGCACCGGTCCCCGCGCGGGCGAAACGAGCCCGCGGAGTCGCGGTGTCACGAGCTTGCGTAACTCTCAATAAGCAGCGTCCAGCTCTTCGACGCGCCGCGGCGGATAGCTGTCCCAGCTCGTGCAGCCCGGGCACTGCCAGTGGAACTCGCGCGCGCGGAAGCCGCACTTGCTGCAACGATAGCGCGCCAGCTTGCGCGTCTGCTCGTGGATCAGCGTGCGCAGCAGATCGAGCTCGGGGTCGCCCTTGACCTGAGCGCTGCGCAGCGCGAGCAGCTTCTCGAATCCGAGCAGGGACGGATGGCGCTTCAACTCGTCGCGCAGCAGCACTTCGGCGGCAGCCGGGCCCTCCCACTCGCCGATGCGCTGATAGGCGACGTCGAGCAGGTCGATCGAAGGCCAGTCGAGCAATGCGCGCCGCAGCAGGTTCAGCGCCTCCTCTCGGCGCCCGGCCCGGTCCATCGCTTCGGTCAGCCGCGCGGCGACGAGCGGCAGGTGCTCGGGCGAAGTGGCCTCGAGGCGCAGCCAGTGCCGGATCGCCTCGTCGAGGTCGCCCCGGCGCATCGCGACATCACCGACGAGCATCGTCGCGCGCACCGACTTTCGGTCGGCGATGAGCGCCTCGTCCAGATGTGCCTGGGCGAGCGGCAGATCTGACCGTGCGAGCGCCTGCTCGGCGAGCTCGCAGTAGAACTGCGCGACCGAGACATGGTGCGATTCCCCCGCTTCGCGCTCGAGCCGACGCGCGCAGTCGATCGCCTTCATCCACTCGCGCTCCATCTGGTAGATGCGCAGCAGCGCGCGCAGCGCGCCGAAGCGGTGCTGCGAATCCTCGAGCAGCCGCACGAAGGCGTCTTCGGCGCGGTCGAGCAGTCCGCCCTTCAGGAAGTCCTGCCCCAGTTCCGCCAGCGCGTTCGAACGCTCGCGTGCCGGCAGGTCGGCGCGGTTCAGCAGGTGCGTGTGAATGCGCACCGCGCGATCGACCTCGCCGCGCCGGCGGAAGAGGTTACCCAGCGCGTAGTGCAGTTCGATCGTCTCGGGGTCGAGCTTGACGACGTCGATAAAGGCGTCGATCGCCTTGTCGGGCTGCTCGTTCAGCAGCAGGTTCAGTCCGCGGAACATCGAACGCGGCGCCGCGCCCTGGTCCGCCGCCCGCACGCGCGAGTCGAACCCGCGCAGCCACCAACCGGCCGCGAACAGCAGCGGCAGAACGATCAGGTACCAGGCCTCGAACTCGAACATCACCGCGGTCAGCGCCGAAGGCGCGTGTCGGCGTCGAGTTCGCCCACCGCACCGACGTTGCGCGCGGCGCTGGCGACCTGATCGGCGAGGCGCTCGGCCGCCGCGTCGGCCGGTGTGCTGCGTTCGCTCTGCCGTCGCAGTGCGGCCACCTGGCGGCGCAGGCTGAACAGGCGCGGGGCGAGCGCGATCGTTCCCGCCGCCGCGCCGATCAGCACGCACGCGAGCATCACGACGATCAGCGGCACGTCTTCCCAGTACCAGGTTTCGGTCAGCCGCAACGGCACCGGCGTCGTGTTCTTCAGCGCGAACCACAATACGACGGCGAAGAACACCAGCCGTGCGAGCCACGAGATCGCCTTCATCGATGCACGCTCCGTCGCATGCGGGCATTGTAAGCGTCGCGCGTGCGATCGGCGGCGGCAACGCGCAGCCAAAAAAAGCCCCGCGTCCGCGGGGCTCGACGACCTTGCCGGCGTGCGCCGGTCAGCCGGCGGGTTCGATCTTGCTCGGTTCGGCCGCGCTGTCGATACCGTCGACGCGCTCGCGCAGTTCCTTGCCCGCCTTGAAATGCGGAACGAACTTGGCGGGCACGTGCACGCGCTCGCCGGACTTCGGATTGCGGCCCATGCGCGGCGGCCGGTAGTTCAACGCGAAGCTGCCGAAACCGCGGATCTCGATGCGATTGCCCGCCGCGAGCGCGGCGCTCATCGCATCGAGGATCGTCTTGACCGCTTCGTCGGCATCGCGCGCGGCGAGCCGCGTATTCCGTTCGGCGAGCCGCGCGATCAGCTCCGACTTCGTCATCGTCTTGGGTTCGGACATGGGCGCCGGCGCCGCCTGTTACTTGTTCTGCGTGTCCAGCTTGGCCTTCAGCAGCGCGCCGAGGCTGGTCGTTCCGGTCTGCGCTTCCGCCTGCATGCGCTCCATCGCAGCCGCTGCCTCGGCGTTGTCTTTCGCCTTGATCGAAAGGTTGATATTGCGGTTCTTGCGGTCGATGTTGATGATCATCGCGGTCACCTTGTCGCCTTCCTTCAGGTGATTGCGCGCGTCCTCGACGCGGTCCGACGAGATCTCGGAGGCGCGCAGGTAGCCCTCGACGTCGCCAGCGAGGCTGATCACCGCGCCCTTCGCATCGACGCTCTTGACCGTTCCAGTGACGATCGAACCCTTCTCGTGCGTGCCGGCGTAGTTCGTGAACGGATCGCCGCCCAACTGCTTGATGCCCAGCGAGATGCGCTCGCGTTCGACGTCGATCGCGAGCACGACGGCTTCGACCTCGTCGCCCTTCTTGTACTTGCGAACGGCCTCCTCGCCCGGCTCGCTCCACGACAGGTCCGACAGGTGAACGAGCCCGTCGATCCCGCCCGGCAGCCCGATGAACACGCCGAAGTCGGTGATCGACTTGATCTGGCCCTTGACCTTGTCGCCTTTCTTGTGCGACAGCGCGAAGTCTTCCCACGGATTCGGCTTGCACTGTTTCATGCCGAGCGAGATGCGGCGGCGGTCCTCGTCGATTTCGAGCACCATCACCTCGACCTCGTCGCCAAGTGCGACGACTTTCTTCGGGTCGACGTTCTTGTTCGTCCAGTCCATCTCGGACACGTGAACCAGGCCCTCGATGCCCGGTTCGATCTCGACGAACGCGCCGTAGTCGGTGATGTTGGTGACCTTGCCGAACAGGCGCGTGCCCTGCGGATAGCGGCGGCCGATGCCGACCCACGGGTCTTCGCCGAGCTGCTTCACGCCCAGCGAGACGCGGTTCTTCTCCTGGTCGAACTTGAGCACCTTGGCGGTGATCTCCTGCCCGACCTGCACCACCTCGCTCGGGTGGCGCACGCGGCGCCACGCCAGATCGGTGATGTGCAGCAGGCCGTCGATGCCGCCCAGATCGACGAACGCGCCGTAGTCGGTGATGTTCTTGACCACGCCCTTGACGATCGCCCCTTCCTTGAGCGTCTCCAGCAGCTTCTGCCGCTCCTCGCCCATGCTCGCCTCGACCACCGCGCGGCGCGACAGCACGACGTTGTTGCGCTTGCGATCGAGCTTGATGACCTTGAATTCGAAGGTCTTGCCCTCGTACGGCGTCGTGTCCTTGACCGGGCGCACGTCGACCAGCGAGCCCGGCAGGAACGCACGGATGCCGTTGGTCATCACCGTCAGGCCGCCCTTGACCTTGCCCGTGATCGTGCCGGTCACGATCTCTCCGGTTTCGAGCGCCTTCTCGAGGTTCATCCAGGCCGCGAGCCGCTTGGCCTTGTCGCGCGACAGGATCGTGTCGCCATAGCCGTTTTCGAGCGACTCGATCGCGACCGACACGAAGTCGCCGGGCTTGACGTCGACTTCGCCGCGGTCGTTCTTGAATTCTTCGATCGGGATATAGGCCTCGGACTTGAGGCCGGCGTTGACGATCACGAAATTGCCGTCGACGCGGACCACCTCGGCGGTGATCACTTCGCCCTGCTTCATCTCCTGGCGCGCCAGGCTTTCTTCGAACAATGCCGCGAACGACTCTTTGCCGGCTGCGGCTTGGGTTGCAACGGAAGGCATGAAATTGAGACTTTCAATCTCGCCCGGGCCTTGCGCGCGGGCGGAGTTGAACACCACGTGCAGATCGATCCAGCGATGCTCTGCACGCACCCAAGGCCTAAGGCGTGCGCCCTCAGCCCTTTCGATACCAGTCGAGAATCCGCGCCACGACCTCGTCGATCGTGAGCGCCGAGGAGTCGAGCTGGTACGCGTCCTTCGCGGGCATCAGCGGCGCGGTCGAACGACCGAGGTCGCGCGCGTCGCGCGCGCGCAGTTCCTGCGAAAGGGCCGTCATGTTAGCCGGAATGCCCTTTCCGATCAACTGCTTATAGCGCCGGTCCGCACGCGCCTCCACGCTCGCCGTCAGGTACACCTTCAGCCGCGCATCGGGAAACACGACGGTGCCCATGTCACGGCCGTCGGCCACGAGACCGGGTGGCCGCCGGAAGGACTGCTGCAGCTCGAGAAGCGCCGCTCGCAGCGGCGCGTGCACGGCGATGCGCGAAGCCATCGCGCTCACCTCCTCGGTGCGGATCGCGTCGGTCACGTCGCGGCCGGCGAGCTCGATGCGATCCCCGTCGAAACGCGGCTGCATCGTTGCCGCCAGTTGCGCGAGCCGACCCGCGTCGTCGGCGGGCACGCCGCGTTCGAGCGCCAGCAGCGCAACGAGCCGGTACAGCGCGCCGCTGTCCAGGTAGTGGAATCCGAGAGCGCGCGCGACGCGCTGCGCAACCGCGCCCTTGCCCGAGGCAGTGGGACCGTCGATCGCGATGACGGGAACCGTGGAGTTCATCGGCAGACTATCGGGCGGATTGCAACAATCAAATGGAATCGACGGCGCGCGGCACTTACCTTGCGTGCACATTCACGATGTAACCGGGAGCCACCGCCATGCGCATTTCGTTGACACTGAGCCTGGCCAAGACGGCGACCTTCGCCGCGGTCCATTTCACGATCGCGTTCACGATCGCGTACGCGCTGACCGGCAGCGCGCCGATCGCCGGCGCGATCGCGCTGCTGGAGCCGCTCGCCAATACGTTCGCGTACTTCTTCCACGAGCGTGCCTGGGCGGGCATCAGCGCGCGGTCGGCCGCCGCAGCGAGTGCAACGCCTTGAAAAAATCCGGGTAGGTCTTGGCGACGCACTGCGGATCGCGGATGTGCACCGGCACGCCGCCGGCCGCTGCAAGCGCGAAGCACATCGCGATTCGGTGATCGTCGTAGGTGTCGATCGTCGCCTCCCGAAGCTGTGACGGCGGCTCGATCCTGAGCCAGTCGTCGCCGGCGCCGACCGCGGCCCCCAGTTTGCGCAGTTCGGCCGCCATCGCGGCGATGCGGTCGGTCTCCTTGACGCGCCACGAGCCGATGCCGGTCAGGCGCGTCGCACCGTCGGCGAACAACGCCGCCACCGCCGCGGTCATCGCCGCATCGGGAATCGCGGTGCAATCGTATTCAACCGCGCGCAGCGGCGGCGCGCCGCGGGACTCGATCCAGTCTTCGCCCCAGCGGACCGACGCGCCCATTCGTTCGAGCAGATCCGCGAAGGCAACGTCGCCCTGGACGCTCGCGCGGCCCGCTCCGATCACGCGTACCGGACCGCCGGCGATCGCGCCGAGCGCGAGGAAATACGACGCGCCCGAGGCGTCGCCTTCGATCGCGAAGCGGCCCGGTGCGCGGTAGCGCGCGCGCGGCACGCGAAACGCCTCGCCGCCCGCATCGACACGCTCGACCTCGACGCCGAAGCGGCGCATCAGCGCGATCGTCAGCGCCACGTACGGTTGCGAAATCAGCGCGCCGGCCACGCGTACGATCAAACCGCGATCCGGCGCGATCAGCGGCGCGGCCATCAGCAGACCGCTGACGAACTGGCTCGACACCTCGCCCTTGATGTCGACGCGGTCACGGACGGCGCGCGCCGCCGGCTGAATGCGGATCGGCGGATAACCCGGCGCGCCGACGTACTCGATCCGCGCGCCAAGTGCGGCGAGCGCATCGACCAGATCGCCGATCGGGCGTTCGCGCATCCGCGCCACGCCGTCGAGCCGGTAGCTTCCACCGGCGAACGCGAGCACGGCCGCGAGCGGCCGCATCGCGGTGCCCGCGTTGCCCAGGAACAGGTCCGCTTGCCGGACCGGAAATTCGCCGCCGCAGCCGATCACCCGCGCGCGTTCGCCGTCGACTTCGATGGCCACGCCGAGTGTGCGCAGCGCCGCGACCATCACGCGGGTGTCGTCGGCCTCGAGCAACCCTTCCAGTTCAGTGACCCCGTCGGCCAGCGCCGCCAGCAGCAGCGCCCGGTTCGAAATGCTCTTCGACCCCGGCAGCCGCACTTCGCCTTCCGCGTGCGCGATCGGTTCGATGGTCAGGATGTCGGCTCGGCTCACGCTGCGGACACTTCTTCGGACTGCGTCGTTCCTTCATTCACCACGGAGACACTTCGTTCACCACGGAGACACAGAGAACACGGAGTTATGCAATAAGTCAACGATGGGTTTCTCGGTGTTCTCGGCGTCTCGGTGGTTCGGACAGACGCCAACGAACGCCGATGGCCTTCGACCCGTTCGCTTCGGCAACCCGATCATTCCGCATCGAAGGTTCGCGCGTGGCGGCGGCGGGTGCGGCTGGCGAGATCGAAAGTCGCTTCGAGCGCCGCGGCGTCGCCGGTGTCGACTGCGCGCTGCAGTTCATCGAGCAACGCGCGATAGCCGCGCAGCTCCTCGCCGAGCGCCGCGCGATTGGCGAGGCAAACGTCGCGCCACATCGCCGGGCTGCTCGCGGCGATACGCGTGAAATCGCGGAAGCCCGCTCCGGCGAAACCGAGCTTGCGTTCGCCGTCGGGTTCGGAGGCGATGCGTGCGACCAGCGCGAACGCGAGCAGGTGCGGCAGATGGCTGACCGCGGCGAACACGCGGTCGTGTTCGGCCGGATCCATCGTCACGACCTGCGCGCCGATGCGCCGCCACAGATCCTCGACCGTCGCACGCGCCTCCGGGTTCGTCTGCTCGGTCGGCGTGCAGACGTACACCCGGCCGCGGAAGAGTTCGGCGTCGGCGTGCTCGACCCCGGGCAGTTCGCGGCCGGCGATCGGATGCCCCGGCACGAAGCGGCGGATCGAAAAACCGCTTGCCGCGCCGAGCGCCGCGCGCGCCGCTTCGATGACCGACACCTTCGTGCTGCCGACATCGGTGACGATCGCGTGTGCCGGCAGGACCTTCGCGACCACTGCCACGACCTCCTTCATCGCGCCGACCGGCACCGCGAGCACGACGAGATCGGCTTCGCGCACCGCTTCCTCGACCGACGCTGCCGCCGCGTCGAGCACGCCGAGTTCGACGCCGCGCCGCGCCGCCTTCGGGTCGGCGTCGAAGCCGACCGCGTGCTCGATCGCACCGGCGCGCTTCAGTGCGGCCGCCACCGAGCCGCCGATCATGCCCACACCGATCAGCGCCAGCTTCATTCGCGCGCCGCGGCGAGCGCCTCGGGCAGCGCGCGCAGGAACTTCGCGTTTTCCTCGGGCAGACCGACCGTCACGCGCAGCCACTCGGGCAGCGCGTAATTGGCGACCGGGCGCACGATCACGCCGCGCTTGAGCAGCTCCTGATAGACCTTCGCCGCCGGACCGACCTTGACCAGCACGAAGTTACCGTAGCTCGGCACGTACTCGAGCCCGAGCTTGCCGAAGGCCGCGGTCAGCTCGGCCATGCCTTGCCGGTTCACTTCGTAGCTGCGCGCGAGAAATTCCGCGTCATCCAGCGCCGCGACCGCCGCCGCCTGCGCGGCGCTGTTCACGTTGAACGGCTGCCGCACGCGGTTCAGCAGGTCCGTCAGCTCGGGCTGCGCGATGCCGTAGCCGACGCGCAGGCCCGCGAGCCCGTACGCCTTGGAGAACGTCCGCGAAACGAGCAGGTTCGGAAGCTTGCGCACCCACTGCGTACTGTCGAAGCGCAGCGCCGGCGGCAGGTATTCGTTGTACGCCTCGTCGAGCACGACGACGACCTGGCTGGGCACGCGTGCGAGAAACGCGGCGACGCGCTCCGGTTCGACAAAGGTGCCGGTCGGGTTGTTCGGGTTGGCGACATACATCAACCGCGTGTCGGGCGCGATCGCCGCGAGCATCGCGTCCAGGTCGTGGCCGTAGCCGCGCGCCGGAACGACGATCGCGCGCGCGCCGCGCGCCTGCGTCGCGAGCGGATACACGGCGAACGAATACTGCGCGTAGACGCAGCTTCTGCCGGGCGCGAGCATCGCCGCGGCGGCCAGTTCGAGGATGTCGTTGCTGCCGTTGCCGAGCGTGATCCAGTCGGCCGGCACGCCGAGCTTCGCCGACAGCGACGCTTTCAGCGCGAAGCCGTTGGAGTCCGGATAGCGACCCAACTCGCCCATCGCGGCGACGATCGCGCGTCTTGCCGATTCCGGCATGCCGAGCGGGTTTTCATTGGACGCGAGCTTGACGATGTCGCGCGCGTCGAAACCGAATTCGCGCGCGAGTTCTTCGATCGGCTTGCCCGCCTGGTAAGGCGCGATCGCCCGCACATAATCGAGCGCTGCAACTGCAGTTGCGTTTGCAGAGGGAACTGCTACCATGGCTCCTGTCTTTCAGTGCAGCCGGTGTCGCGACCGCGGATCAACCGCCCGAAAGGCGCTCACCGGCTGAATTCCGAGTCCTCAATCCTCGATCCTTCCCTACGCCTCCATCGGATACGAGCCGAGGCTCTTGTAGTAGGCGCAGACCTCGCGCAGCGCGGCCAGCGCCGCGGCCACTTTCGGATCGCGCTCGTGGCCTTCGATATCGACGTAGAAGTAGTACTCCCAGGCGCCGAGCTTGGCCGGACGCGACTCGAAGCGCGTCATCGAAACGCCGTGCTGCGCGAGCGGGGTCAGCATGTGGTAGACGGCGCCGGCCCGGTTCGGCACCGACAGGATCAGCGAGGTCTTGTCGCGGCCGGTGGGCTGCGTCTCCTGCCGGCCGAGCACGACGAAGCGCGTGCGGTTCTGCGGATCGTCCTGGATGTGGCTCGCGGCGATCTGCAGGCCGTACAGCGTGGCGGCGTTTTCCCCGGCGATCGCCGCGGTCGCCGGATCGTTCGCCGCCAGCCGTGCCGCCTCGGCGTTGCTCGCCACCGAAACGCGCTCCAGCGTCGGCACGTGCAGATTGAGCCAGCCCGCGCACTGGCCGAAAGTCTGCGGGTGGCTGACGACGCGCTTGATGCCCTCGAGCGTGCCGCTCGCGGTCAGCAGGTGATGGCGCACCGGCACCGACACCTCGGCGAGGATCTTCAGCGGCGTGATGAGCAGCAGGTCGAGCGAGCGGCTCACCGCCCCTTCGGTCGAGTTCTCGACCGGAACGATCGCGAAATCCGCGCTGCCCGCCTCGGCCGAGCGGAACACCTCGTCGATCGAAACGCAGGGTTCGCCGTGCACGCCCGAGCCGAACTGGCGGATCATCGCCAGCTCGGAAAAGGTGCCTGCCGGGCCAAGGTAGGCGACGTGCAGCGGCCGCTCGATCGCGCGGCACGCGGAGATCACCTCGCGGTAGATACCGGTCAGCGCCGCATCGGTCAGCGGCCCGCCGTTCAGCGACGCAACCTTGCGCAGCACCTCGGCCTCGCGCTCGGGCCGGTACACCGGCGCGTTTGCGGTCTGCTTGACGCGGCCGACCTGCTGCGCGAGCCGCGCGCGCTCGTTCAGCAGCTCGACGAGCTTGCGGTCGACGGCGTCGATCGCGTCGCGCAGCGGCTTGAGCTGTTCGTCCATGGCGTGCGCTTCGGCGTTCCCCCGGCGGCGGTCGGCAGCGGTCGGATCAACGCCCGCGGTCGTGCGGCGCCGGGTCCGCACCCGGCGCCTCGCCGTTGCCGCCATGCCCGTTCTCGGCGTCGCTTTCGACGACGCGCTGCAGACCGGAGAGCTTCGTGCCTTCGTCCAGCGCGATCAGCGTCACGCCTTGCGTGGCGCGTCCCATCTCGCGGATCTCCGCCACGCGCGTGCGGATCAGTACGCCGCCGGTGGTGATCAGCATGATCTCGTCTTCGGGGCGCACCAGCGTGGCGGCGACGACCTTGCCGTTGCGCTCGGTGGTGGCGATCGCGATCATGCCCTTCGTGCCGCGGCCGTGGCGCGTGTACTCGGTGATCGGCGTGCGCTTGCCGTAGCCGTTCTCGGTCGCCGTCAGCACGCTCTGGTTTTCGTCCTCGGCGACGACCATCGCGATCACGCTTTGGCCGTCTTCGAGCTGCATGCCGCGCACGCCGCGCGCCTGCCGGCCCATCGGCCGCACGTCGTTTTCATCGAAGCGCACCGCCTTGCCGGCGTCGGAGAACAGCATCACGTCGTGCGCCCCGTCGGTGATCGCCGCGCCGATCAGATAGTCGCCCGGCTCCAGATCGACCGCGATGATGCCGGCCCTGCGCGGATTGGCGAACTCGGTCAGCGCGGTCTTCTTGACCGTTCCCTTCGCGGTCGCCATGAAAACGTAGTGCAGCGCGTCGAACTGCTTGATCGGCAGCGCGACGGTGATCTTCTCGTCCTCGGCGAGCGGGAACATGTTGACGATCGGCTTGCCGCGCGAGGACCTCGAGCCCTGCGGCACTTCCCACACCTTCAGCCAGTACAGCCGCCCGCGGTTGGAAAAGCACAGGATCGTGTCGTGCGTGTTGGCGATGAAAAGCTGCTCGATCCAGTCGTCTTCCTTTGTCGCCGCCGCCTGCTTGCCGCGGCCGCCGCGCCGCTGCGCCCGGTAATCGGCGAGCGGCTGGCTCTTGATATACCCGGCGTGCGACAGCGTGACGACCATGTCCTCGGGCGCGATCAGATCCTCGGTCACGAGGTCCTGCGTCGTGCGCACGATCTCGGAGCGGCGGCGGTCCTTCGCGTCGACGACGAACTCCTTCTTCAGCGCGGCGAGCTCGTCGGCAATGATCTGCGTGATCCGCTCGGGACGCGCGAGGATGTCGAGCAGATCGCCGATGCGATCCATCACGTCGCGGTACTCGTTGACGATCTTGTCCTGCTCCAGGCCCGTCAGCCGTTGCAGCCGCATCTGCAGGATCTGGTCGGCCTGCTCGTCGGACAGGCGGTACAGACCGTCGGGCTGCAGCCCGAGCCGCGCGTCGAGCCCTTCGGGCCGGTACGCGTTCATGTCGGCGCCTGCGCGCGTCAGCATCTCGCGCACCAGCGACGAGTCCCACGCGCGGTTCGTCAGCTCGGTCTTCGCCACCGGCGGTGTGGGCGCCGCCTTGATGATCGCGATGAACTCGTCGATGTTGGCCAGCGCCACGGCCAGCCCTTCGAGCACGTGGCCGCGCTCGCGCGCCTCGCGCAGCTCGAAGTTCGTGCGGCGGGTGACGACCTCGCGCCGGTGCGCGAGGAACGCCTCGATCATCTGCTTCAGGTTCAGCAGGCGCGGCTGGCCGTCGACGAGCGCGACCATGTTGATGCCGAAGCTGTCCTGCAGCTGCGTCTGCTTGTACAGGTTGTTCAGCACGACGTCGGGCACTTCGCCGCGCTTGAGTTCAATCACGACCCGCATTCCCGACTTGTCCGATTCGTCGCGGATGTCGGAGATGCCCTCGATCTTCTTTTCGTTGACCAGTTCGGCGATGCGCTCCAGCAGCACGCGCTTGTTCACCTGGTACGGCAGCTCGTCGACGATGATCGCCGTGCGCGTGCCGCGGTCGATCTCCTCGAAGTGCGTCTTCGCGCGGATCACCACTCGGCCGCGGCCGGTGCGGTAGCCCTCGCGCACGCCTTCCAGTCCGTAGATGATCCCGGCGGTCGGAAAGTCCGGCGCCGGGATCAGCTCGATCAGTTCGTCGATCGTCGCGTCGGGATTGCGCAATACGAGCAGGCAGCCGTCGACGACTTCGCCCAGATGATGCGGCGGAATGTTGGTCGCCATGCCGACGGCGATGCCCGACGCTCCGTTGACCAGCAGGTTCGGCAGCTTCGCCGGCAGGATCAGCGGCTCTTTTTCCGAGCCGTCGTAGTTCGGCCCGAAATCGACCGTTTCCTTGTCGATGTCGGCGAGCAGCTCGTGCGCGATCTTCGCGAGCCGGATCTCGGTGTAGCGCATCGCCGCGGCGTTGTCGCCGTCGACCGAACCGAAGTTGCCCTGCCCGTCGACCAGCGTGTAGCGCAGCGAGAAGTCCTGCGCCATGCGAACGATCGTGTCGTAAACGGCCGTGTCGCCGTGCGGGTGGTACTTGCCGATCACGTCGCCGACGATGCGCGCCGACTTTTTGTACGGGCGATTCCAGTCGTTGGACAGCTCGTGCATCGCGTACAGCACGCGCCGGTGCACGGGCTTCAGACCGTCGCGCACGTCGGGCAGCGCGCGGCCGACGATCACGCTCATCGCGTAATCGAGATACGAACGCCGCATCTCCTCTTCGAGCGAGACCGGCACAGTTTCCTTGGCGAATGGGTCCATCTGCAGTGGCGTCCGGCGCCTGGGCGCGTCGGGTGCGGAAGCCGGCGAGTCAGGCCGGCACGGCAAAGATTAAAAGTTTATCAGTGCGACCGCGTCGGCCCTGATTCGATCCGCGGTCGTGGCACCATTGCGCCGCCGCCGTGCCGGCGGCGTACCCCCCACGCCACCGCCCATGCAGACCGTCGACACGCTGCTCGAATGCCGCTGGATCGTCCCCGTCCGCCCCGCCGGCGCCGTCCTGGAAGATCACGCGATCGCGATCGACGCCGGACGCATCGCCGCCGTCGCACCGATCGCCGCGGCGCGCGAACGCTACGCCGCGCGCAACCGGGTGCAGCTCGCCGAGCACGTCGTCACGCCCGGCCTCATCAACGCGCACACGCACGCGGCGATGACGCTGCTGCGCGGTGTGGGCGACGACCTGCCGCTCGCGCGCTGGCTGAAGCAACGCATCTGGCCGCTCGAAGCGGCGCTCGCCTCGGAACAGTTCGTCTACGACGGCACGCGGCTGGCCGCGATCGAGATGCTGCGCGCGGGCGTGACCTGCTGTTCGGACATGTACTTCTATCCGGAGGCCGCGCTGCGCGCGCTGCGGGAGGTCGGCATGCGCGCGGTGGTCGGCATCATCGCGATCGAGTTTCCGACCGCGTACGCGTCCGACGCCGAGGACTACCTGCGCAAAGGGCTCGCCACGCGCGACGCGTTCCGCGGCGATCCGCTCGCCAGCTTCACGCTCGCGCCGCACGCGCCGTACACGGTCGCCGACGCCACGCTCGAGCGCATCGCGATGCTCGCCGAAGAGCTCGACCTGCCGATCCACACGCACGTGCACGAAACCGCGGCCGAAGTCGAGGAGTCGCTGCAGCGGCACGGCGTGCGGCCGCTCGCACGGCTGGACCGGCTCGGCCTCGTCGGCGAGCGGCTGATCGCCGTGCACGCGGTGCATCTCGAAGACGCCGAGATCGCGCTGCTCGCCAGCCGCGGCGCGACCGTCGCGCACTGCCCGGCGTCGAATCTGAAGCTCGCCAGCGGTGCCGCGCGCCTCGGCGCGCTACTCGCCGCCGGCGTCAACGTCGCCTTCGGCACCGACGGCGCGGCGAGCAACAACCGTCTGGACCTGCTCGACGAGATGCGGCTCGGCGCACTGCTGGCGAAGGTCGTCGCCAACGACGCCGCCGTGCTGCCGGCCGCGCAGGCGCTCGAGTGCGCCACGCTCGGCGCGGCGCGCGCGCTCGGGCTCGGCGATCGCATCGGCTCGATCGAAGCCGGCAAGGAAGCGGATCTCGTCGCCTTCGCGCTGAGCGAGATCGAAACGCAGCCGTGCTACGACCCGCTGTCGCACCTGCTGTACGCCTGCGGGCGGGAGCACGTCAGCGACGTTTGGGTCGCCGGCCGTCCTGTTGTCGAGAAGCGACAGCTCGTGCATGACGCGGCCGGCGTGCAGCGCGACGTGCTCGCAGCCGCGGCAGCCTGGCGGCACAAGGCGCAGGCGCTGTTGCGCCCGCCCGCGGAACGTCGCGCGTAGCCTCGCGCCGCGCGGAAGAAACGCGCGCAGTGCTGCGGTATAGTTGCGGGCGGACACACCGTCCTGCGCAGGGCACTGCGAACAAGAGTGAGGAGAACTATGAACAAATCCGCGAAGCTGGGTTGCCTGTTCGCGACTGCGATGGTCGCTGCCTCCGGTAGCGCACTGGCGCAGGGCACGGACATCAAAGGTGACCCGAGAAATAGTGGCTACGTGCTGAGCCCGAACGGCAACGTCGTGGTCGATCCTTTCGGCCTGTGCTGGCGCACGGGCTACTTCAACAAGGATCTCGCGCTGAAGGAGTGCGATCCGTCGCTGCTTCCGCCGCCGCCGCCACCGCCGCCTCCGCCGCCGCCACCCCCGCCGCCGCCTCCGCCGCCACCGGCGGCGCCACCGGCCCCGCCGCCACCGCCTCCGCCGCCGGCGCCGCCGAAGCCGGTCAGCGAGAAGGTCACCTTCGCGGCTGACGTGCGGTTCGCCACGGCCAACGCGGTGAACGACAAGGAAGCGCAAGCGCGGCTCGACGATCTGGTGTCGAAGCTGAAAGGCGTGAACCTCGAGGTGATCATCGTCGTCGGCCACACCGACAACGTCGGCTCGGCGGCCGCCAACCAGCGCCTGTCGCTGCAGCGTGCCGAAGCGGTGAAGAAGTACCTGGTCAGCAAAGGCATCGAACCGAACCGCATCTACACAGAGGGCAAAGGCCCGAGCCAGCCGATCGCCGACAATCGCACGCCCGAAGGCCGCGCGAAGAACCGGCGCGTCGAAATCGAGGTCGTCGGCACGCGCACGATCAAACGCTGATCGCCTGGCTGCCGCACGAGCGAGCCCCGCTTCGGCGGGGCTTTTTCTTTCCGGCTTCGGACGCATTGGCGCTGCGCGCATCGGAACGCGTCCTGCATCCGCAGGCTCCGTGACCGTGCCGCTGCGTCGTCGATCCCGCAAGCGGCGCGCGGTATATTTCGGCTGTGCAGAGCCAGCAGGTCTCTGCGTAGACCGGCGAGGAGAATCATGAACAAGTCGACGAAGTTGGGTTACCTGTTCGCGTCCGCCATGCTGGCTGCCTCAGGCAGCGCACTTGCGCAAGGCACGGACATCAAAGGCGACCCGAAGAACAGCGGCTACGTGCTGAGCCCGAACGGCAACGTCGTGGTCGATCCTTTCGGCCTGTGCTGGCGCACGGGCTACTTCAACAAGGATCTCGCGCTGAAGGAGTGCGATCCGTCGCTGCTTCCGCCGCCGCCGCCACCGCCGCCTCCGCCGCCGCCACCCCCGCCGCCGCCTCCGCCGCCACCGGCGGCGCCACCGGCCCCGCCGCCACCGCCTCCGCCGCCGGCGCCGCCGAAGCCGGTCACGGAGAAGGTCACGCTCGCCGGCGACGCACTGTTCGACACGGGCCGCGCGGAGCTGAAGCCGACCGCGCGCGCCCGACTCGACGAACTGGTCGCCAAGCTCAAGGACGTGAAGCTCGAAGTGATCGTGATCGTCGGCCACACCGACAGCACCGGAGCCGCCGCGCTGAACCAGCGCCTGTCGCTGCGCCGTGCCGATGCGGTGAAGCAGTACCTCGTCAGCAAGGGAATCGAGCCGAACCGCATCTACACCGAAGGCAAGGGTGCTGCGCAACCCGTCGCGGACAACAGAACCGCTCAGGGCCGCCAGCAGAATCGACGCGTCGAAATCGAGGTCGTCGGCACGCGCACGGTCCAGCGCTGACCGGCGCGCCGCCGTGACGCTGGAGCCCCGCCGCGGCGGGGCTTTTGTTTTCTCCTCCGGCGCCCGGCGCGGGCGCGCGTGCGGCCGCTACACTCGCGGCTGCGCCGCAGGCTGGGTGCGTTGCCCGCCCGCGCTTCATCGCTGCCATGAATCCCAACGTCGATCCCGCCGAACTGCGCAAGTTCGCCGACATCGCGCACCGCTGGTGGGACCCCGGCGGCGCGATGGGGCCGCTGCACGCGCTGAATCCGCTGCGGCTCGACTGGATCGATCGGCACGCGCGGCTCGCCGGCAAGCGCGTGCTCGACGTCGGCTGTGGCGGCGGCATCCTAGCCGAAGGCATGGCCGGCCGCGGCGCGCGCGTCACCGGCATCGACCTGTCGAGCAAGCCGCTGAAAGTTGCGGAGCTGCACGCGCTCGAAAGCGGTGCGTCCGTCGAGTACCGCGAGATCTCCGCCGAAGCGCTTGCGCTCGAGCAGCCGGAGTCCTTCGACGTCGTCACCTGCATGGAGATGCTCGAACACGTTCCGGATCCGGCGAGCAGCGTGCGCGCGTGCGCCGCGCTCACGCGCCCGGGCGGCTGGGTGTTCTTCTCGACGATCAACCGCAATCCGAAGTCGTTCCTGCTCGCGATCATCGGCGCCGAATACGTGCTG
Source organism: uncultured Burkholderiaceae bacterium (assembly GCA_964539745.1). Classification (GTDB taxonomy): domain Bacteria; phylum Pseudomonadota; class Gammaproteobacteria; order Burkholderiales; family Burkholderiaceae_F; genus DSNY01. The sequence goes on along the minus strand of CAZIJU010000055.1, from coordinate 3,533 downwards.
CGGCTGCTGCCGCGCGGAACCCACGAATACGCGAGGTTCATTCGCCCGAGCGAACTGGCGGCCGCCGTGCGCGAGGCCGGACTCGACCTCGTCGAAGTGCTGGGCATGACCTACAACCCGCTGACGAAGAAATTCACGCTCGGCCGCGACACCGACGTCAATTACCTCGCAGCCTGCCGCAAACCCGCATGAGTCTGCGCACTGCGCCGATCGAGGTGGTGCTGTTCGATCTGGACGGCACGCTCGTGGACACCGCGCCCGATCTCGCGGCGGCGGTCAACCGTCTGCGCCTCGAGCGCGGGCTCGACGAATTGCCGCTCGACGCGCTGCGGCCGTTCGCCAGCCACGGCGCGCGCGGAATGATCGGCCGCGCGTTCGGGCTGGCGCCGGGCGAGCCCGAGTACGATCCGCTGCGCGAGCGGTTCTTGCGCTACTACGGCGAGGCGCTGTGCGTGCGGTCGCGGCTGTTCCCCGGCATGGACGAGACGCTCGATGCGCTCGAACGGCGTGGGTGCCGCTGGGGCATCGTGACCAACAAGATCGCGCGCTTCACCGATCCGCTGGTCGCCGCGCTCGGGCTCGCCGGACGCGCAGCCTGCGTCGTCAGCGGCGACACGACCGCGTACGCGAAACCACACCCCGCGCCGCTGCTGCACGCGCTGAACGTGTGCGATGCGCAGGCGGTGCGCGCGGTCTATGTCGGCGACGATCTGCGCGACGTCCAGGCCGGCCGGGCGGCGGGCCTCGTCACCGTCGTCGCCGGCTACGGCTACATGGCCGACGGTTCCGACGGATCGAGCTGGGGAGGCGACTACGTGATCGAGCAGCCGCGCGGCCTGCTCGAACTGCCGGGCCTGGTGGGCTGACTCGCGCCCTTGAAATCGGCCGCCGCGGCCCGAACTAGCGCGCTAGACTGGCTGTTGGGGGCGACCTGGTTTCGACACGGGGCGCGAAGCAGCGCAGGGCATGCCGAGGGCCAGAGACCTCGTAAATCCATCTGGAAACCTACAAACGCCAACGACGAGCGTTTCGCTCTCGCCGCCTAAACCCGGCGAGACGCTGCACTAGCCGGCCCCTGGGCTAGGTCGGGCAACCGACGGCAGCGACATTCACAGAGGCTGGATGCCGGCGGTGTCGCGACGCCGGACATCGAGACCCAGCGACTGGCCGTGCGTCGGCCTGCCGATCGGCTAAGCGCACGGCGAGACCCAAATAGACCGGCTACGCATGTAGAACTGTCTGTGGAACTCTCGTGGACGCGGGTTCGATTCCCGCCGCCTCCACCAATACCGAAAGGCCAACGGCTCGCTGTTGGCCTTTTTTCTCGCCCGATCGCGCCGCTTCCCGCGTACTCTTGCGGGTTACTGCGAACGCCTGCGGACTTCGGCGTTTCGCCCATAGCCCCCTCCGGCGCCGCATTCCGCTCTCTCCCGGCCGTTTTTCTCTCCGGCCTCGCTCTGTGCAAGGCGCCCGAAGTCCGCAAAGGCCGCAACGCGCGCCCATATAAATCAAAGATTTACCCGCAGACGAAGCGAGCGGTTGGATCGAAGCATCGCCTGAGCGACGACAACCATTGCGCTGGTCAGCCCCGAACGACGAGAGATGAAGAGAATTACGCGGGCGATGGGCAGTGAGGATCTGGGGCACGGGCCTTTCATGTTAATGTTGACATGTGCGCACACATGCATACAATGGGCTTATGACAGTACAGATCCCACCCATCCGGCCCATTACACGCGAGGAGGCCATCGACCGCGCAGTGGCGATGTTCGATGACCCGCTGTTCAAGGCCCTGCAGGAGCCAGCCCGGGTGGCGGTGTTGCGTCGCCTGATGTTGCTGGGGCGTGCCGACGTGAACCAGATCGCCGAGGGCTTGCCGCAGGAGCGCTCGGTCGTTTCGCGGCATCTGCAGCACTTGCTCGAGGCCGGGCTGTTGCGGATGGAGCGCGCCGGCAGGCATCGCCTGTACGAGGTGGATGGGCCGGCGGTGCTGGCGAAGTTCGAAAGTCTGTGGCGTCAGATGGCGGCCGTGGCGCCCTTATGCTGTCCCGGCGGCACCGAGGCAACGGGCTCCTGAGGGCTCCCTGCGCGAGATGGTGTGCTATCCAACATGTGTATTAGTGCGCATACATACATGTGGAGTTGCGATTTCGAAGGAGTGGGCCGTGGCTGACGATACATCCCAACAACACGCCGCCGCCCGCGGTGCCGTCGATGGGAGACGGGGTCGGCGGCACATCCTGGCTGCGGGCGGTTCGCTGCTGATGGGCTGGCCTCTTGCCGGATCGGCGTCCGCGCCCGAGGCCGGTCCGCCGTGGACCCGGCAGCCTGGGGGTGCCGATGCGCCCTACGGCTTGCCCTCCGAACTCGAAGCCGGGGTCGTGCGACACCTGTCACCCGATGCGCCGGGCTTTGCGATCTGGCACACCCCGCTGGAGCGTTTGCGCGGAATCCTGACCCCCAGCGGATTGCACTTCGCTGTGCATCACAACGGCATCCCCGCCATCGCCCCCCAGCGGCATCAGTTGGTGATTCACGGTCTGGTGGAGCGGGCTTTGCGATTCGATCTGGAGCGCCTGGAGCGATACCCGATGGTCTCGCGCATCTACTTCCTGGAGTGCTCGGGCAATACCGCTGCCAATGCGCTGTCCCCCTTCGCCAAGGACCTCAGCGCCCAGGAACTGAGCGGCCAGGTGTCGTGCTCGGAATGGACCGGGGTGCCGCTGTCGGTGCTGCTGCGCGAGGCCGGCGTCAAGCCTGCAGCGCAGTGGGCCATCGTCGAAGGGGCCGACGGCGGCACCCACCAGCGAAGCTTGCCGGTGACCAAACTGATGGACGACGCCTTCATCGCCCTGTACCAGAACGGTGAACGCCTGCGCCCCTCGCAAGGCTATCCGATGCGCCTGTTCGTGCCCGGCTGGGAGGGCAATGTCAACGTGAAATGGGTGCATCGCATCGAGCTGAGCGACCAGCCGGCCCACACCAAGGACGAGGCAGGCCTATACACCGAGGTGCTGGCCGACGGACGCATCGAGCGCTTCAGCTTCACGATGGAGGTGAAGTCGCTCATCACCCATCCGAGCGGGCGCCACCGGCTCAAAGAGCCGTTTGGCTACCAGGAGATTTCGGGGCTTGCGTGGTCCGGTCGCGGACGCATCACTCGGGTGGAGGTGTCGGTCGACGGCGGCAGGGGCTGGGCCGACGCCCGTCTGGAGGGCCCTGTCTTGCCCAAGGCCTTCACCCGCTTTTCTCTGCCGTGGCGATGGGACGGTCGCCCAGCCACGCTGATGAGCCGCGCGCACGATGAGCAGGGCCGCGTCCAGCCCACGCGAGCGGCGTGGAAGGCGCGTTACGCGGCCCACGCCTTCAACCACTACAACGCGATCCAGGCCTGGAGGGTCCACAAAGACGGGCGGGTGGAGAACGTCTATGCATAGGCTGGTTTCCTTCGTCATAGCGGCGGTCTTGGGCAGCACGGGCGTAACCGGTAACTACGCGGCGCTCTTGACCGGAGTGGCGCGCTTGTCTATCGG
>CAZIJU010000054.1:18648-24096 GCA_964539745.1 uncultured Burkholderiaceae bacterium | reverse complement strand
GCCGCGAGTGGAGAGGTGCTCGCTACTACACCGCCGTTGTTGATTGGCACGGCGCTGAACGGAGACGCGCTCGCGGACGTCCGCGTTCACCGAAATGTTATGCAGCGATGTCTACATACTCGACGCGGCTTACGGGCGCGGGAACAGGCAAGCCATCTTCACGGAGACCCTCCAAATGGAAGGAAATGGCGTCGCGAATCTGCGCTTCGACTTCCTCGATTGTTGCCCCTGTGGCAACGCAGCCCGGCAGATCCGGCACGTAGGCGGAGTAGTTCGAACCAGCTTTCTCGATCACGATGGCATAGCGCATACGAACCTCACTTCTTCAACCCGGCCTGCTTGAAAATGCTATTGAGCGTGCCGGGCGCAAGATCATCGCTCGGTTTACCCGGGACTGTGACGCGACCCGACTTGGACGGATGCTTGTACTGCCGGTGACTGCCACGCGTCGCAACAAGGAACCAGCCGTCATCTTGGAGCAAGCGGAGTACCTCGCTGACCTTCATGCGCGCAGGATATCAAGGCCGCCGTTTCGCGAATGCCGTGGTGCTTCCGATCGCTGCATAACGTAATTTCACCGCTACCGCATAACCTGGCTCGGTAGCGGTCAACCTGGTTCACTTGACCCGCGGGGAACCGCGCCGCGCCTCGTTTTCGGCGCGGGCGCAGGGGCTTCCCCGGATACCAACGGAAACCGCTAAACCCGCCACTCGGCGTCGGCTGCCGCGCCGGCCACTCGACGCGCGCGCCACGCACGAGATCGGCTACAGCATACGAATCCGGTGCGGGCGCGCCCACAGTCCGTACGCCGTCCCGGCCGCCGCGCCGAACGGGCGCACTGCGCGGCCGGCGATTCCGGTTGCCGGACGCGTGCCGGTCAAGCGGTCGCGCCGCCGCACCAGTCGATCCCACCGCGCCCATGCCGATCAAGGAACTCGTTCGCCTTCGAAAAATGCCGGCAGCCGAGGAAAGGCGACGGCGGCCGGCGCGCGGCGAGCGGCGAGGGATGATTGGCGGTGAGCACGAGATGCCGCGATCCGGTTGCCTCGATGCGTGCGCGCTGCGCCTGCGCGAACGCGCCCCAGAGCAGGAACACTTTCGGCCGCGCATCGCGCGCGAGCCGCTCGATCACCGCGTCGCTCAGCCGCTCCCATCCGCGGCTGGCGTGCGCGCCGGGTCTGCCTTCCTCGACGGTGAACACCGCGTTGAGCAGCAGCACGCCCTGACGCGCCCAGCGCTCCAGATTGCCGCTGGAGGGGATCGGACAGCCGAGGTCGCTCTTCAGTTCGAGGAAGATGTTGCGCAGGCTCGGCGGCGGGCGCACGCCGTCGGGCACGGAGAACGCGAGCCCGTGCGCCTGGCCCGGGCGGTGATACGGGTCCTGTCCGAGGATCACGACGCGCACCTCGTCGAACGGCGTGAGTTCCAGCGCGCGCAGCGGGCGCGGCGGATAGATCGTCGCGCCGGCCGCCACGCGCGCCGCGAGGAAGCTTTGCAACGCCTGTCCTTCGTCCGAGGCGAGGAAACCCTGTACGAGCGCCCGCCAGTCGGCGGCGAGCGCGTCGACGTGGTCGCTCAGCGGAAGGTGTAGCGTGGTGGGCATGGACCCTGCGCAGGCGATCGAAAGTCGCTGGGTCCCCGCTTGCGCAGGGACGACAGGCTGGTCGGATTGGTCCGCGCTCGCCAGATCGGGGCCCGGTTCCGCGGTCGCTTTCGCCGAGACGGTGTGCTGGCGGACTGGTCGGCTTCGCGCATGAACGGTTGGCTGGGCCCTCGCTCGCAAGGGGCGACACGCTGCTACAACTGCGCGTCCGTGATTTTCGGCAGACGTGTCGGCTGCGCAGCCTAGCAGCCGACGAGCCCGCTCATCTACACTGCCGCCCATTCCGCCGCCTGCGCACGAACGTGAGCGTCACCACGCCTTCGACTGCCGCCGCATCGACCGAGGCGCGCCGCGCGGCGTGGTCGCTGCTGCTGAACGTCGCGCACGCGATCGATCACTGGGTGCTGCTGATCTTCGCGACCGCGGTCAGCACGATCGCGGCCGACTTCGGCTTCGCGCGCTGGGAAGACCTGATGCCGTACGCGACCGGTGCGTTCTTCGCCTTCGGCATCGGATCGCTGCCCGCGGGCAAGCTCGGCGATTCGTGGGGACGGCGGCCGATGATGCTGGCGTTCTTCTTCGGGCTCGGCGCCTCGCTGCTGCTGGTCGCCGCTGCGACGGGGCCGTGGCAGATCGCGATCGCGCTGACGGTGATGGGCGTGTTCTCCTCGATCTATCACCCGGTCGGCATCCCGATGCTGGTACGCGACAGCGCGCGACCCGGGCGGACGATCGGGATCAACGGGCTGGCGGGCAACCTCGGCATCGCGCTCGCAGCGCTCACCACCGGCGCGCTGGTCAAGTACTTCGGCTGGCGCATGGCCTTCGTCGTGCCGGCGCTGTTGTCGATCGGCTGCGGCGTGCTCTTTGCGCGGCTGGCGCCGCGCGAGGAACTGCCGCCGACGCAGCGCAAGCCGTCGCAGGCCGCGGTCGCACCCGGCGTGCTGGCGCGTGTGTTCGCCGTCATCACGGTCACCGCGACGACCGGCTCGCTGATCTTCAACTTCACGACCAACGGCAACGCCGAGCTGCTGCGCGAACGGATGGCGGCGATCGCGGCCGATCCGTTCGCGCTCGGCGTGCTGCTCGCGCTCGTTTACGCGATCGCCTCGGCTGCGCAGTTGGTCGTCGGCCATCTGATCGACCGCGTGCCGATGAAGCGGCTGCTGCTCGCGATCATCGCGCTGCAGATCGTGCTGATGAGCGCGGCGGCGCACGCGCACGGATGGCTCTTCTTCGCGCTCGCCACGCTGTTCATGGCGGCGGTGTTCGGCGCGATCCCGTTCATCGACGCGATGATCGTGCGCTACGTCGACGACCGCATCCGCTCGCGCGTGGCCGGCGCGCGGCTGGCGATCTCGTTCGGCATCAGCTCGCTCGCGGTCTATCTGCTCGGCCCGGTCGTCAAGGCCTCCGGCTTCGACTTCCTGCTGCTTGCGATGGCCGGCATCGCGCTCGTCACGTTCGCCGCGGCGAGTCTGCTGCCGGGGCACGGACGGCGGTAGGTGCGCCGAAGACAAGCTGGGCCCATCCTCACCCGAACAACCGCGCCAGCTCGACGCCCGGATCCGGCGCGCGCATGAAGGCTTCGCCGACCAGGAAGGCGTGCACGCCGGCGGCGCGCATCGTCGCCACGTCGGCGGCGTGCAGGATGCCGCTTTCGGTGACGACGAGCCGTCCGGTGCCGACGGCAGGCAGCAGGTCGATCGTCGTCCGCAGCGAGACCTCGAACGTCCGCAGGTCGCGGTTGTTGATGCCGATGAGCGGGGTTTCGAGCTTCAGTGCCGTATCGAGCTCGGCGGCGTCGTGCACTTCGGCGAGCACCGCCATACCGAGCGACTGCGCGGCGGCTTCGAGATCGCGCAGCCGGTGCAGGTCCAGTGCCGCGACGATCAGAAGGCATGCGTCTGCCCCCAACGCCCGTGCCTCCGCGACCTGGTACTCGTCGACGATGAAGTCCTTGCGCAGCGCGGGCAGGCCGCTCGCGCGCCGCGCGGCGTCGAGGTGCTCGGGCGCGCCCTGGAAAAACCGCACATCGGTCAGCACCGACAGGCACGCCGCGCCGTGCCTGGCGTAGCTCGCGCCGATCGCCGCAGGATCGAAGTCCTCGCGCAGCACGCCCTTCGACGGCGAAGCCTTCTTCACCTCGGCGATCACCGCGGGCAGACCGGCGGCGATCTTCGCGCGCAGCGCGCCTTCGAAGTCGCGCAGGTCGCGCCGCGCCTCGGCGCGCGCGAGCAGCTTCGGGTACGGCTCGCGCGCTTTCGCGCGCGCGATCTCCTCGCGTTTGACGGCGAGGATCCTGTGCAGGATGTCGCTCATGCGGCGAGCTTGCGCGTGGTGGCGACGAACTGATCGAGCTTGCGGCGCGCGGCGCCGCTGGCGATCGCTTCGCGCGCCATCCGGATGCCGTCGTCGATCGAGCCGGCCACGTCGGCCGCGTACAGCGCGACGGCGGCGTTCAGCGTGACGATTTCGCGCGGCGTGCCCTGCGTGTTTTCCAGCGCCTCCAGCACCATCGCGCGGCTTTCCGTGGCGTTGGCCACCTTCAGTCCGCGGTTGGAAATCATCGCCATGCCGAAGTCCTCGGGATGGATCTCGTACTCGCGCACCTCGCCGTTCTTCAGTTCCCCGACCATCGTCGCGGCGCCGAGCGACACCTCGTCCATGCCGTCCTTGCCGTAGACGACCATCACGTGCTTGCTGCCAAGCTGCTGCAGCACGCGCACCTGGATTCCGACCAGATCCGGGTGGAACACGCCCATCACCTGGTGCGGCGCGCCGGCGGGATTGGTCAGCGGACCGAGGATGTTGAAGATCGTCCGCACGCCGAGCTCCCTGCGCACCGGAGCGGCGTGCTTCATCGCCGCGTGGTGATTGGGCGCGAACATGAAGCCGATCCCGGTTTCGGCCAGGCAGGTGGCGACCTTCTCGGGCGACAGGTTGATGTTCGCGCCGAGCGCTTCGAGCACGTCGGCGCTGCCCGAGCCGGACGAGACGCCGCGGTTGCCGTGCTTGGCGATGCGCGCGCCGGCCGCGGCGGCGACGAACATCGCCGCCGTCGAGATGTTGAACGTGTGCGCGGCGTCGCCGCCGGTGCCGCACAGGTCCACCAGGTGCGACTTGTCCGGCACATCGACCTTGGTCGCGAACTCGCGCATGATCGTCGCCGCCGCGGCGATCTCGCCGATCGTCTCCTTTTTCACGCGCAGCCCCATCAGCACCGCGGCGATCTGCACCGGCGTGAGCTCACCGCTCATCAGCTTGCGCCAGAGCGACAGCATCTCGTCGTGAAAGATCTCGCGATGTTCGATACAGCGCACCAGCGCTTCGGTCGGGGTGATGGCCATGGGTCAGTCCTCCGTCTATCCAGCATTACGAATCTTCGCGAAACCATCGACCGCCCGGCGCTCGCATCCGTCGCCGCTTGTCATTCCGAGCCGCATCGCCCATTGTCATTCCCAGCCGCATCGCCCATTGTCATTCCGAGCCGCAGGCGAGGAATCCCGGCGCGTTGCAACGCCGAGATCCCTCGCGTCCGCTCGGGATGACAAGCCCCGCGTCGTTCCACCCCGGCCTGGCTTCGCCCTTCCGAGCCGCAACGCCGCCATCGTCATTCCGCAGCGCAAAGCCGCCACTGTCGTTCCGAGCGGCAACGCCCCCATCGTCATTCCGAGCCGCAGGCGAGGAATCCCGGCGCGTTGCAGCGCGCAGATCCCTCGCGTCCGCTCGGGATGACAGGCCCAGCGTCGTTCCACCCCGGCCTGGCTTCGCCCTTCCGAGCCGCAATGCCGCCATCGTCATTCCGCAGCGCAAAGCCGCCACTGTCGTTCCGAGCGGCAACG
>CAZIJU010000054.1:0-18548 GCA_964539745.1 uncultured Burkholderiaceae bacterium | reverse complement strand
TGTCGTTCCGAGCGGCAACGCCCCCATCGTCATTCCGAGCCGCAGGCGAGGAATCTCCGCCGCTTGCAACGCCGAGATCCCTCGCGTTGCTCGGGATGACGGAACCGGTTCCCGCACGGGCGGAACGAACACGCGGGGTTTGCGGTGTCTCGCGCACTCGTAACTCTCAATGGTTCGTGTTCCCGATGCCGGCAAAGGGGCGCAGCGCGGCGGTTCGATGCAACAGGAGATCGGTTTCGCACGCCAGCGCCGCCCAATCGGCGATGCCGGCGCGCGCGAAGACCGCGTGCACGAACGTGCACTGCCCCTGCACGTAGCGCTCGAAGTCGCGCTGCGACTCCGTCAGCGCGGCGGCGAGCGCGCCGTCGCCGCCGTCCAGCGCACGGATGCGCCGCTGTGTGGCCTCGAACGCTTCGAGCATGTCGTCGCTCGCCTGCCGCTGCGCAAGCCGGATGCAGGTCGCAGCCCGTTCGAAATCCGGATGCCGCTTCATGCAATCGGCGAGCGTGCCGCTGCGCTCCTGCGCACCGGCCGGGGCGCACAGCGCGAACGCGGCCGTGAGCGCAAAGGCGATTCGCAGCTTCATCACAGCCCCCCTTCGAGGAAGTTCTTCAGCAGCGCGTGGCCGTATTCGGTGGCGATCGATTCCGGGTGGAACTGCACGCCTTCGACCGCGAGCGTGCGGTGGCGCAGCCCCATGATCTCGTTGTCGTCGGCCCACGCGGTGATCTCCAGGCACTCGGGCAGCGACTCGCGCTCGACCGCGAGCGAGTGATAGCGCGTCGCGACGAACGGCGAGGGCAGCCCCCTGAACACGCCGGCATCGACGTGCGCCACCGGCGCGGTCTTGCCGTGCATCAGCACCTTCGCGCGCACCACTTTGCCGCCGAACGCCTCGCCGATCGCCTGGTGACCCAGGCACACGCCGAGAATCGGCACCTGGCCCGCGAAACACCGGATCACGTCGAGCGAAATGCCGGCTTCCTTCGGCGAACAGGGCCCGGGCGAAATGCAGATGCGGTCGGGCTCGAGCGCCGCGATCTCGTCGACCGTGATCTCGTCGTTGCGATACACCCGCACGTCCTCGCCGAGCTCGCCGAAATACTGCACGAGGTTGTACGTGAACGAGTCGTAGTTGTCGATCATCAGCAGCATCTGGATTCGCCTCTGATTCGCCGCACGCGTCAACGACGCACGAAAAAATCGCCAAACGCCCGGATCGCGCGGTCGATGCCGTTGCGGTCGACGTCCAGATGCGTGACGAGCCGCAACGTCGGCGAGCGGGCGAGCGTCAGGATGCCGCGCTCGCGCAGGAAGGCGCCGAGCGCGGCGACACGGTCGCCCGGCACCGTGACGAACACCATGTTCGTGTACGGGCCGTCGACCGCGAGCGCGTCGATCGAGCGCAGGCCGTCGGCCAGGCGCTGCGCGTTGGCGTGATCCTCGGCGAGCCGCGCGACGTTGTGCTCGAGCGCATACAGGCCGGCCGCCGCAAGGATGCCCGCCTGCCGCATGGCCCCGCCCGCCATCTTGCGCGGGCGCTTCGCACGTTCGATGAAGTCACGCGTGCCGAGCAGCACCGAACCGACCGGTGCGCCGAGCCCCTTGGACAGGCACACCGACACCGAGTCAAAGCCTGCGGCCGCGCGGCGCTCGTCGCCGCCCAGCGCGACCGCGGCGTTGAAGTAGCGGGCGCCGTCCAGATGCGTGGCGAGACCCCGCGCGTGCGCAAGTGCGGTCGCATGCGCGCAGTAGTCCAACGGCACGACCTTGCCGCCGATCGTGTTCTCCAGCGCGAGCAGCCGCGTTCGCGGGAAGTGCGGATCGTCGGGCTTGATCGCGGCGGCGATTTTCTCCAGCGGAATCGAACCGTCGGCCGCGTTTTCGATCGGCTGCGGCTGGATCGAGCCGAGCACCGCAGCGCCACCGCCTTCGTACCTGTAGGTGTGCGCATCCTGGCCGACGATGTATTCGTCGCCGCGCTGGCAATGCGTCATCAGCGCGACCAGGTTGCTTTGCGTGCCGCTCGGCATGAAAAGCCCCGCTTCGAATCCGAGCCGTTCGGCGAGCGCCGCCTGCAGACGGTTGACGGTCGGGTCGTCGCCGAACACGTCGTCGCCGACCTCGGCTTCGTACATCGCGCGGCGCATGCCTTCGCTCGGCCGCGTGACGGTGTCGCTGCGCAGATCGATCAGCTCAGAAGTCGACATCGAACCCGTCCTCCACCTGCTCGGCCGCGCGCAAAACAGCCCTGGCCTTGGCCTCGGTCTCGCGCCACTCCATCTCGGGGATCGAATCGGCGACGATGCCTGCGGCGGCCTGTGCGTACAGCACGTTGCCCTTGATCACGCCGGTGCGGATCGCGATCGCCAGGTCCATGTCGCCGGCGAACGACAGATAGCCGACCGCGCCGCCGTAGATGCCGCGCTTGACCGGCTCCAGCTCGTCGATGATCTCCATCGCGCGCACCTTCGGCGCGCCGGTCAGCGTGCCGGCGGGAAAGGTCGCGCGCAGCACGTCGAGGTTGGTCAGCCCGGGCTTCAGTTTTCCCTCGACATGGCTGACCAGATGCATCACGTGCGAGTAGCGCTCGATCACGTACTGCTCGGGCACCTTGACCGTGCCGATCTGCGCGATGCGGCCGATGTCGTTGCGCGCCAGATCGATCAGCATCAGATGCTCGGCGCGCTCCTTCGGGTCCGCGAGAAGTTCCTCGGCGAGCGCCGCATCCTGCTCGGGGGTGCCGCCGCGCGGTCGCGTGCCGGCGATCGGGCGGATCGCCACGAACCGCTCGCCCTGCCGGTCCTCGCTGCGCACCAGGATCTCGGGCGATGCGCCGACGATCTGGTGGTCGCCGAAGTCGTAGAAGTACATGTACGGCGACGGGTTCAGCGAGCGCAGCGCGCGGTACAGGCTCAAGGGTGCGTCGGCGAACGGCTTCGTGATGCGCTGGCCGACCTGCACCTGCATCACGTCACCGGCAGCGATGTATTCCTTCGCGCGCGCGACCGCCTTCAGGTAATCGGCCTTCGCGAACTCGCGGTACTCTTCGCGCCGCACGCTGGCGCGCGTGTGCGGCGGCTCGATGTGCCGGTGCAGCCGCGCCTTCAGTTCGCGGATGCGCTCCCGCGCGCGCGCGTACGCCTCGGGCCGGTTCGGGTCGGCGTAGACGATCAGGTAGATGCGGCCGCTCAGGTTGTCGACGACCGCGAGCTCTTCGGTCAGCACAAGCTCGATGTCGGGCAGGCCGAGGTCGTCGCGCTTGGGCCGAGCGAGCTTCTTTTCGATCAGCCGCACCGTGTCGTAGCCGAAGTAGCCGGCGAGCCCGCCGCAGAAGCGCGGCAGCCCGGGGCGCAGCGCGACTTTGAACTGCGCGAAGTAGCGCTCGACGAACGCGAGCGGATCGCCTCGCTCTTCCTGCACGACTCGGCCTTCGACGAGCACCTCGGTGCGGTGCTGACCCGGCTCGCCGATGAACGCTCGCAGCGCGGTCTTCGCCGGCAGGCCGATGAACGAATAGCGGCCGAAGCGTTCGCCGCCGACGACCGATTCGAGCAGATACGAGTTGGCGCTGGCGCCCTGCGCGCGCGCGAGTTTCAGGTACAGCGACAGCGGCGTGTCGAGATCGGCGAACGATTCCGCGATCAGCGGGATCCGGTTGTAGCCCTGTGCGGCGAGGGCCTTGAATTCGAGTTCGGTCATGCGTCACCTGTCGTTGCGTCCGTCTGCCATGACCGGGCGACGGCGCGGGTTGGTCGAATGGAATGCCGCAGCGCGTGCGGCGACGGTTCAGGCTAGCGACGCCAGAACCAGACCCCCTGCGCGTGCCAGCCCGGATTGCGGGCCTGCCACGTGCGGGCGGTAGTCCATTCGATGCGGTGACTCATGGCGTCGGACGACGCGGTTCGTTCGTTTCCGTGTGCCGCGCGACCCACTGCGCGGCTTCGAAAAGTGTCGCGAATATAGCATCGACGCCGGGCGTGCCGGCGAGCTTCGCGACCGGTTCACCCTCGTTGTAGCCGGTCTCGACCAGTACGACGCGCATGCCCGCCGCGCGCGCGGCAAGCGCGTCGTTGACCGAATCGCCGATCATCAGCGCCTGCGCCGGCGCGATGTTCAGTCGCGCGCAGGCGGCGAGCACGATCGCAGGGTGCGGCTTTTTCTCGCGCACGTCGTCGCCGGCGACGATCGCGTCGAACGCGGAGGCGAGCCCCAGCCGGTCGAGCAGCGGCACCGTGAACTCGCGCGGCTTGTTGGTCACGCACGCGACCCTGAGCCCCTTGGCGTGCAGCAGTTCGAGCGCCTGCGGCACCCGCTCGAAGACGACCGCGCGCGTGCCGTTGACTGCGTGGTAGTGGCGGTAGAAAGCCGCCCGGGCGCGCGTGAAGGTCTCGTCGTCGACCCGGCCCTCGAGGTCGTCGGTAAGCGCCCGACGCACGAGCACTTCCGCGCCCTTGCCGACGAAGGCCGCGATTCGTGCCACCGGCAACGCGGGCAGCCCGAACTCGGCGCGCATCGCGTTGGCCGCCGCAGCGAGATCCGGCGCGGTGTCCATCAGCGTGCCGTCCAGATCGATCAGCACGCCGCGCAAATCAGAGGCCGAATTCAACACGGAGACTCCGAGCAGTACAAATTATCGAGCATCACGAATCTTCGCGACACGACAGACCGCCTGGCGCTCGCATCCGTCGCCCTTCGTCATTCCGAGCCGCAACGCCGCCATTGTCATTCCGAGCCGCAATGCCGCTCTTGTCATTCCGAGCCGCACCCCCTATTGTCATTCCGAGCCGCAGGCGAGGAATCTCCATCGCTCGCAACGCCGGGATCCCTCGCGTCCGCTCGGGATGACAAGCCTCCACCCCGGCCTGGCTTCGTCATTCCGAGCCGCAACGCCGCTCTTGTCATTCCGAGCCGAAGGCGAGGAATCTCCACCGCTCGCAATGCCGAGATCCCTCGCGTTCGCTCGGGATGACGATGGAGAGTCATTCCAAGTTCAAGGCGAGGATTCTCGCCGCTCGCAACGCCGGGATCCCTCGCGTTGCTTGGGATGACGGAACCGGTGCCCGCACTGGCGAAACGAACTTGCGGGGTTCGCGGTGTCACGCGCTTGCGTAACTGTCGATCAGCCCAGGCGGACCGGGGGACAGCGAGATGGCCCGCCGCGCGCAGGCGCCGCGGCGCTTCACTGCGGTGGATCCGCGACGAAGCACTGCAACGCCGTCCGCACACCGACTGGCGCTGCGAGTATTTTCGGTGTTCTCGGTGTCTCTGTGGTGAAACCCGAACTTCGGCATTCACGCCCCGCCGAAGTCGCGCCGTTCGGCTTCGCGCTTGCGGGCTATGCCGGCCAGCGCCTCGCGCAGCTCGCCGCGCATCGCGTCGATCGTCGCCTTGTAGTCCTTCGACCCGAAGATCGCGCTGCCGGCGACGAAGGTGTCGGCGCCGGCTTCGGCGATCGCGCGGATGTTGTCGACCTTCACGCCGCCGTCGATTTCGAGCAGGATCGATTTGCCGGTCGCCTGCGTCCACGCGTCGATCTTCGTGCGCGCGCGGGCGAGCTTGTTCAGCGCCTCGGCGATGAACGCCTGCCCGCCGAAGCCGGGGTTCACGCTCATCAGCAGCACGAGGTCGAGCTTGTCCATCACGTGGTCCATCCAGTCGAGCGGGGTGGCGGGATTGAACACGAGTCCCGCCTTGCAGCCCTGATCGCGGATCAGCGCGAGCGTGCGATCGACGTGGCGGCTCGCCTCCGGATGGAAGGTGATCACGTTGGCACCCGCCTTCGCGAACAGCGGTACCAGCGCGTCGACCGGCTCGACCATCAGGTGCACGTCGATCGGCACCTCGACGTGCGGGCGGATCGCCTCGCAGACCAGCGGCCCGATCGTCAGATTGGGGACGTAATGGTTGTCCATCACGTCGAAGTGGATCCAGTCTGCGCCGGCGGCCACGACGTTGCGCACTTCTTCGCCGAGCCGCGCGAAATCGGCGGACAGGATGCTCGGAGCGATGCGAAAATCCACGACGTTCCTCCCGAAAGGCGCAGCCGCCGAAGGTCCGCCCGATTCTAAGGGCGGTTGGCCGGCACCGACCGTGATGCAGGTTACCGATGGGCACGAGATACGAATTCAGCGTGAGCGTGCAGCCGCACTTCTTGGCCGAGCAGTCCGATCCCGCGAGCGACCGGTATCTGTTCGCCTACACCGTCACGGTGCGCAACACCGGCGACGTGCCCGCGCAGCTCGTCTCGCGCCACTGGATCATCACCGACGGCGAAGGCCGGGTGCAGGAAGTCCGCGGCCTCGGCGTCGTCGGCGAGCAACCCACGCTCGCGCCGGGCGAGGCGTTTCAGTACACCAGCGGCTGCCCGCTCGCCACACCGGTGGGCACGATGCGCGGCAGCTACCAGTGCGTGGCCGCCGACGGCACGCGCTTCGACGCGCCGATTCCGGAGTTCGTGCTGTCGGTGCCGCGAACGCTGCACTGAGCAGGCGTTCGATGTTGCGGTTCGGCTCGGCAGCGCGCACCCGACCTCAGTCGCGTCGGTCCGGCGGCGTGCGCCCGTGAAACATGGTCCACCACACGATGAAGACGAGCAGCGCCAGCGCCAGCAGGGCTTCGAGCAGAATCAGCCACATTGCGTCGGTCGCGTCCGTGTCGCCTCGCGGGCATTCTATTGAGCATTACGGATCGTCGCGACACGACAGACCTCCCGCCGCTCTCATCTGTCGCCCTCCGTTACTCCGAACGGCAACGCCGCCCTTGTCACTCCGAGCCGCAGGCGAGGAATCTCCGCCGCTTGCAACGCCAGGATCCCTCGCGTTCGCTCGGGATGACAAGCCTCCACGCCGGCCTGGCTTCGCCATTACGAGCCGCCACGCCGCTCTTGTCATTCGGAGCCGCAACTCCCTATTGTCATTCCGAGCCGCAGGCGAGGAATCTGCGCCGCTTGCAACGCCGGGATCTCTCGCGTTCGCTCGGGATGACGATGGAGAGTCATTCCGAGCCGCAGGCGAGGAATCTTCGCCGCTCGCAATGCCGGGATCCCTCGCGTTGCTCGGGATGACAAGGCTTCACCCCGGCTTGGCTTCGTCATTCCGAGCCGCAACCCCCAATTGTCATTCCGAGCCGCAGGCGAGGAATCTCCATCGCTCGCAACGCCGAGATCCCTCGCGTTCGCTCGGGATGACGACGGGGAGTCATTCCAGGCCCAAGGCGAGGAATCTCCGCTGCGCGCAACGCCGGGATCCCTCGCGTTGCTCGGGGTGACGGAACCGGTGCCGCACGGGCGAAACGAACTTGCGGGGTCGCGGTGTCACGCGCTTGCGTAACTCTCGATAAGTGGCTCGCGGTTGCGATCGCAGTCGCGGTGCTGGCCTCTTGCCGAACCGTGCCGCCGCCCCCGGTTGCCGCTCCGGTGCCGCAGATCAAGACCGTCGTGCAGGCGCGGTACGAGCGGGTGCCGCTGGAGGCGCTGCCGCCGGTGGCCGACGCCGACCTGGTCGCGGCTTGGCCCGCATGGCTCGCCTCGTGCGTCGCTTTTGCGCGCGGCGAAGCGCCGTACCTGGCTGCCTGGCGCACGCCCTGCGAAGCCGCGCTCGCGGTCGAGCCGATCGCGCCGATCCTGAGGAACTTCCTCGCGCGTCACTTCGACGCCTACCGGATCCTGGCGCAGACGCGCGAGGACGCAGGCGCCGAGTCGCGCGTGCTCGATGTCAGCGACCGCGGCCGGATCACGGGCTACTACGAACCGCTGCTCGAAGGCAGCCGCACGCGCACACCCCGGTTCACGGTGCCGCTGTATCGGCGGCCCGACGATCTGCTGACGGTCGATCTGGCGAGCGTGTATCCGGAGCTTGCCGGCAAACGCATACGCGGCCGTCTTATCGACACCGGCAACGGCAAACGCGTCGTGCCGTACTGGTCGCGGGAGGAACTGGCGAATGGCGCACGGCTCGCCGGCGCGGAGCTGCTGTGGGTCGACGATCCGATCGAGGCATTTTTCCTGCAGGTGCAGGGTTCCGGGCGCGTGCGGCTGCCCGACGGCAGCGTCGTTCGCGTCGGCTACGCCGACGTCAACGGCCACCCGTACCGCTCGATCGGCCGCTGGCTCGTCGAACGCGGCGAGCTCACGCTCGAAGAAGCGTCGATGCAGGGCATCCAGGCGTGGGCGCGCACCCATCCGCAGCGACTGAACGAGCTGCTGAACCAGAACCCGAGTTTCGTGTTCTTCCGCGAGCTGCCGCTCGGCGATCCGAACGCGGGGCCACTCGGCGCACTGAACGTCGCGCTGACCGCGGGCTACTCGGTCGCGGTCGACCCGCAGTTCGTTCCGCTGGGCGCGCCGGTGGTGATCGCCACGCAGCATCCGGCGACGAACGCGCCGCTCACGCGCCTCGTGCTCGCGCAGGATACGGGCGGCGCGATCCGCGGGCCGCTGCGCTTCGATCTTTTCTGGGGCACCGGAGGCGAAGCGGGCGCGATCGCCGGCCGTCAGCGGCACGACGTGTCCGCGTGGATTCTCGTGCCGAAGGGGCTGGCGCCGGCCGCGCTGATCGCGCGCTGAAAAGGTGCGGGTTCAACACCGGCGCACGGCGACAGCGCCGGGGGTGTGTGCCCGCGTGCCGAAAGCGCCTTGGGTCACGGGCCGACGACTCGACCACGGCGGCACGAAAAAACGCCTCGGGTGTCCTGCGCCGTCTCAGCATCACCGTGCCGATCGAGCATTGCGAATCTTCGCGACACGACCGACCGGCTGGCGCTCGCATCCGTCGCCGTTTGTCATTCCGAGCCGCAACGTCGCGATTGTCATTCCGAGCCGCAGGCGAGGAATCTCCGCCGCTCGCAATGCGGAGATCCCTCGCGTTCGCTCGGGATGACGATGGGGAGTCATTCCAAGCCCAGGGCGAGGGATCTCCTCGCCTCGCGGCGCAGAGATCCCCGCGTTCGCTCGGGATGACAAGCCGGCGTCATTCCACCCCGGCCGGGCTTCGTCATTCCGAGCGGCAACGCAACCGTTGTCATTCCGGGCCGCAACGGGCCACCCTTGTCATTCCGAGCCGCAGGCGAGGAATCTCCGCCGCTCGCAACGCTGAGATCCCTCGCGTTCGCTCGGGATGACGATGGGGAGTCATTCCACAAGCCCAGGGCGAGGAATCTCCTCGCCTCGCGGCGCAGAGATCCCTCGCGTTGCTCGGGATGACAAGGCTTCACCCCGGCTTGGCTTCGTCATTCCGAGCCGCAACGCCGCTCTTGTCATTCCGAGCCGCAGGCGAGGAATCTCCGCCGCTCGCAATGCGGAGATCCCTCGCGTTCGCTCGGGATGACAATGCGGGATCGCCGTGTGACGAGCTTGCGTAACTCTCGATCATCCGGTTTGCCGCGCAGCGGCGCGCCCTACTTCTTCGCCGCCGGCTCGGCGAGCATCTGCTCGATACGCTCGAGCGGGACGGCGCCGGGCGCGCGTTTGCCGCTCGGGAAGATCAGCGTGGGCGTGCCGTTGATGTCGAGCTTCTGCCCGAGGGCGAGCACCTGCTGAAGCGGGTGCTTGCAATCCGCGGGCGGCGCGGGCGGCGCTTTGCCGTTGCCCATCAGATCGGCCCACGCGGCGGCACGGTCCTTCGCGCACCAGATCGCGCGCGACTTCTCGAACGAATCCTGCGACAGGATCGGATACAGGAATGTGTAGATCGTGACGTTCTTCAGGCCATCGAGGTCCTTGAACAGCTTCTTGCAGTAGGGGCAGTTCGGGTCCTCGAAGGTCACCAGCGTGCGCGAGCCGTCGCCGCGCACCATCTTGACGGCGTTTTCCAGCGGCAGCGATTTGAAGTCCACCTTCAACAGCTCGTCGCGCTTCTTCGACGTCAGGTCCTCGCGCGTGCGCGCGTCGAACACCCTGCCTGCAATCACGTAGTTGACCGCCGCGTCGACGTAGAAGATCTCGGTGCCGATGACGACCTCGTACAGGCCGAAGGGCATGCGCGTGACGCTGTCGGGCTTGGCACCCATGCGCGCCTCGACGCGCGCGCGCAGCGCGGACTCGTCCGCGCGCGCGGCCTCGGTGCGCGCCTCGGTCGCCTTGCTCGCGGGCGCGTTGGGTGGCGGGGGCGCCGTCTGCGCAGCCGCGCCGCCTGCAATCAATGCCGCGCACGCGGCCACCCAACGGAAGTTCATCGACGTTCTCCCGAAAAAAGGCCGCCAGTGTAACGACGCGCCGAATGCACCCGTGCATCAGCCGAGCGCGTGACGGATCAGCGCGCGCTTCAGCGGCGCGATCCGGTCGACTGCGGCCAGCCCCGTGTTGCGCAGACGGCGTATCCACGGATCGTCGGCGGCGAACAGCCGGCTCAGTCCGTCGGTCGTCCAGCGCATCAGCGCAAGCGGTTCGGCACGCGCGCGCTCGTAGCGCCGCAGCAGCACGAGGTCACCCGGATCGCGAAACGCTTCGCGCGCAGCCAGCACGCGCAGCCACTCGGACACGTCGGCGAGCCCGAGGTTCAATCCCTGCCCCGCCAGCGGATGCACGACGTGCGCAGCGTCGCCGACCAGCACGACGCGCGGCGCGACCAGCCGGTCCACACGGATCCGGCGCAACGCAAACGCGTGCGCCGCGCCGGCCGGCACCAACGCGTTGAGCGCGTGCGCCGAGCGTCGCACAACGCGCGCGGCGAGCGCCTCGGGTGCAAGCTGCAGCAGTTGCGCCGCGAGTGCGTCGGGCGCGGACCACACCATCGAGACGTGCTGCCGCGGCAGCGGCAGCAATGCAAGCACGCCCTCGTCGGTGAACCACTGGAAGGCCGTGTCCTGGTGCGGACGCTCGCATGCGAAGTTGGCCACCACGCCCTGCTGGCGGTAGTCGTGGACGTCCGCGTTCGCGCCGATCGCCGCGCGCACGGCCGATTGCGCGCCGTCGGCACCGACGACGACCCGCGCCTCGATCGCGCGACCGTCGTCGAGCTCGACACGCGCGGCATCGGCGCCGACGTGCAGCGCGGACATCGGCGCGGACTCGCGGCGAATCGCGGGCTGGTAGTCGCATGCCGCGGCAAGCACACGCAGCAGCTCGCTTTCCTCGACGATCGTCGCGAGCCGCTCGACCGCGGCCGCATACGCATCGAAGGTCAGCGCCTCGCCGGCGTCGCCGAACACGCGCATTCGCTCGACGCGGCAGATGCGCGCCGCGTCGATCTTGTTCCATACGCCGAGCTGCGCGAGCAGCGCGGTCGCGCCGGGGGCGATCGCGTAGACGCGCGCGTCGAACGGCGCCGCCGTGCTCGGCGTCCGTATCCGCGCGGCCGGTCCGATCAGCGCGACCTTCAGCCCCTGCTGCGAGCAGCCCAGCGCCGCAGCCAGGCCCACGACGCCGGCGCCGACGACGGCGACGTCGACCTGGGCCGCAACGGGAGAAGAGGATGCAGGCATCGTGGCTCGCAATCCGGGGCGCGCATCCCGTCGTCCGGGATCCGGCGTCTGCCCCGAGTCACGCATCATAACGAGCCGTCCCCGAGCCGCCCGGGGTGCGACCCGACGCGAGCCAGATGCGCGGACGCTCAGCGCCACATGCCCCGCAGCTTCGCGCCGATGTCGATCGGTGCGACCGGCTGCGGCGCGCGCTCCGCGCAGGGTTCGGCAGCGGGCCACACCACGGGCTCGAACAGATGCATCAGCGCATCCGGAATGAAGCGCGTGCGCGTCGCGTAGACATGGCGGTCGCCGCCGGCGGACTGCTGCGTCACGAAGAAGCGCTGCGGCACGATGATATGCAACGCGTCCTTCGCGCGCGTCATCGCCACGTACAGCAGCCGGCGTTCCTCCTCGATCTCCGCGGGCGTTCCGGTCGCGAGGTCCGACGGGATGCAGCCGTCGACCGCGTTGAGCACGTAGACCGCGCTCCACTCCTGCCCCTTGGCCGAGTGGATCGTCGACAGCGTCAAGTAGTCCTCGTCGCGTAGCGGGGCGGCGGCTTCGCCGCTTGTGGCGTCGGGCGGGTCGAGCGTCAGCTCGGTCAGAAAGCGCTCGCGCGACGGGTATGTCCCCGCGATGTGTTCGAGCGCGGCGAGATCGGCCGCACGAGGCGCCGCATCCTCGTACAGCCGCTGCAGGTGCGGCTCGTACCAGCGCCGTGCGAGCTCGAGTTCGGCGGGCCAGGGGGCGGCTCGATCGCGCAGCGCACGCGCCAGATTCGCCAGCGCGCACAGGTCGTCGCGCGTGGCGGCGGGCGCCTCGAATGCGGCGAGCGCAGCGGCCGCGTCGGGCGCCTCGGCGAGCCGGTCGAGCGCGCGCGCCGCGGTCTTCGGCCCGACGCCCGGCAACAGCAGCAGCACGCGGAAGCCGCTGACGCGGTCGCGCGGGTTCGCGGCCCAGCGCAGGCACGCGAGCAGATCCTTGACGTGCGCGGCCTCGAGAAACCTCAGCCCGCCGAACTTCACGAACGGAATGTCACGGCGACTCAGTTCGAGTTCGAGTTGCGCGCTGTGCTGCGAAGCGCGAAACAGCACGGCCTGCGCCCGCAGCGCCACACCGCGCTCGCGCGCTGCGAGCACCTGCTCGGCAACGTAGCGCGCCTGCGTGGCCTCGTCGGCCACCGACACGAGTCGCGGCCGCGCCGGCGATGGCCGTTCGGAATACAGGTTCTTGGCGTAGCGCTCGGCCGCCAGCGCGATCACCGCGTTGGATGCGGCGAGGATCGGCTGCGTGCAGCGGTAGTTGCGCTCGAGCGTGATGATGGTCGCCGGCCGGCCGAACTGGCGCGGGAAATCGAGGATGTTGCGCACGGTCGCGCCGCGGAACGAGTAGATCGACTGCGCGTCGTCGCCGACCACCGTGAGCCCCGCGCCATCGGGCTTGAGCGCGCGCAGGATCGACGCCTGCAGCCGGTTGGTGTCCTGGTACTCGTCGACCAGCACGTGCGAAAAGCGCGCACGGATCTCGTCCGCAATCGCGGGCTCGGCCATCGTCGCCGCCCAGTACAGCAGCAGGTCGTCGTAGTCGAGCACACGCTGCCGCTGCTTGGCGTCGACGTACGCGGCGAACAGCCCGCGCAGCGGCGCCTCCCACTCGGCACACCACGGGAACCACTGGGCGAGCACGTCGCCGAGCGGCTGCTCGGTGTTGACCGTGCGCGAGTAGATCGCCAGACACGTGCCTTTCAGCGGAAAGCGCTTTTCGGTCTTCGACAGCCCGACCTCGTGCCGCACCAGATTCATCAGATCCGCGGAGTCTTCGCGGTCGTGGATCGTGAAGTCGGGCGCCAGCCCGATGCGGGCCGCGTATTCGCGCAGCAGCCGCGCGCCGATCGCGTGGAACGTTCCGGCCCACGGAATCTCGATCCGCGCCGGACGGCCGCGCGCACGTGCGGCCGCGGCAACGATGCGCTCGACCCGCCGCGTCATCTCGGCGGCGGCGCGGCGCGAGAACGTCAGCAGCAGGATCGTGCGCGGATCGGCGCCGCGTTCGATCAGACAGGCAACGCGATGCGCGAGCGTGCTGGTCTTGCCCGAGCCCGCGCCCGCGACCACGAGCAGCGGACCGGTGTTCGCATCGTTCGCGCCGTACTCGGCGGCCGCACGCTGCTGCGGATTCAGCGCCGAGCGAAGACCGTGCCCGGACTCCGGCTCGGGCGCCTCGGCCGGCGCGCTCATGCGGCGGCTCGCGCGCAGCCGGCGGGCGCGGCTCCGCTGAAGTTCGTTCGGCAGCGGTGCAAGTCGTCGAGGCGGACTGGCATACTGTGGAAATATACAGTCGCCGGACGGGTCCGCCGCGCGATTTCGGAACTTCGCGCGATACGGCGCGCACGCCGCGACCGCGCCCGGGCAACGTCGACATCGCCGCCTCGTCCCACTGCGTCGCTCAGCGCGTGCCGGCCGCAGCCGAAGGCGAAGGTGCCCGCGCATCGCCGTCGCCGACCTTCGCCAGCAGCGAGGCGGCCGCGCGCTCGGACAGCACCAGGATCAGCTTCATCGACGCACGCGTCATGCCGACGAAGAGCTTGCGCCTCGCCGCTTCGTCGAGCGTTTCGAAGTCGATCTCGGCGAAGATCACGCACGGCGCGGACTGGCCCTTGAAGCGGTAGACGGTCTCGACGAGCAGGTCGCCCTCGGAGAACTGCGGCGCGCCGAACAGATCGTAGCCGCCAAGCCAGCGCCTGACCCGGTGCGGGCCGAGCTGGTCGTAGGGCGCGAGCAGCGACTTCTCGCGCCCGCTGTAGGTCACGACCACCGTGTCGCTCAGGCGAAAGCCCGCCTGCAGCGCGCGGGTGACCGCGCGCTTCGTCGTGTCGACGAGCTGCGCGGGCCCGGCGTACGTCAGGAACTCGACTTCGCCGCCGGCAAACGGGCTCGCCGCCTCGATCGGACGCGCCGGCTGCAGCAGCCGGTTGACGTAGCCGAGCACATCGCGCGGACTGCGGTAGTTCGCGTCGGCGTTCAGCGTCACCCAGCCGGGCAACTCGACCGGCGGCCGGTCGTACAGGCGCTGCATCGGGTCCTCGAGCCACCAGGCGCGACCCTCCGGCGCGAGCAGCCGCAGCAGCGCATCCTTCCACGCCGGCTGGAAATCCTGTCCCTCGTCGACGATCAATTCGTCGACCCGTGTCGCAGCATCGACCGGCAGCGCGGCGAAGCGCGCCTCCATGTCGGCGAAGGCGCCGGGGCGGCCGTAGTCGATCACCTGCCCTGCCGCGCGCAGACGGCGGTCGCAGAGCTGGTGGTAGCTCGCGACCTCCACCTCGGCGGGTGCGACGCGCGCCATGTGATCGGCCAGCGGGCGGTTGAAGCAGACGTACAGGGCCTTGCGGCCGGCGCCCGCCGCCGCGGTGAGCACCGACAACGCCAGTTGCGTCTTGCCCGATCCCGCGGTGCCGACGACGCGCAGGCGGAACGGCTCGAACGCCAGCCGCTGCGCCCAGTGCGCCAGCCCGCCGGCCAGCCGCGTGACCAGTTGCTCGGCACGACCGACGAGCGCACTTACGTCGGGCACGAGCTGCAGCTCGTCGGCAAAGAAGCGCCGCAGGTGGTGCGCCAGCGCCTCGCGCGCGGGCTCCGCGGGCAAGGCGTCGGCGATGCGTCGGCACAGCTCGCCGCGCAGTGGCGCGTCGACGATGCGTTCGGGCGGGATGCCGGCGGTGCCCTTGTGCCGAACGGTGTAGTCGGGGCAGTAAAGCAGGTAGTCGATCGCAAGCGGCTCATTGCGCACGATGGGCGCGAGCCGGCGCCGCAGCGCCTCGAGCGTGCGGGCGAGTTGCGTGGCGACGAGCTTGTCGCGTCCCTCGTATTTCTTGACGAGCCCCTCGGGCGTCTCCGACAGGAAACCGGACTTCTGTTCGACGAGCAGCACGCGCGCGCCGGGCGAGACGATCACGAAGTCGATCTCGCCGAACGCCGCGCGGCCGCGGTCGATGCGCGTCCAGTGCACGCCGTGGAAGACGGTGAGTTCGTCGGGCAGACCCGCCTCGAGGACGGCGAGCGTTTCGATCTCGCGCAGCGCGGCGCCGGCCGCCTCGAGTTCGCGCCAGCCGTGGGGGATCACCTTCGCCATGGCTTGATCGTACCGGGGCGCGCCTGTTCCAATGCGCGTCGCCGCCCCACCGGACGCCGTTCGAATCAAGATTCGCCGTGACCTTGCCCGCGCTTTCCCGCAGCAAGATCGACCTGTTCATCCAATGCCCGCGCTGCTTCTGGCTCGACGTGCGAGCGAAGATCCGGCAGCCGCCGGGGTATCCGCTGAACCTGAACAACGCGGTCGATCATCTGCTCAAGAACGAGTTCGACCGCTACCGCGGTGGCACGGTGGTTCCGCCGCGGCTGCAGCGCGAGGGGCTGGCGTTGATCCCGGCCGCGCACCCCGAACTGCCCCGCTGGCGCCACAACTTCACCGGCGTGCGCGTCGAGCACGCACCGACCGGCCTGACCGTCTACGGCGCGATCGACGATCTGTGGGTCGATGCGGACGGCACGCACTACGTGGTCGACTACAAGTCCACCGCCAAGAAGGACGAGGTCACCCTCGACGCCGACTGGCAGGACGGCTACAGGCGGCAGGTCGAGTTCTACCAGTGGCTGTTGCGGCAGCGCGGGCTGAAGGTCGCAAACCGCGCGTGGTTCGTTTACGCCAACGGCATCAAGGACGAGTCCGCATTCGACGACGTGCTGCGCTTTCGCACGAAGCTGATCCCATACGACGGCGACACCGGCTGGGTCGAACCGACGCTGCATGAGGTCGCTCGTTGCCTCGCGCTGGAGCATCCGCCGCCGTCGGCACGCGAGTGCGCGTTCTGCGACTACGTCGCGCGGGCGTCCGGGGTCGCGTAGCGGCCACCGGGCGGGACGCCCCTCGGCCATAGCGAAATTCCTCGACCTCGGCCCGGCGTGACGAAGCGTTCGGACAGCTTATGTCGACGAGGTAGCTAGCGTCACAGCTCGCGTCGTCGCAGTGACGTCGCCATGCGCCGCGATTTGGGCCGCGCCCATCGGATCGGGTAAGATCGCGCCCTCGCGCGGGGCCCTACCGATGCCGCGTGCGCGCATCGGACGCCGTGTTCAACGTCAGATGCGCAACCGCGGCTCCGGGCCGCCGATGTGACGCGGACCAGGCAACTCAGTCGGTAGAGCAGAGGACTGACAGCTTGGCCGCAGGACAAGCTGCGTCGAAGGCTCACTTCGGCGCAGCCGAAGTGAAGCAGCGCGTAAGCGCTGCGGCCGGAGACAAAATCCTTGTCGCCGGTGAAGTAGGCAAGGCCAAGTAGCTCAGTTGGTAGAGCAGAGGACTGACAGCTTGGCCGCAGGACAAGCTGCGTCGAAGGCTCACTTCGGCGCAGCCGAAGTGAAGCAGCGCGTAAGCGCTGCGGCCGGAGACAAAATCCTTGTCGCCGGTGAAGTAGGCAAGGCCAAGTAGCTCAGTTGGTAGAGCAGAGGACTGAAAATCCTTGTGTCGGTGGTTCGATTCCGCCCTTGGCCACCACCCTTGCACGCCCAACCGCCCTCGGTTGGGCGTTTTCGTTTCCGGCTTTCCCGACGCCACGCGGGGCTGCGGACCGTTCTGCGTGCGCCACGCCGTGGCGACCCGGCGCCCGGAAGTCGCCGCGCTCGACGCTCTCTCGCTGACTGTTCTCTCGAAACCTGCGCCAACTTCTTCGCGGGAGCACACGCAGGCGGCCGAGGGACTGGAATCTCAATGATCAACCCGGACAATCTACTTGTAGCGGCGGCCCAGCCTGCTCGCGATCGTCAAAGCGAAGAATAGGCAAGCGATGGCCCGTCACACAGAACACAACACCAGCAGGATCTACCCGGTGGCGGAGGCGTTCCGCGCCAACTGCCTCCTTCGAGTCGGCTCGCTGCTATTCGACGCTGCTTCCATCGGGCGGCTGGACGTGCTGGATCGCATTCACAAGGCCTTCGTCGCCACGCCCGACGAGGGCGATCGGTCCGATGCGTTAGGGGGCTCTCCTTGGCGGCAGCTCGGCGAATTGCGGCAGATCATCGGTGATGTCGTACCACGGTGCTTTATGGGCTACGAACACATGAAATCCGGGCTTGATGCCAGGGTCGTCGTCCAGCGCTCCGAGGGGTAGCCCGTAATACTCCGGCTTGTCGTCGAAGCGGCTGAGGAGGGGCGATCCGCACACACGGCAGAATCCGCGATGATTCCCGGGTGAGGACTCGTAGTACGTGACCAGTTCTACGCCTTTCGTCCAACGAAAATCCTCGGCTTTGACACGGGCCCGGCTACGAAACGCGGCACCGTGCGCCTTGCGGCACATCGAACAATGGCAATTCAGCGGGTAGGAAAGCGGTCCGCTGATTTCGTAGCGCACACCACCGCAAAGGCAACTGCCTCGAAGCATCAAGTCTCCTTAAGTGCCCAGAGTTCCGCCATGGCTCAGTACGCTGTCCCATCTTTGTGCATGAAGCGCCAGCCCTCGGGGCCGGCGACCGCGACGAGATCGTCGTCGGGGTAACTCACGACGTCCCCGGGCGTGCGATCGCCAATCTCAAGGTAGACCACCGGCTGGTCGGACTCGTTGAGGAGGTGGTGGGCATCGCCTGAGCCGGCTTTGAATCCCGCGCACATGCCCGGTGCCAGACGGTGCTTTCCGGTATTGGTGACCAGAGTTGGTTGCCCCTCGATGACATAGACGAATTCATCCTGCAGTGTGTGGGCATGCCGAAGGGCGGAACGGGCACCTGGGGCGAGGGTAGTCAGGTTGACCCCGAAATGAGTGAGTCCGAACAGATCCCCGAGCACGCGCTTCTCGCGCCCCACCATCTGTGAGGCAAAGGGCTCGGGATACACCGAGCGCGTGCTACGCGGCGCGACTTGCGCCGCGACCAGACAAGGCGGTTTGTGGGATTCTGTACTCATGTATTCGTCCTCACGGTGGCTTCGGGATGCAGTACGGCGGCCATGTCGAGTGCGCCCATGCCGCGACCGAGCGCAAGACGAAACTGGCGCGCTGCAATCTCGATAAGGGGCGCGTCGATGCCTGCGACCTTGGCCTGATCGGAAACCAGTTCGGCGATCGTGGCCACATCGCGGATCGCCGCCTGGGC
>CAZIJU010000053.1:0-24398 GCA_964539745.1 uncultured Burkholderiaceae bacterium | reverse complement strand
CAAGGGCATGAGCTTCAACGAGATCGGCGAGATCCTCGGCATCTCGCCGCACACGGTGACGGCGCACATCAAGAAGATCTACCGCAAGCTCGCGGTGCACTCGCGCGGCGAGGCCGTCTACGAAGCGACCCAGATGGGTCTGCTGAAGAACTGACGCGGCGCGTGTCCGCGGTCCCGATCGTCCTCTCAGTGGCGCGCAAGTTACGCGCATTTCTGATCGCGGCAGCGCCGTTCGCGCTGGCGTGCCTGCTCGCCGCGGCCGCGCCGGCGCGCGCGGAAGTGATCAACGCGGTCGAATGGAGCGCAACGGCTGTTGGCGAAGCGCCAGCACCCGATGCGCAGTGGACCCGCTTCGACCTGCCGCTGCGCTGGTCGGCCAGCGAAGCGAGCGCACTGCAGGGCGTGGCGCTGCGCATGAAGTTCCGTCTCGACGCGGTTCCCGCCGAGGCGTGGGCCGTGCTGATCGGCGACGCCGCCAACGGCGGCCGCATCAGCGTCAACGGCCGCTTCGTCGGCGCGATCCGCATGCCCGACGAGCGCTCGCACGTGCGCTGGCGCCGCCCGCACCTGCTCGCGATCGACCCGGCGCTGCTGGTCGCCGGCGAAAACACGCTGCTGGTGCAGACCGCCTATCGCGGCGGCATGCACGCGTTCGCCGGCGTCGAAGTCGGCACGCTCGCGCAGATGTCGGCGCGCTACGACGGCCAGTTCTTCCTGTCGTACACGCTGACCTGGATCGGCGCCACACTGGCCGCCGTGGTCGCGCTGCTGTTCGGCGTGCTGTGGCTGCGCCGGCCCGAGCCGCTGCTCGCGCTGCTGGCGGTTGCGGCCGCGCTGTGGGTCGTGCGGTCGAGCTACTTTCTGATCGAAACGATGCCGCTTGGCCTGCGGCTTTGGCTGCGACTGGCGTACTACGCCGCCAGCGGCGGCTTTGCCGCGGTGATGACGATGGCGCTGCTGCGGCTGTCGGGTCGGCGCGAGCCGCGCGACCTGTGGCTCGTGCTCGGCTACGCGGCGATCGGTCCGCTGCTGCTCGCCGTGACCGCGCAGCACGCCGCGCCCTTCATCGAGCAGCTTTGGATGCCCGGTCTCGTCGTGATGGCCGCAATCGGTTTCGGGTACGCGGTGCGGCAGCGGCTGCGCCGGCGCGAGGCACCGCCGCTGGTGCTGCTCGCCGCGATGGCGCTCGCGCTGGCCGCGGCGGTGCACGACTTCCTGCTGTCGCGCGGCGTCGCGCTGTTCGGCAGCACGCTGGCGCTGCACTGGGCCGGACCGCTGCTGCTGATCGCGCTGGCCACACCGCTGGTGGACCGCTTCGTGCGCATCCTGCGCGAGGCGGAGACCGCGCGCGCCGAGCTGGAGACGCGCGTACGTGAACGCGAGCAGCTGCTGAAGCGCAACTTCGAGCGGCTGCGCGAGAGCGAGCGCCTGCAGGCCACCGCACAGGAACGCCAGCGCATCATGCAGGACATGCACGACGGCCTGGGTTCGCAGCTGCTGTCGTCGCTGATGCTGGTCGAGCGCGGCGCGGTCACGCAGGAGCAGGTCGCGCAGATCCTGCGCGAGTGCATCGACGACATGCGGCTGGCGATCGACGCGCTCGCCACCGAGGACGCGGGCCTGCTGTCGGCGCTCGGCAACCTGCGCTTCCGGATGGAACCGCGCCTGCGCGCGGCGGGCATCGATCTCGCGTGGAACGCGCGCGGGCTGCCGGAAGAGATCGACCTGAATCCGGACGCCGTGCTGCCGATCCTTCGCATCGTGCAGGAGGCGCTGACCAACGCGCTGAAGCACAGCCGCGCGCGGGCAGTCCAGGTGTCAGTCGCGATCGAGCACAGCTGGGACGCGCAGTTACTGACGATCCGCGTGGCGGACAACGGCCGCGGCATCACCGGCGAAAGTTCGGGTGGACGCGGCCTGCTGAACATGCGCAACCGCGCCAACCGCATCGGCGCGCAGTTGAAGCTGGAAACGGTGCCCGGCGCCGGCACCGTGGTGCAGCTCGTCTACCGGCTCGAAACGCAGGGCGGCGACACGACGACACGAATGTCGCAGCTTCCGCTGAACACCGAAGCGGTGATCGAGCGCGCCAGGCAGATCTGAGCCGCGCCGGCGGCGCGACCGAATCGTCCGCGCCGCCGCTGCCGAATCGCCGGCACCGCGACGCCTCAATCGACACTTCCCCCGCCCGCGCCTCGCGCGTACGTTGTCGCGCAATGGAGGGCATCGGTATGTCGCATCGACAAAGGCAATGGCTGCGACTCGCGGCGCTCGAAGCCGTGATCGTGGCGATCGGGTTCGGCTCGCTCGTTCTGCTCGACTACGCGCTCGACGCCGCGATCGAAGCCGAACTGCTCGCCGCCGGCGTCGGGTTGGTCGCCGACTGAACCGGTCTGCGCGGCGGCCGCGCCGTTTCGTACACTCCCCGGCGTGGACCCGAGCGCCGCAGACTCGCTGTTCGAAGACGACGACGCCGAGCCGGCCGGCTCGGCACCGGCGCAGCGCACCCGCGGCGATGTCGAACCGGCCGTGTTTTCCGAGGACCTGCTGCGGCTCGGCCGGATGCTTCCGCGCGACGTCCGCCTGGGAACGTCGTCGTGGAGCTTTCCGGGCTGGCGCGGGCTCGTCTACGGCGGCGACTATGCCGAGTCGCAGCTCGCCCGTGCGGGGCTCCCCGCATACAGCCAGCATCCCGTGCTGCGCGCGGCCGGCATCGACCGCGGCTTCTACCAGCCGCTCGGCGCCGCCGAATACGCGCGCTACGCGGCGCAAACGCCCGCGGACTTTCGCTTCCTCGTCAAGGCGCCGGCGCGACTGACCGACGCCGTGCTGCGCGGCGAGCGGGGCGCGCCGGCGGCCGCCAACCCGGACTTCCTCGACGCCGTACGCGCCAACGACGCTTTCGTCCAGCCGGTGATCGAAGGATTGCGCGCGAAGGCCGGCGTGCTGCTGTTCCAGCTTTCGCCGCTGCCGCGCGAGACCGTGCGCGGCGAAGCCGCGCACGCGACGATCGAGCGCATCGGCGCGTTCTTCGGGGCGCTGGCGCGCACGGTCGGCGGGCTCGAGCCGACCTACGCGCTGGAGCTGCGCAACGCCGAGTTGCTGACCCCGCGCCTGGTCCGTACGCTGCGCGCGGTCGGCGTCAGGCTGTGCGTGGCCGTGCATCCACGCATGCCCGAGGCTGCGCGCCAGAGCGCGGCCTTGCGCGCGATGGACGCCGCACCTGAAGAAGGCGACGCCTGGCGGCTGAAGGGGCCGCTGGTGGTCCGCTGGACGCTGCACGCGGGGCTGGCCTACGCGGACGCGAAGAACCGTTACGCACCGTTCGACCGCCTGATCGACACCGACATCGCCACACGCGGTGCGCTGGTCCACCTCGTGCACGTCGCGCTTCGCAGCGGGCAGCCCGCCTACGTCATCGTGAACAACAAGGCCGAGGGCTGCGCGCCGCTCACCTGCATCGAACTGGCAAAGGCCGTGGTCGGCCGTTGAACTGGAGAAGTCCGCTACGGAGGAATACCGGGACGGACCATCGCCACGAAGCAACGTTCGGCGGGTCGGCATCCTTCGGGCGACCCGGCGCTGCGGCGCGGCGCGTCGCTCTTTCGCTGCGTGCTCCGCTGTGCGGGTCGACCGCGTTTTCGGGTCGAAACGGTCGCCAAGGGCATCCGTACCTCGAAAACCGATGACTGCACATGAAAGCCGCGCGTTTTTGCCTTATTTGGCGGGGTTGCCGCCGCGGTAACGTTTGCGCGGCGGGGGCGCTCTTTGCCGACGCGGCGCTTCCGACCCGTTCGAACCGCTTTTTCCCATTGTGAGGTACCCGATGCCGGTCGATGTCAGTGCCTTGATCACGTATGCGGCGATCGTCGTGATCGCGATCTGCCTGTTCATGGTGCTTTCGCTGCGCAAGGGCGTTCCGGGCGGTGTGGTCGGCCGCCAATGGCGCGTGCTGACCTCTCTCGTCGCGCTGTTCACCGCGGGGTACCTGGTCGCGCCGTTCTTCGGCGTGCTGCCGGTGGAGACGATGCGGCTGATCGTTTCGCTCATCTTCCTGTTCGGCGCGATCTACGTGCTGATCACGGTGCGGCTCGTGTACCGGGTGATCAAGGAATTGGCGGGCTGATCGCGGCATGGCCGACCTGACGCCCGACCTGGTTCTTGCCAAGACGAGCAAGGGAACGCGCGAGATCGCGGAGCGCATTTTCGGTCTCGATCTGCGCCTGCGGCGCGCGCTGATCCTCGTCGACGGCAAGGCAACCCTCGGCGAACTGATGCGGCGTGCGGCCGGCATCCCCGACTTCGTCGAAACGCTCGGCACGCTGGTCGATCGCGGCTTTGTCGCGCCGGCGAGCGACGCGGCTTCGGTCCACGACGAAATCACGCGGCCGCTGCGCGACGACGCACCGCACGCGGCAGACCGCCCGCCGCAGGCGCAGGTGATCGAGCTGGCGCGCCAGTTGCTCGGCGAACACGCCGGGCGCGTCGTCGCGCGGCTCGAGTCCGGTGGTGCCGGCGCGGTCGAACTCGGCATGAGTGTCGACGCCTGCTACAAACTGATCCGGCTCACGATCGACGAAAAGAAAGCCGAGGACTTCCTGCGGCGCGCGCGGCGGATTCTCGCGGCGGGCTGACTGGGCCGGAAAGCCTCGCGCGAGCGCGCGAACACGCAGCGAGACGACGAGCGCACGCCGTGCGGGCCGGTGGCGTCGCAGCCGTCGAGCGACGCAGCACGGCTGCGCAGCCTCCCGTGTTGTGCCCTGCGCTCCGTCTCCGCGGCCCGACCGAATCGCTCATTCGCGCGGCCCGTCGCGCCGGTGCACGCGCCCGTGCGCGTCGACGGCAAGGAAGTCGACGTTCTGCCCGTGCAGGAACGCGAGCGCCTCGTCCACGGGTTTCAGCATCGCGATCGTCGAACAGGCCCCCGCCGCCACCGCGAGCGGCGCGCACACCGACACGCATTGCCAGTGCGGCGCGGGCCAACCGCTGCGCGGATCCAGGATGTGACAGTAGCGCCGGCCGTCCTTGTCGAAGTAGCGCTCGTAGTCTCCGGAGGTCGCCACGGCCTCGTGCGCGATGTCGATCGCGCCGATCGCCGCACCTGCGCCGGCACGCGGATGCTGGATCGCGATGCGCCAGCGCGCCCCGTCGGGATGCGGGCCGATCGCGCGCACGTCGCCGCCGAGGTTGACGAAGCCGTGCCGCGCGCCCTGCTCGATCAGCACCCCGGCCGCGCGGTCCGCCGCGTATTCCTTGCCGATGCCGCCGAAGTCGATCTCCATCCCGGGTTGCGGCAGCCGCAACGCGGGGCGGCGCCACTCGACCTTCGACCAACCGATCAACCCGAGCAGCGCATCGATCTCGCGCTGCGCCGGCACGCGGCCGCTCGCGAAATCCCACGCGCGCCGCAGCACCCCGGAGGTCAAATCGAAGGCGCCGTGGCTTGCGGCGTACAGGCGCGCGCCGAAGTCGAGCAGCGCGGCAGTTTCGTCGTCGACGTCGAGCGGCGCGCCGCCCGCGGCACGGTTGATCGCCGCGGTCACGCTGTCGTCGCGATAGCGCGAAAACTTCGCCTCGATGCGTCGCACTTCGGCGATCGCCACTTCGGCCCACGCGCGCGCGGTCGCTTCGTCGCGTGCGTACACGCGCACTTCGCAGCGCGAAGCCATCGCGCTGAATTCGATGCCGAATTGATCCAAGGCCCTCGAGTGCCGCCTGCGCCGCTGCCCTCGCTCGAAGCGGAAATGGTGAGGTTCGCGCCGCAAACAGCCGTTCGCGATTCGCCTAACAGTCTAGCCGGCCGTCTTCTTGCGCTTCGCGGCGAAGGCTCTGCGGAACTTCTCGACCTTCGGCGCGACGACGAACATGCAGTAGCCCTGCGCCGGGTTGTGCTTGAAGTATTCCTGATGGTAGTCCTCGGCGCGGAAGTAGTTGGTCGCCGGGACGACCTGCGTGACGATCTCCTCGTCGTAGTGCGGCTGGAGCTCGGCGATGACGTCTTCCGCGATGCGCTTCTGCTCGGGCGAGTGATAGAAGATCGCCGAGCGGTACTGCGTGCCGATGTCGTTGCCCTGCCGATTCAGCGTCGTCGGATCGTGGATCGCGAAGAACACTTCGAGCAGTTCGCGGTACGAGACGCGCTGCGGGTCGAACTCGATACGGACGACCTCGGCATGACCGGTGGCGCCTTCGCACACCTGCCGATAGCTCGGACGCTCGACGTACCCGCCGGCGTAGCCGGACTCGACGTCCACGACGCCCTCGAGTTCCTCGTACACCGCTTCGAGGCACCAGAAGCAGCCGCCGGCGAGCGTGGCGAATTCGTGGCCGGGGCGGGGCCCTTGCTGCAATGGGAATCGGATCGACATGCGGTCTCCAGTCTTGGCGATGCGCATTCGTCGCGAATGCCAAGGCGAGCTTACCCGCGTCGCCTGCGACCGCCCGCGGCGTCGCCGGAAACAGAAAGCCCCGCGCGAGGCGGGGCTTCCGGTCTGGTCGAGTGCGGTCGATCAGGCCTTGCGCCGGCGCATCAACCCGACCATCGCGAGGCCGAGCCCCAGCAAGCCGAGCACGCCCGGTTCAGGAACGTTGTTCCCGCCCGTGATGCCGTACAGGTTCACGTGAGACAGTCCGCCGCCGCGATCGAACACGTTGACGAAGCTCCAGATGCCGGCGCTGACGCCGTCGTTGAGCGCATAGACGAACCACTCGTCGGGTTGATTGCCGGTGCCGAACTTGAATCCGATCGCGATCGAGTCGTACGCGCCCCAAAGCGCCGGATTCAGAGTAAAGGTCCCTGTATCGCCCGCTTGACTGTAGGCAGCCTCACTGATGAACGAGTAGCCGGCACCGACGCCGTTGATGAACAGGTCGTTCAGCGGATTGCCGGTCAGATTGCCCGTGCCCGCATCCAGGCAGGCCGACACGTAGCTGCTGTCGACCAGCATGTGATTCAGGTCCGGGTTCTCGCAGAGGATGTCCGCGGCGGACGCCGTGCCTCCGATGCACAGCGCCGCCAGCAGACCCGCGGCGAGTTTCTTGCACGCCTTCATCTTTGTTCTCCGTGGTTGGATGAGTCTTGGGAAACTTTCCCGACGAATCGACTCATGCACGGACCGTGCCAATCGAACTAGACCCTGACGAATCAATGGGATACCGTCCCACCGATAGGGTCTGTGCCCTCAAGCGTAAATTTTTCCGACACACAGACCAGCCGAAATGGCCGGCTCGTGACTCCGGGTAGAAGACGTGGGCCCTTAGATGATTGCGGGTCTGTTCGACAGCTCGTCCGGATTGACCGTGCCCTCGATGAGCGGAAAGAACTGCGCGAGCTTCTCGCCGACGCGCTCGATGCCGATCAGCGCGCCGCCCTCGAAGTCGCCGGCACGGAATCGCTCCCGCATCGCATCGCAGATCGCCTGCCACTCCTCGCGCGCGACATGCCGCGCGATGCCGCGGTCGGCGACGATCTCGATGCCGTGGTCGGCCAGCTCGACATAGATCAGCACGCCGTTGTTCTGCTCGGTGTCCCAAACGCGCAGCTTGGAGAAAACCATCAGCGCGCGCTCGCGCACCGGCGCGTCGCGCCAAAGGTACGACCAGGGCAGCGCAGCTTCGACCGCAAAGCGGATCTCGCCGGTGTGACGTGCTTCGGTCCGCGCAATCGCCTCCTGGATTCGCACGAGCGAAGCCGCGGGAAACGCCCGCCGGACCGCCAGCGGCGTGGCGAGCAGATGACGAAGCCATCGGACGAGTCGCATCGGCTCACCAATCGCTGGTCGCGCCGCCGCCGCTGAAATCGCCGCCGCCTGAAGTCCAACCACCCCCACCACCGGACCAGCCGCCGCCGCTCCATCCGCCCGGCACGAACACGCCGCCACGGCGTCCGCCCAGCACGCGGCCGGCGCGCGAACCGCCGCCCACCGTCAGCACGAACACGACCACGCCGGCCAGTGCGCCGAGCAAGCCGGATGCGAGCACCTTGGCGGCGACGAATCCGGTGCCGCCGCCGGCAAGCAGCGATCCAGCAACTCCGAAGATCCGCCGCAGGATCACGCCAATAACGAAGCCGCCGATCACGAAAGGCATCAGCAGCGCGAAGCGGTCCGCATCCGCGTCGCCCGCCGGCCGCGCGCGCGGCGCAGGCAGGCCTTCGCTTTCGATCTGCCGGAAGATCGCGTCCAGCCCGGCGGACAAGCCGCCCGCGTAGTCGCCGCGCTGGAAATACGGACCGACGAGCTCACGGCCGATGCGCCGCGCGGTCACGTCGGGCAAGGCCCCTTCGAGCGAGCGCGCAACGTCGATGCGCAGCCGGCGGTCGTCCTTGGCGACGATCACCAGCACGCCATCACCGATGCCGGCGCGGCCGATCTTCCACGCCTCGCCGACGCGATGCGCGAAATCCTCGATCGGTTCCGGCTGCGTACTCGGGACGATCAGCACGGCGATCTGCGCGCCGTGCGCCATCTCGAACGCGGCGAGCTTGTCCTCGAGCGAGCGCTTGTCCTGCGGCGACAGCACGCCGGCGTAGTCGGTGACGCGCGCCAGCGGCGGGACCGCGAGCAGTCCGTCGGCGCCGCGCGGCGCATCGGCACCAAACGCAACCAGCGCCAGCGCGCCGAGCACGAGCGCACAGCACCAGCGGCCGGCCACCGACGGCCGACGCCGGACGACCATTATTTCTTCCCGGTGCCGAAGTCGACCGTCGGCGCCTTCTTCAGCTCGGCTTCGTTTTCGACCGCGAACTGCGGCTTCTCCTGATAGCCGAACACCATCGCCGTCAGGTTGACCGGGAACTGGCGCACGAGCACGTTGTACTCCTGCGTGGCCTTGATGTAGCGGTTGCGGGCGATGCCGATGCGGTTTTCGGTGCCTTCGAGCTGCGTTCGAAGGTCCTGGAAGCCCTGGTTCGCTTTCAGGTTCGGATAGTTCTCGACGACCACCAGCAGCCGCGACAACGCCGACGACAGCTCGCCCTGCGCCTGCTGGAAACGCGCAAGCGCCGCAGGATCGTTGAGCAGCTCCGGCGTGGCCTGGATCGAGGTCGCTCGCGCGCGTGCTTCGACCACGCGCGTCAGCGTCTCCTGCTCGAAGTTCGCTTCGCCCTTGACGGTGTTGACGATGTTCGGGATCAGATCGGCGCGCCGCTGGTACTGCGACAGCACTTCGGCCCAGGCCGCCTTGACGGCCTCGTCCTTCGCCTGGATCTCGTTGTAGCCGCAGCCGGCGAGCAGGGGAGCCAAGCCGAGCGCAAGCAGGGCAAACAGACGTCGCATGAATCCTCCAGTCGTAGCTTCGGGACCGCGGCCCAATGTGGGTTCGCCGCGAACGGATGCAAGCCTCAGCGCAGTCTTCGCGTCAGTGCTTCGTTGTATTCGAGCCACGCGCACAGCGCCGTGGCCGGACGGCCGCTCGCCTCGATCCGGGCGAGCAGCGCCCGCAAGCGGCGGCCCGCCTGCGCCTGCGCAGCGTCGCCCAGCTCCGCGCGTTCGATCGCAGCGAGCAGCCGGTTGACCTCGGAAATCTGCTCGAGCTCCGGCGGAATATAACCCGCATTCTTCAGGATCCGATGCGCGACGCGCTGCTCTTCCGGAACGAGCGGATCGTCATCGAGCGCAAGCGGCCGTCCCGAACCCGGCAGATCGTCGAACTCGCCGCGCGCGATCGCCTCGGCGATCCGCCGCTCGACCAGTGCGTCCAGTCCGGGAAACGATCCGAGCGACATGCACCGATGGTATCCGAACGTAGAATGCGCCCGATCCATGCAAGCGAAAGCCGACCACTCCGCCGACTTCCGCCGCGCGCTCGCGCAGTTCGCCACGGGTGTGACGGTCGTCACGACGCGCGCACCCGACGGAACGCCGACCGGCCTGACGGTCAATTCGTTCGCGTCGGTATCGCTCGACCCGCCGCTGGTGCTGTGGTGCCTGTCGCTGAAGGCCGAGTGCCTCGCCGTCTTTCGCGAGTGCGAGCGGTACCTGATCCACGTCCTTGCAGTCGATCAGCTCGATGTCGCCAAACGCTTCGCCACGCGCGGCGCGGACAAGTTCGGCCCGACCGAATGGCGGCCGACCGACGACGGGCTGCCGCTGCTCGAAGGCTGCACCGCGTGGTTCGAGTGCGGCAACCGCAGCCAATACGAGGAAGGCGATCACGTGATCCTGGTCGGCCGCGTCGAGGCCTTCCGGACGATCGGCGGCGCGCCGCTAATCTTCCACAACGCGCGCTACGTTTCGCACCTCGCCGAGCAACCGCTGCCGCCCGCGCTGCGCGCGCTGGGACTGCCCGGTTAGGCCGCGCCCAGTGCCTGCTCGAGGTCGTCGATCAGATCCGCGACGTCCTCCACGCCAACCGAAAGCCGCACCAGCGAGTCGCCGATGCCGAGCTCGCCGCGCACCTCGGCCGGCACCGAGGCGTGCGTCATGATCGCCGGATGCTCGATCAGGCTCTCCACGCCGCCCAGGCTTTCGGCGAGGATGAAAATCTCGCAGCGCTCAAGAAACCGCCGGGCCTCGGCTTCGCCGCCCTTCAGCACCATCGTGACCATGCCGCCGCCGGCGCGCATCTGCCGCCGCGCGAGTGCGTGCTGCGGATGGCTCGGCAGCCCCGGATAGATCACGCGCTCGACCTTCGGATGGCGCTCGAGCCAGCGCGCCACTTCGAGCGCGTTGGCGCAATGACGCTCCATGCGCAGCGCGAGCGTCTTCAGCCCCCGGTTGGCGAGAAAGCAGTCGAACGGGCTCGGAATCGATCCAACGGCGTTTTGCAGGAACGCAAGCCGCTCGGCCAGCGCCGGGTCGTCGACGACGACCACGCCGTTGACCAGATCCGAGTGCCCGTTCAGATACTTCGTCGCCGAATGCAGCACGATGTCGATGCCGAACGAAAGCGGCTGCTGCACCCACGGCGAAGCGAAGGTGTTGTCGGCGACCGTGAGGATTCCGCGGCTGCGCGCGATGTCGGCGATCTGCCCGAGGTCGACGAGCTTCAGCAGCGGGTTGCTCGGCGTCTCGACCCAGATCATCCGCGTGTCGGGCGAAAGTTGCGACTCGATCTGCGCGCGCGATGCCAGCGTCGAATAGGAAAAGCGCAGGTTGGCCGACCGCCGGCGCACGCGTTCGAACAGCCGCCGCGTCCCGCCGTAC
Source organism: uncultured Burkholderiaceae bacterium (assembly GCA_964539745.1). Lineage (GTDB taxonomy): Bacteria > Pseudomonadota > Gammaproteobacteria > Burkholderiales > Burkholderiaceae_F > DSNY01. Next base: position 13,254 of record CAZIJU010000053.1, on the reverse strand, counting down.
AGATCGTCGAGCGCGAGCACGTGGCTGCCCGCCTCGAGCAGTTCCAGCACCGTCGCGGCTGCCGCCATGCCCGACGAAAACGCGTATGCCGCTCGCCCGCCTTCGAGCGCGGCGACCGCCTTCTCGTACGCCCAGCGCGTCGGGTTGTGCGTTCGCGCATAGTCGAGACCCTTGTGCACGCCGGGGCTCGTCTGCGCGTAGGTCGAGGTTGCGTAGATCGGCGGGATCACCGCCCCGGTGGACGGATCCGGATCCTGGCCGGCGTGGATCGCCAGCGTGGCGAAGCGGAGGTTCTTTTCGGCCATGTGTCAGTGTTTCAGCCGCCGGCGCAGATAGTTCAGCAGATCGATGCGTGTGATCAGCCCGACGAACTGCTCGCCGCGCATCACGATCGGCACGAATCCCCGGTCGAGGATCTCGGTGACGCGCGCGAGCGGCGCGTCGTGCTCGATCGTGACCAGCGTCGTGCTCATCACGGTCGAAACCGGGTCGCGGAAGCGCTGCGGATCTTCGATCACAGCGTGCAGCAGATCCTCCTCGTCGACGATGCCGACGACCCGCTCGCCGTCGAGCACCGGAAGCTGCGACACGTCGTACATCTTGCAGCGGCCGAACGCGGCGAGCAGCGTGTCGTCGGGCCGCACCGTGATCACCGTGCCTTCGGCGTGGCGGCGCGTCATCAGGTCCGTCAGGTCGCCCGCGCGCGGCGACTCGATGAACCCCTGGTCGCGCATCCAGAAGTCGTTGTACATCTTCGACAGGTACTTGGCGCCGGTGTCGCAGACGAAGGTGACGACGCGCTCGGGTGCGGCTCGGCTGCGGCAATAGCGCAGCGCCGCAGCGAGCAGCGTTCCGGACGAAGAGCCCGCGAGGATGCCTTCCTTGCGCAGCAACTCGCGCGCGGCGGCGAAGCTCTCGGCGTCGGGAATCGAATACGCCTCGGCCACACCCGACAGATCGGCGATCGGCGGAACGAAATCCTCGCCGATGCCCTCGACGAGCCACGATCCTGCCGTGCCGATCTTTCCGGTCCTGACGAAGTCGGCAAGCACCGAGCCCTGCGGATCGGCGAGCACCATCTTCACGTTCGGCGCATGCGTTCGGAAGAAGCGCGTCAACCCGGTCAGCGTGCCGCCGCTGCCCACGCCGCAGACGACCGCGTCGAGTCGGCCTCCCATCTGATCGAGGATTTCCGGGCCGGTCGTGCGCTCGTGCGCGAGCGGATTCGCGGGGTTGCCGAACTGGTTGATGTAGACCGAGTTCGGCGTCTTCGCCGCGATCGCCTCGGCCATGTCCTGGTAGTACTCGGGATGGCCCTTGCCGACGTCCGAGCGCGTCATCACGATCTGCGCGCCGAGCGCGCGCAGATGGAAGATCTTTTCCTGGCTCATCTTGTCCGGGATCACGAACAGCGTCCGGTACCCCTTCGCGAGCCCGACCAGCGCGAGCGCGAGCCCCGTGTTGCCGGCGGTGGCCTCGATGATCGTCCCGCCGGGCGCAAGCCGCCCATCGCGCTCGGCCGCGTCGATCATCGACACGGCGATGCGGTCCTTGATCGAGCCGCCCGGGTTCTGGTTCTCGAGCTTGACGAAGAGCTCGCAGCCTCCGGTGTCGAGCCGGGTGATCGGAACGATCGGCGTGTTGCCGATCAGCTGCAACAATGGCGACTGCGACATGGCTTCCTCCTCGCGGCGACCGTAGTTTGCCACCGCCTCAGCGCCGGCCAGCGAGGTGGATGCCGGCGACGATCAGCAGCAGCCCGGCGAGGTGATACGCGCGCGGCGGCTCGCCGAGAACGAGCGCAGACAGGATCCCGGCGAACACTGGCGTCAGGTTGGCGAAGTACACCGGAACGACCGCGCCGACGCGGGTGACAACATGATCCCAGACCGCGTACGCGACGATCGAAGGCAGCACCGCGACATACAGCATCACGGTGACGACCGTCGGGCTCCAGTGGATCGTCGCCGACCCCAACGCGCTCTCCGCAACGGCGAACGGCGCGATCGCGACCACACCGACGGCCATCTGCGCCGCCAGAAACGCCGCGAAAGGCAGATCGGGGCGATGCTTGCGCAGCAGCCACGTGTACAGCGTCCAGGTGAGGTTCGCCGCGAGCATGATCAGATCGCCGGCGACGAAGGCGAGCGCGCGCAGGTTGGACGGATCGCCGCGCGCGAGCACCGTCAGCACGCCGGCAGCCGAAACGCCCGCGCCGATCCATTGCGCGCGGCGCGTCGGCTCGCCGAAGAACAGCGCGCCGGCAGCCAGCACGAACACCGGCGTGGACGCCGCGATCAGCGTGACGTTGACCGCGGTCGAGGTCTGCACGGCCAGATACTGGAACGAGTTGTAGCAGCCCACACCGAGCACGCCGATCAGCGCGATGTTCTTCCGCTGCGCGCGCAGCGCGGGCGCGTGCGTGCGCAGCGCGGACCATGCGAACGGAAGAAAGATGGCGAGCGCGATCACCCAGCGCGCGAGCGAAAGCGCAAGCGGCGGCACCTCGCCCACCAGCAGCCGCGCGAACACCGCGTTGCCCGCCCAGGCGAGCGGCGGCAGCGTCAGGACAAGCGCGGTACGCGCATCGATGCGTTGCACTCGAAGGTGCCGCGCGCGGCTCGCGTCGCTGCGGCGAAAAACGGTTATCGGCAAGCGCGCGAAGCATACCCAAGGAACCCCCTCGTGCTGCGCCGCACTTGCCGAAAAAAGGGGCCAAGTCCGCGCGGCGCGCAACCGCAGGCCGCGATCGCGCAGGGCGAATGCACGTGACTTACGCGAACGGCCCGACATTGGCATTCCGCACCCGTCGTCATTCCGAGCCGAAGGCAAGGAATCTCCGCCGCTCGCAACGCGGAGATCCCTCGCGCTGCTCGGGATGACGGAACCGGCGCCCGCAACGACGCAACGAAGTTGCGCGGCATCGGTGGCACGACGATGGGCAATCGTCAATAGAATGCACCCGATGAGCGTCCTGTACGACATCTCGCCGAGCGTGGCGCCGGGGTTTCCGGTCTTTCCGGGCGATACGCCGTTTGCGTTCCGCTGGACCTGGAAGCTCGGCCCCGGCTGTCCGGTCAACGTATCGGAGATCAAGATGTCGCCGCACACGGGCGCGCACACCGACGCGCCGCTGCACTACGACGATGCCGGCCGCTCGATCGGCGAAGTTCCGCTCGAACCCTATCTGGGCCCCTGCCGCGTGATCCACGCGATCGGCACGGGCAGCCTGGTCGAACCGCGCCACGTCGCGCACCGCCTGCGCGGCGCGCCCCCGCGCGTGCTCGTGCGAACGTACGAGCGCGCGCCGGTCGACGCGTGGGATCCCGCCTTCGCGGCGTTCGCACCGGCGACGATCGACCTGCTGAACGCGCACGGCGTGGAGCTCGTCGGCATCGACACGCCGTCGCTCGACCCGGAGACGAGCAAGACGCTCGCGAGCCATCAGCGCGTGCGTGCGCACGGCATGGCGGTCCTCGAAGGTCTCGTGCTCGACGCGGTTCCGGAAGGCGATTACGAGCTGATCGCGCTGCCGCTGAAATGGAAGGGGCTCGACGCCTCGCCGGTGCGCGCGGTGCTGCGCGCGCTGTAGGGTCCGTTGACATATGCCTCAGGTCCGCGTGATCCCCGCCGCCGCCGGTGGGTCGCACCATGGCGATTGCGTGAAAGCGCGGCGAAAGCGCCGCGGCCCCCATGGGGCCGACGGCGGGGATCACCCTGCGGGGCGGGCCGCCTTGGGCCGCATGGCGGCGTTGCGGCTCGGGGCCTTGGCTGCGGCCAATGGTCCCCTCGCCGCGCCTGGCCCTGCGACCCGATCCGACCCGCCGCAGACCCGATCCATAGGCCAACAGACCCTCGCCCGGAGCGCAAGGGGAAGAAACCACTTCAACACCGAGACACGGAGAGCACAGAGAACTGCCCGAGGTCTATCTGGGTGTTCTCGGTGTCTCGGGGGTCGACAGCGATGCCTCTGACCAGAGAAGACTGCGTTGCACGCGACGCCGCCGATCCGCTGGCGGCGCATCGCAACGCCTTCGCGCTGCCCGACGGCGTGATCTACCTCGACGGCAACTCGCTCGGGCCGCTGCCGCGCGCGACGCCGGCGCGTCTGCGCGAGGTCGTCGACCGCGAATGGGGCGAGGGGCTCGTCCGTTCGTGGAACACGGCCGGCTGGATCGACGCGCCGCGGCGCATCGGCGCGAGGATCGCGCGGCTGGTCGGCGCGAGCGCGAACGAGCTGATCTGCGCCGACTCGACGTCGGTCAACCTGTTCAAGGTGCTCGCCGCCGCGCTCGCGCTGCAGACCGCGCGCCCGCAGGTGTCGACAAACAAGCGACGCGTGATCCTGTCCGAGCGCCGCAACTTTCCGACCGACCTGTACATCGCGCAGGGGCTGGCGGATCTGCTCGGCGGCCGCCACGCGCTGAAGCTCGTCGAATTCGACGAGGTCGCCGCGGCGATCGACGAACGCGTCGCCGTGCTGATGCTGACGCACGTCAACTACCGCACCGGCGCGATGCACGACATGGCTGCGCTGACGCGTCGCGCGCACGACGCCGGCACGCTCGTGATCTGGGATCTCGCGCACTCCGCCGGCGCGGTGCCGGTCGATCTGAACGCGGCGGGTGCCGACTTCGCGGTCGGCTGCGGCTACAAGTACCTGAACGGCGGCCCGGGCGCACCGGCCTTCGTTTTCGTCGCCGAGCGGCACCTCGCGGCGCTTGCCGACCGCACTTTCGCGCAGCCGCTTTCGGGCTGGATCGGCCATCGCGCGCCGTTCGATTTCGTGTCCGACTACGCGCCGGCGCGGGGCATCGACCGCTTCGCGGTCGGCACGCCTTCGATCCTCGCGCTCGCCGCGCTGGACTGCGGCGTGGATACCGTGCTCGCCGCCGGGATCGACGCGCTGCGCGCCAAGTCGGTCGCGCTGACCGAGCTGTTCATCGCGCTCGTCGAGCAGCGCTGCGCGGGGCTGGCGCTTGCGCTCGCCACGCCGCGCGAGGCGCAGCGGCGCGGCAGCCAGGTCTCGTTCGCGCACGAGCACGCGTGGCCGGTGATGCAGGCGCTGATCGCGCGCGGCGTGATCGGCGACTTTCGCGTGCCCGACATCCTGCGCTTCGGCTTCGCGCCGCTGTACGTGCGCTTCGTCGATGTCTGGGACGCGGTCGAAGCGCTGCGCGAAGTGCTGGCCACGCGCGCGTGGGACCGCCCCGAGTTCAGGCAGCGCAAGGCGGTCACATGAGATCCGTTTTCACGACGGCGGCATACAGGCGCAGGGAAGACCGCGGTTCGCCCGCTTTTGCGCCTGCCCCTGCGTGTCTCATTGGCCGACGAATTCACTTTCCGGACAGATGACGAATCGCCGACGCGACACTCCGCCCGACCCCGCCGAGTACGGCGCGCGCATGGACTATGCGGGCAGCATGACCTACGGCGACTACCTGCAGCTCGACGCGATCCTGTCGGCGCAGAAGCCGCTTTCGCCGGACCCGAACGAGTGGCTGTTCATCATCCAGCACCAGACGAGCGAGCTGTGGATGAAACTCATGCTGATCGAACTCGGCGGCGCGCGCGAGGCGATCCGCAGCGACCAGCTTGCGCCCGCGTTCAAGATGCTCGCGCGGGTGTCGCGCATCATGGAACAGCTCGTGCACGCATGGGACGTGCTGTCGACGCTGACGCCTTCCGAATACAGCGCGATTCGGCCGTTTCTCGGCTCCAGTTCGGGCTTTCAGTCGTGGCAGTACCGCGAAATCGAGTACCTGCTGGGCAACAAGAACGCGGCGATGCTCAAGCCGCACGCGCATCGCGCCGATATTCATGCCAGGCTGCAAAGTGCGCTCGCCGCGCCGTCGTTGTACGACGAGGCGATCCGGCTGCTGGCGCGCAGCGGTTTCGCGATCGACGCAGCGGTGCTCGAACGCGACCTGCGCGAGCCGCACGCGTTTTCGGAGTCGGTCGCGCAGGCCTGGCTCGCGGTCTACCGCGCGCCGCGCGAGCACTGGGCGCTGTACGAGCTGGCCGAGGAACTCGTCGATCTGGAGGACGCGTTCCGCCAGTGGCGCTTCCGCCACGTGACGACGGTCGAGCGCATCATCGGCTTCAAGCGCGGCACCGGCGGCACGAGCGGCGTCGCTTACCTGCGGCGCATGCTCGACGTGGTGCTGTTTCCGGAGCTGTGGAAGGTGAGGACGGATCTTTGAGGATCGAGGATTCAGGACTCAGGATTCAGCATCCGTGATCGGCCACGTCCGTTCGAGGTCGGCTCAATCCTGAATCCTTGATCCTGAGTCCAGGCAGTCAGTGGAGCACGGCGATGACCTTTATCAAGCCCTACATCATCCGGCTGTCGCATTGCGACCCGACCGGCTACGTCTTCTACCCGCACTACTTCCACATCTTCAATGCGCTCGTCGAGGACTGGTTCTACGAGGCGATCGAGATCCCGTTCGACCGCTTCCTGATGGAGCGCGGGCTGGCGCTGCCGACGGTGAAGCTGGAGACGACCTTCCTCGCGCCGACGAAGATGGGCGAAACGGTCGACTTCTGGCTGACGGTGTCGCACCTCGGCCGCTCGTCGATCCGCTTCACGATGGGTGTCAGCAAGGACGGCGAGGACCGCGTGAAGATGAACCGCGTCGCCGTCTGCGTCAGCCAGAAGTCGCACCGCCCGGCCGAGTTCCCGGCCGACATGCGCGAGAAAGTGCTGGAGTTCATGCGGGGATAGCTCGCCGGCCGTCGGCCGTCCGGCGCTGGAGCCGGCGGGTGGGAGCGGCCTGCTGAATCCTGGATCCTGGATCCTCTCGTCACCACGCCCTTCTCGCCTGCTGCTCCTTGCGGATGCGCTGCACCTCGGCTTCGTAAGCCGCCGCAAAGGCTTCGTCGAACGCCTGCTGGAAGGCGGCGTGCGCGTCGCGGGCGATCGCGCGGTGCTGCTCGACGTACATCTCCCACAGCCGCGCCTTGCGCGCCATCGGCAGGAAACTTCCGATCACGCCGGCGCCGGCCAACCGCGCGGCGAGCGCCTCGGGCTCGAAGCGGGCGAGCACGCGCTCGGACGCGACGCGCATCGCGGTCGTCGTCGCGGCGATGTGCGACTCAAGATCGAGCACGGCGTCCTTGATCGCTTCCGGCCCGGTCATGAATCCGGGGATCGGGGGCTTCAGCACGTTGGCAAGCGCGCGCGCGTCGTCCTGCGCGAACTTGAGCGGATTGTTGATGCCGCGAACGCGCAGCGTCGTCACGTCGGCCTCAACTTCCTTCTTCGCGTCGCGCCGCGACGCGAGCAACCGGCGCAGCCCGCCGATCGCGTCGCGCACCATGCCGCCGATCGTTCGCATCAGCTCGGGACGCGGACCGCCGGGCAGATCGACCTTGACGCCCGCGCCCTCCTCGAACGCGCGCCACAGCTCGTCGACCGATACCGCCGTCGCGCGCGCTCCCGCTGCCGCGATGACCGGCGGGCGAGCGAGGATTCGGGTGTGCTGCTCGATCTCGGCGTCACCGCCGGAGTATTCGTGCGCGGCCGCGGTGGCGACGACCGCCGACGCGTCCTCGAAATCGCACGCGATCGTGTAATGCCCGATGCGGATCCGATCGCCCGCTTTCAGCGGAACCTTCTGCCCCGACGCGAGCGGCTGCCCGTTGACCGAAGCCGGGTTCGTGCTGCCCATGTCCTCGAGGTAGTAGGTGCCGTCGTGATAGCTCACATGCGCATGAAAGCGTGACACCATGCGCTTCGGATCGGGCAGCAGCAGCCGCGCGGTTTCGGCACGCCCGATCAGCCCGCCGCTGGGATCGAAGTGCGCCGCGAGCGGCGTGGTGTCCGACTCGTCGGGCCGCGAGATGACTTTCAGCGCAAGCAGCTTCATCGGGCACCCATTCCACTCATTCGAGCAAGGCGACGCCGGTTTCGCCCGCGGCAAGCCGCGCGACCTGGATTCTGACGGCGCTCGACTTCGCCGCCGTGCCATTGACGTACAGCCGCGACTGCACCTGGTATTCGCCGGGCGGAACCCCCTTCGGGAACGTGAACTGCAGCGTCGAAACGTACGCGCCGCCGCCCGAGCCGGCGGGTGCGGGCGTCTTTGCGATCTTGCTGCGTTCGACGCCCTTCGGATCGACGACGACGAACTCCTCGCGCAGCTCGCGCAAGGGCTCCTTCGCACCGGGGACGACCTCGATGCTCGACCGCACCGTCACTTCGTCGCCGCCCTTCGCGGTCGCGCGGGTCGTTTCGGTGCGATACGCGGTCACCACCGGCGCCGGCGGGAGCTCGCCCTGGTTGGCCTTGCGGTACGCGTCGCCGACCTGCTGCGCGGTTTTGGTCTGCGATGCCTGGTAGTTGTAGGCGACGCAGGCGAGCGCGCCCAGACCGGCACCGAGCAGCGCGCCCTGCGTGCGATGCCGATCGCCGCCGAGCAGCGCGCCAGCGGCGCCGCCGATCACCGCACCGACGACCGGATTGCAGGGATCGTCGCTCGCGGCGCTGCGTCTCGGACCTTGCGCGCAGCCGGCGACCGCCGCGGCGACGGCGAGCGTAAGACCACAGCAGCGCAGCTGGCGAAGTGGGCAGGAGGTTGGCATGACAGGTCTCGGCGATGAATCTCAGAAGCTGTGAATCTTTCTACTGCGCGGCCCGCTGGCGTCGTTGCGCGGTGCTCGAGCCTCGCCTATCCACTTGATATGTCTCGGCCCTGCGGCTGCGTGCCCCCGGACTCGATCCGGGGCAGCGGGCCGCTCGTGACGAAATCTTCACAGCTACTCAGCGCATTTTCCAGTCGCTCGACAGCGCGGCCTCCTGGCCGGCGCGGGCGAGCTTCAGCAGTCGCTGCGCCGCCGGGTCCTCGGGGTCGGTCTTGAGAACCGCCTCGGCGCGGCGGATTGTGCACGCGAAGTCGCGCGCGACCAAGCAGTCGCGCCCTTCGCGCAGCGCGCGCTGCATCCACAACGGTCGCGCCGCGCGGCGCGGCGATTCGTCGTCGATCGCTTCGCCTGCGCCTTGCGCGGACTCGGCGCTGCGCGCGGGCGGAGCGGGCGCGGGTCGCGCAGCGACGCGCTCGGCCGGTCGCGGCGCTGGCACTTTCGGCGCCTCGGTCGCGGGCGGCGGGCCGGTCACCGCGACGTTGCCCGCGGCTGCGGCGTCGGCGCCGTTGGCGGCGGCGCGTCCGCTCGGCTTCTCTTCCGCGATCACGGGTCGCATCGGTTGCGCGAGCGCTTTCGACGCCACCGTCAGCGCGCGCTCGTCGCGCTGTCGCACGGCGTGGATCGCCAGTCCGGCGACGACGACGATCGCGAGCCCCAGCACCGCGCCCCAGACCATCGCGCGGCCGAAGCGCGGCGCGCGCTTCGGCGCTCGAGCCGTCAGCGGTGCGCCGGCCTCGCCCGCCGCTGCGTCGGGCTGCGTCGCTGCGGTCAGCGAACGGCGGAACTCTGCCACGCTCTGCGGCCGGTCCGCCGGCCGCGGCGCGAGCGCGCGATCGATCGCCGCGAGGAACGCCTCGCCGTAACGCCCGTGCGCCGTCTCGACGAGCGGCGCGTGCGCGTCGTGCACCAGGCGGCCGACCGAAGGCGCCGGTGCGCGCCCGGTGATCGCGAAGTGCACGACCGCCGCGAGCGCGTACAGGTCGGTCCACGGCCCCTGCTTCATGCCGGGGATCTCGTCGTACTGCTCGATTGGCGCGAAGCCCGGCTTCAGGATCACCGTCAGCGCCTGCGTCTGCTCGCCGATCACGCGGCGCGCCGCGCCGAAATCGAGCAGCAGCGGCTTCGGATCGGGACGGTCGCCGCCGACCAGCAGGATGTTGTCGGGCGAGATGTCGCGGTGCAGGCAGTCGGCGCGATGCAGCAGCTCCAGCGCGTCGAGCAGCGGCACCAGCAGCTTGCGCAGCCACGCCTCGTCCGGGGGCGCGCCGCGTGCACGCAGAGCCTGCTTCAACGTGCCGCCTTCGTACAGCGGCATCGCCATGTAGGCGGTGCCGTTGGCGGCCCAGAAGCGGAACACCTTGACGAGCGCCGGATGGTCGAACTGCGCGAGCAGCCGCGCCTCGTTGATGAAGCTCTTCAGGCCGACTTCGAAGGTCGGGCGGTGCTGCTCGGACTTGATCGTCACGCTGAAGTCGGGCAGGCGCGACGCGAGCGCGGCCGGCATGTACTCCTTTAGCGCGACCTCGCGCTTGAGCGAATGATCGATCGCGCGGTAGACGATGCCGAAGCCGCCTTCGCCGATGACGCCTGCGATCTCGAACTCGCCGAGCCGTGCTCCCGTGGGCAGCACGTTGCTGCTGCCCGCCGGCTGCGCCGCCGTGTCGCTCGCTGTCGGCTGAGTGGCCGCCAGCACCGTGCTGTCCGAGTCGGACACAACGGACGAGGCAGGCCGATTGGGCGGCGTGGACATGGACGAGGGACGCTCGCGCGGGTTCGCCGCAGTCTATCCGCGGAGGCGGGCAGCGGCGAATGCGAAAAGCGGCGCGTAAAATCGGCACTTCTCGACGGAGACGACCATGAACGCGCCGCACGCCACCAAGCAGTTGAAGGCCCAGTTCAAGTGGGACGACCCGTTGCTGCTCGACACCCAGTTGACCGAGGACGAGCGCATGGTGCGCGACGCGGCGGCGCGCTACGCGCAGGACAAGCTCGCGCCGCGCGTGCTCGAGGCGTTCCGGCAGGAAAAGACCGACGTCGCGATCTTCCGCGAGATGGGCGCGCTCGGCCTGCTCGGCCCGACGATTCCGGCCGAATTCGGCGGTCCGGGGCTGAACTACGTCGCCTACGGGCTGATCGCGAGGGAGATCGAGCGCGTCGACTCGGGCTATCGCTCGATGATGAGCGTACAGTCGTCGCTGGTGATGGTGCCGATCGCCGAGTTCGGTTCCGAAGCGCAGAAGCGCAAGTACCTGCCGAAGCTCGCGACCGGCGAATGGATCGGCTGCTTCGGTCTGACCGAACCGAACCACGGCTCCGACCCCGGCAGCATGGAGACGCGCGCGCGCAAGGTCGACGGCGGTTACAGGCTGACCGGCACGAAGATGTGGATCACCAACAGCCCGATCGCCGACGTGTTCGTCGTCTGGGCGAAGAACGACGCCGGCAGGATCCGCGGCTTCATCCTCGAAAAGGGCATGAAAGGGCTGTCGGCGCCGCCGATCCACGGCAAGGTCGGGCTGCGCGCGTCGATCACCGGCGAGATCGTGATGGACGACGTCTTCGTTCCCGCCGAAAACGAGCTGCCGAACGTCGAGGGGCTGAAGGGTCCATTCACGTGTCTGAACTCGGCGCGCTACGGAATCGCCTGGGGCGCGCTCGGCGCGGCCGAAGACTGCTGGTTCCGCGCGCGGCAATACGTGCTCGACCGCAAACAGTTTGGCCGCCCGCTCGCCGCAAACCAGTTGATCCAGAAGAAACTCGCCGACATGCAGACCGAAATCGCGCTCGGCCTGCAGGGCTGCCTGCGGCTGGGCCGCATGAAGGACGAAGGCACCGCGGCGGTGGAGATCACGAGCATCATGAAGCGCAACTCGTGCGGCAAGGCGCTCGAGATCGCGCGCATGGCGCGCGATATGCTGGGCGGCAACGGGATCTCCGACGAATTCGGCGTGGCGCGCCACCTCGTCAACCTCGAGGTGGTCAACACCTACGAGGGCACGCATGACATCCACGCGCTGATCCTGGGCCGCGCGCAAACGGGCATCCAGGCGTTTTCTTAACAGCGCGCAGTCGCCCCGCGCCGCGATCGCGGCGGGCGCTCGCGGCGCGCGCGGCGACCCGGCGGTTCGCATCCGCGCGAGCAGCGCGTCAAACTTGGCGGCACGGGCGCAGCGCGGCGACGAGGGGCGAGGCGGATCGATCCCGATTCGCGCTCAGGTCTTCGCCAAGCCCAGCCGCTCCATCAGCGCGCGTTCCCTCGCAAAGGTCTGCCGCGCGTATTCGGCGTAGTCGGCGCTCGACATGTACCAGGGCTCCTGGTCGTAGCGTTCGAGGGTGGCCAGATGCTTCGGGTCTTCGAGACCCTTCTTGAACGCGTCGTGCAGGATCCGGACGATCGCCGGATCCACGCCCTTCGACGTGCCCAGACCGTACGGCGAATTCGACACGATGCCGTAGCCCAGTTCCTTCAGCGTCGGCACATCGGGCCAGCGTTTGGTACGGCGCTCGCCCCAGGTCACGAGCAGCCGCAGCTTGCCCGCTTCGACGTGCGGCGCGAAACCGGTCGCGTCGGCCGCCGCCATGATCTGCCCGCCAAGGATCGCGGTCATCAAATCGGCGCTGCCTTTGTACGGGATGTGATTGAACTTCAGTCCCTGCTGCAGCGCGAGTTCCTCCATCGTCAGGTGCGGGCTCGTTCCGGTGCCGGTCGAGCCGTAGTCGAGCTTGCCCGGATTGGCGCGCGCCCACTCGACGAGGTCCTTGAACGTCCTGAACGGCGAGCTGGCGGGAACGACCACACCGAACGTGTAGCCGGTGATGCCGATGATGTAGGTGATGTCCGCAAGCGGATCCCAGGGCACCTTCTGCGTGTGCGGAATGCGGAACGCGCCGAGCGGGATCTGCGAGACGGTATGCCCGTCGGGCTGCGCGGACTTCAACGCGACGATGCCGAGCGTGCCCCCCGCCCCGGGACGGTTCTCGACGACGATCGGCTGCGGCAGGTGTTTCGCGGTGGCCTCGGCGAGCGCGCGCATCGTCACGTCGGTCGATCCGCCCGCGGGCCACGGGCAGATCAGCGTGATCGGGCGTGTCGGAAAGTTCTGCGCGCGCAGCGGTGCGGCCGCGCCGGCGATGGCCGCGGCACCCGCGGCCTGGATCAGCGTTCGGCGTTTCATGTCGTCTTCTCCTTGGATGACTCGCGATCCCCGCCGCTCGGGCAGGGGCGTCAAACCGTTCCCGTCCTCTCGATCGACGACCGATGCCCGGCCGCCTGCGTGTCGTGCGCGGCAAACCGCGCCAGCGCCGTGTCGGCGTCGCCCAGTTCGAGCTCGATCGCGAGCAGCCGCTTCACGTAATGCGACACCGCGTATTCGTCGGTCATTCCGATGCCGCCGTGAAGCTGGATCGCCTGCTGGCCGATCGCGCGGAACGCACGGTGCGCCATCACCTGCGCGGCGTCGAGCGCGCGCGCGCCGTCCGCACCGTCGGGCTTCATCGCCGCCGCGAGCGCGAGCGACTGGGCTTGCTCGTACAGGATCAGCAGGTCCGCCATCCGGTGCGCGAGCGCCTGGAAGCGGCCGATCGGCTGGCCGAACTGCTTGCGCGTGC
>CAZIJU010000052.1:0-24555 GCA_964539745.1 uncultured Burkholderiaceae bacterium | reverse complement strand
GCGCGACTCGCAGCTCGGCGACGACCGGGTGCACGACATCGGCAACTACATCGTGCGCGGGGTACTGTGGCAGGCTTTCGAGCAGGAACGGCCATGCGTGCTGCTGATCGACGAGATCGACAAGGCCGACATCGAGTTTCCGAACGACCTGCTGCGCGAACTCGACCGCATGGAGTTCTACGTCTACGAGACGCGCCAGACGATCCGCGCGAAGCACCGTCCGCTGGTGGTGATCACGTCGAACAACGAGAAGGAGCTGCCCGATGCGTTCCTGCGCCGCTGCTTCTTCCACTACATCAGGTTTCCCGACAAGGAGACGATGCAGGCGATCGTCGACGTGCACTTTCCCGGGCTGCGGCGCGAGCTGCTCGCCAACGCGCTGGCGACCTTCTTCGCGATCCGCGAGCTGCCTGGGCTGAAGAAGAAGCCGTCGACGTCGGAGCTACTCGACTGGCTGAAGCTGCTGGTCGCCGAGCAGATCCCGGCGGAGGCGCTGCGGTCGAAGGACGACAAGCTGTTCGTCCCACCGCTGGCCGGCGCGCTGCTGAAGAACGAGCAGGACATGCACCTGTTCGAGCGGCTCGTCTTCATGGCCAGGCACAACCGGTAGGTCGCGGACGGGGTGCGAGGTTTAGCGATGGAACGCGATCTCGGCCGCGGCAACCTACGCTCGCGTTCGACGCCGACGGCGCTTCGCCACGCCCGCTTGGCCGGTCAACGCTCGTTGGGTCGTCGCCCCGGCGTAGGCCGGGGCCCGATGGGCCCGTTGCCGAGATGAACGCGCCGCAACCGGTTACCCTCGAAGGCCACGGGGTGCGGCTGGAGCCGCTGGCACGCGAACATCACGACGGACTCGTTGCGTCGGCGAGCGACGGCGAACTGTGGAGGCTGTGGTTCACGTCGGTGCCCTCGCCCGAAGAGGCGCATGCTTACATCTCTGCCGCGCTCGCGGGGCAGGACGCCGGCCACATGCTGCCGTGGGCGGTGCGCGATGCGGCGACGGATGCGATCGTCGGCTCGACGCGCTATCACGACATCGTGCCGGCGATCGATCGCGTCGAGATCGGCTACACCTGGTACGCCCGCCGTTGGCAGAAGACGCACGTCAACACCGCACGCAAGCTGCTGCTGCTCGCGCATGCGTTCGAGACGCTTGGCTGCAAGGTCGTCGGCTTTCGCACCGACAACTTCAACTTCGCTTCGCAATCGGCGATCGAAGCGCTCGGCGCGAAAAAGGACGGCGTAATGCGCCATCACCAGGCGCGCCGCGACGGCACGGTGCGCGACACCGTGATGTACAGCATCCTCGCCGTCGAGTGGCCCGACGTGAAACGGCATCTCGAACTGCGGCTGGCGCGACATGCGTCGGCACCGCTCGCCGCCCGCGGGTACCGCGCAGCATAGGTCGCGCAGATCCGCCATGCTGATCAACTTCTTCTACCACCTGCGCGCCGCGCGGCTGCCGGTGTCGATCAAGGAGTTGCTGACGCTGCTCGAAGCGTTGAAGAAGGACGTGATCCGGCCGTCGATCGACGATTTCTACTTCCTGTCGCGCGCCGCACTCGTCAAGGACGAGGCGCACTACGACAAGTTCGACCGCGCCTTCGCCGAGTTCTTCCGCGGCGTGCAGACCACGCTCGGCATCACGAAGGAGATCCCCGACGAGTGGTTCAAGCAACTGCTCGAGCGCGCGTTTTCGCCCGAGGAGCTGGCGCAGCTCGAGAAGCTCGGCTTCGACAAGCTGATGGAGGAATTCCGCAAGCGCCTGGACGAGCAGGACGGCGCGCACCACGGCGGCAACAAGTGGATCGGCACCGGCGGCACGTCGCCGTTCGGTGCCGGCGGTGCCCATCCGGAAGGCATCCGCGTCGGCGGGCCTTCGGCCGGCGGCAGGAGCGCCGTCAAGGTGTGGGAGGCGCGCGCGTACCGCGACTACGACGACCAGGTCGAGATCGGCACGCGCAACATCAAGGTCGCGCTGCGGCGGCTGCGCCGCTTCGCGCGCGAAGGCGCCGACCTCGAACTCGACATGCACGACACGATCGAGTCGACCGCGAAGAACGCCGGCTGGCTCGACCTGAAGCTCGTTCCGGAGCGGCACAATGCGGTGAAGGTGCTGATGCTGCTCGACGTCGGCGGCACGATGGACGAGCACATCAAGCGCGTCGAGGAGCTGTTTTCGGCGACCAAGGCCGAGTTCAAGCACCTCGAGTTCTACTACTTCCACAACTGCGTCTACGAATACCTCTGGCGCAACAACCGCCGCCGATTCGCCGAGAAATTCGACACCTGGGACGTGCTGCGCAGGTACAACCCGGACTACAAGCTGATCTTCGTCGGTGACGCGACGATGAGCCCGTACGAGATCCTGCAGCCCGGCGGCAGCGTCGAACACAACAACGCCGAGGCCGGCGCCGTCTGGCTGCAGCGCCTCACGCACCACTTCCCGAAGCACGTCTGGATCAACCCCGAGCCCGAAGGGTTGTGGCAGTACCGCCAGTCGATCTCGCTGATCAATCAGATCCTCGGCGGCCGGATGTTCCCGCTGACCCTCGAAGGTCTCACCCGCGCAATGCGCCAGTTGAGCAAGTGACGCGGATGTCCAAGCGCGCAGCGCGCGCTTGGAAACAGCCGCGTCATCCCGAGCGCGTACGCGCAAGGGATCCCGCCCGATCGAGCGGCTGAGATCCCTCACCTTCGGTTCGGGATGACCCCGCGGATGTCCAAGCGCGCAGCGCGCGCTTGGAAACAGCCGCGTCATCCCGAGCGCGTACGCGCAAGGGATCCCGCCCGATCGAGCGGCTGAGATCCCTCACCTTCGGTTCGGGATGACCCCGCGGATGTCCAAGCGCGCAAGTGTGAGCGATTTCGACGTTACGCGGCCGCCAAAGTCCCGCACCTTTCGTCCGGGATGACCGCGCGACCACGCGGCGATCGCCACCCGGAGCGCCAAGCCTGCCCGACTCGCGGAATTCCCCGAACGCCGCACGGCGCGTAGATTGATCGCCGGTCGGCGCACGCGGCAAACCGCCGCGGGCGACGCACCGACCGAAAGGAGTACCGGACATGTCGACCTACGTACTTTTCGGCAAGTACACGCCCGAATCGGTCCGCAGCGTCAGCGCCAAGCGCACCGAAGAAGCCGACAAGCTGATCAAGAGTCTGGGCGGCGAAATCAAGGCCGGTTACGCGCTGCTCGGCGATATCGACCTGCTGTTCGTCGTCGAACTGCCCGACAACGACGCCGCGATCAAGGCGTCGACCGGCCTGACCAAGCTGACCGGAATCGGGTTCCGCACCGCGCCGGCGGTGACGATCAAGGAGTTCGACCGGCTGATGTCTTCGTAGGGCGCTCGCGCGCGGCGTCAGGTCTCGAACGGTGGCGCCGCGCGCAGCACTTCGTCGAGCGTCGTCAGGCCGGCCGCGATCTTCTCCGCGCCGGAGACGCGCAGCGACTTCAGGCCGTCGCGCGCGGCCTGGTGGCGGAGCTTGGCGATGTCGGCGCCTTGCGCGACCAGCTCGCGCAGCTTGTCGGTCATCACCAGCAGTTCGATCAGCCCCGTGCGGCCGAGGTAGCCGGTGCGGCGGCACTCGAGGCAGCCGACCGGCTTGTAGACGCGCTTCGGGTGCGAGGTGCGCCACGGCGCGACCAGTTCCTTCCACAGCGCCTCGTCGACCGGGCCGTCCTCCTTCTTGCAGTGCGGGCACAGCGTGCGAACGAGCCGTTGCGCGAGGATGCCGATCAGCGTCGCGTTGACCAGGTAGGCGGGCACGCCCAGCTCGAGCAGCCGCGCGATCGAGCTGGCGGCATCGTTGGTGTGCAGCGTCGAAAACACGAGATGCCCCGTCAGCGCCGCCTGCACCGCCATGTCGGCGGTCTCCCTGTCGCGGATCTCGCCGACCATGATGATGTCCGGGTCCTGCCGCATCAGCGCGCGCAGCCCGTCGGCAAAGCCGAGGTCGATGCCGTGCTGCACCTGCATCTGGTTCAGCGCCGGATCGATCATCTCGATCGGATCCTCGACGGTGCTGATGTTGACCTCGTCGGTGGCGAGCTGCTTCAGCGTCGAATACAGCGTGGTCGTCTTGCCCGAGCCGGTCGGGCCGGTCACGAGCACGATGCCGGCCGGCCGGTGGATCAGCTTGTCCCAGGCCGCCGCCTCGCGCTCCGAAAAACCCAGCTCGGCGTAGCTGCGCACGACGACCTCGGGATCGAAGATCCGCATCACGAGCTTTTCGCCGAAGGCGGTCGGCAGCGTCGACAGCCGGATCTCGACCTCGCGGCCCGCGCTCGGCCCCGACGTGACCTTCGTCTTGATGCGGCCGTCGAGCGGGCGGCGGCGCTCGACCACGTCCATGCGGCCGAGCAGCTTGATGCGGCTCACCATCGCGTGCATCACCGCCGGCGGCACCTGGTAGACCTGGTGCAGCACACCGTCGATGCGGAAGCGCACCACACCCTGTTCGCGTTTCGGCTCCAGATGGATGTCGCTCGCGCGCTGATCGAACGCATATTGCAGCAGCCAGTCGACGACCAGCACGACGTGCGCATTGTCGGCGTCGACCTTGCCGCCGAGCTCGACGAGCTGCTCGAAGTTGCTGACCAGCGACGTCGTGCTGGTCTTGCTCGCGCCCTTGATCGACTGCGCGAGCTTGTAGAACTCGACCGTGTAGCGCGCCACGTCCAGCGGGTTGGCGACGACGCGCCTGACGCTCTTTTTCGTGATCTGCTCGATCTCGCGCTGCCAGCCGTCGAGGAAAGGCTCGCAGGTCGCCACGACGATCTCCGCGCCGGTGACCGCGATCGGCAGGATGGAGTAGGTCGTCGCGTACGCGCTCGACATCACGTCGACGACGCGCGAGAAGTCCACGCGCAGCGGGTCGATGTGCTGGTACGGCAGCCCGGACTTCTCGGCGAGCCACTGCGTTAGCCGCTCCAGATCGAGCAGCTCGCGCTCCGCGGTCGGCGCGCGCAGGTTCATCTCCGCCAGCAGCGCGAGCGGGTGCACCTGCGTCTCGCGCGAGCGAACCGACAGAACGCGCTCGCCGTCGGCGCGCGCCATCAGCCCGTCGGCCATCAGTTCGCGCACGACCCAGGCGAGCGGCAGCCTGCCGGCCGGCTTCGGTTCGGCACCTTCTCTGCGCACCGATCTGTCGGGAGCGTTCATCGGGACGATCAAGCGGCGGCGGGCGCCGCGCGGCGCGGCATCACGCGGCGGGCGCGTAGCGGGCGGCGATTTCGTCGCGGCGCTTGGGCATCTTCTCGAAGTCGCCGACCACGCCATCGACCGCGCGCTTGGTGAGCGGTGTGGCCTCGAGCGCCTTCAGCTTGCCGCGCTTCAGGTAGTTCTTGATCAGGTCGGGCGGCATCACGTGCGCGTTCTTCTCGCGGTCCGTGCTGAACAGGAACAGGGTGCGCAGCGGGCTGATCCAGCGCAGCCGCGCCTTGACCATTTCCTTGCCGTTCCACATGCTGAACCAGGTCCCACGCTGCCAGCTCGCGATCTCCTCCTCGAGCCGGGCTTCCTCGACGCGGTCGAGCGGCCCGATGTCGGTGACCGGCTCGGGTACTTTCAGCTCGGCGTCGTGCTCGGCTGCCGCGCGCATCAGCGCGCCGGTGGACACGCGCACGCCACCGGCCACGGTCGTGATCGGGAAGGTGCCGGTCAACTGCATGCCGTCCAGCCGCGCGCGCAGTTCGGTGGTGGCCAGCGACGACCTGATGTAGCGCGCCTGGTCGACCGGCTTGACCGCCATCGCGTGCGATTCCATCAACTGCTTGAAGAACTCGTTCTGCTCGCGCTCGGCCATGTGGATCAGCGCCAGGCCGTCGCGCATCACGCGCGTCAGGTTGGGGATCAGTTCGACCAGCCGGCGCCGGTCGTCGGCGGACGCCTTCGGCTGAACGCTCCAGACCATGTCGTGGATCGCCTCGCGGAAGCGCTTGGAAAAGCCCGGCGTCTGCTCGTCGCGCAGCGTGGCGGTGACCAGCACCTGGACCCACGGGCCGACCAGGAAGTCGCGCAGGTACGGTTCGAGCTCGACCTTCTCGAACGCGCGCCGCACCTGGATCGTCGTGTTGATCGCGAGCACCTCGCGCTTTTCGGCCTCCTCCAGCGCGCGCTTGGCGCGCGCCACCGGATCGGTTTCGCGCGGCGGGATTTCGCCGACGAAGCTCTCGAACTCGCCGAGCAGCTTCTCGAAGACCGCGACGTCCTTGTCGAACTTCTGCAGCACCTCGCGGACGATGCGGTCGACCTCGTTCTTGTAGCGCTCGTTCTCGTCGCCGTACGGCTCCCAGCCGACGGCGGTGCTCGCGATGCGGTCGATCAGCCGGCGCGCCGGGTGCGTGCTCGACGCGAAAAAATCGGCGTCGAGCAGCGCGGCCTTCAGTACCGGGAACTGCAGGCGCGAGATCAGCGCCTTGATCTCGGCCGGCACCTGCTTGTCCTGCATCACGTGGTCGAACAGCATGCCGACGATCTCGATCGTCAGCTTGTCGACGGTGCGGCTGGACTTCTCGACCAGGTGTTCGCGCCAGGTATTGATCGAACCCGCCGCGGTTCCGGCAAACGCCGCGCCGTGCACGCCTTCGAGACCGAGCTGTTGCAGTTCGCCGATCGCCTCCAGCAGCGGCGCCTCGGCGGGACCGACCTGCGGCATCGGCGGCAGACGCAGGTCACGCGCATTGGACTGCAGCCGTGCGAGCAGGTTGTTCAGCGCCACACTCGGGTCGAAGATCGCCGCGGCCATTGCGCGCGGCATGCCCTGCCCCGGCATCGTCGCGGGACCGCCCGCCGTGCCGGGCATCGCACCGGGCATCGTTCCGGGCACTGCGCCCGGCATGGCCTGCGGACCGTAGCCCGGGTAGCCCGGCATCGTCGACGGTGCGGCGCCAGCATGCGTCGCCGGCTCGGCGCCGGGGTGCGCGCCGCCGGCGACGCCCACGCCGCGCGCAGCGGCCTGGCGTGCGGCCATCTCGCGCCGGATCAGTTTGGCGTCGAGCCCGTGGCGCTGGAAGTGCTCGAGCAGCGCGGTGTGGATCCGGCCGATCTCTTCGGCAAGCGGCTTCTCGAAGACGTTCAGATAGAAATCCCACGCCTCGGTGTGCAACGCCAGGTCCTCGGCGGCGTCCAGCAGCGCGCGCATGAAAACCTCGGGACCGAAGGGATTCTCGGCGGTGCGCAGCGCACTGCGGCCGGTCAGGTGTTGCACGATGATGTGCAGGTCGCGCAACTGATCCTCGATGATGCCGCGCATCTTGCCGGCGGCGCGATCGACGATCACGCCGTGCGCGGTCGTGACCGCGTCGACGAGCATCAACATCTCCGCGCTGACCTGCCCGACCGCCGGTGCCGGCGCGTGCTGCGCCATGACCTCGTTCAGTGCCGCGTCCTGCCGCTGCTGCAGATGCGACAGGAACGCGCGTCGCAGGTCGGACGCCTTCGTCGACAGCAGCCACTGCACCAGCGGAGAGCCGACGTTGAAGTCCCACTTCGCGTTCAGTTCCTCGAGGACCGCCCGGCAAATCGAATCGAACGCGTTGCCGATCAGCTCGATCGCGATCGCCAGCCCCGAACGCATCAGCGCGGAAGCCTGCGCCGCGGACAGGTACGGCAGCGTACCCGGCGCTTTCGCCGTCGCGGACTGGGCAAGCGGATTCAGATCCATGCGTTACGAATGCGGGCGACGGAGCCGGCGCATTGAAAGCGCCCCAGCGGGGACTCTAGTCACCCCCACAACCGTGTCAAGCGACAATATCCGACCGTGTCCGGCGTCAAGTCGGGCGATCGGCTGGCCCTTCGCCCAGCCTACGGAGGATGCACGCAGCCACCCGATGCGTACCTCGGGGCCAGGGTCTGTTGACATATGCCTCAGGTCCGCGTGATCCCTGCCACCGCCACGGGTCGCACCACGGCGGCTGCGTGAAAGCGCGGCGAAAACGCCGCGCCCCCCATCGGGCCGACGACGGGGATCGCCCTGCGGGGCGGGCCGCCTTGGGCCGCATGGCGGCGTTGCGGCTCGGGGCCTTGGCTGCGGCCAATGGTCCCCTCGCCGCGCCTGGCCCTGCGACCCGATCCGACCCGCCGCAGACCCTAGATTTCCAGCCAATCGCCACCCCCGTTCTCCGCGCGCAAACCGGATACCCACTTGCGCGCCGGCAGCCGATGGCGCGCCTCGATCGCCCGCGCGGCCTCGTACAGCTCGGCGTACGCGACCGCGCACCGTGGGCCGGCGAAGCCGAGCACGATCCGGTTGCCGGCATCGGCTTCCGGCAGGATCAGCGCGCGGTCGTCGAACGCCCGCGCAATCGCGTCGAAGCTCGGGCCGAAGCCGCGGCCGAACAGGTTGAAGGCCGCCACCCCGGGCCCCGCCAGCGCGCGGCGGCAGGCGGTGTAGAAGTCGACGTCGTCGTAGACGGGGCCGCGCGCCTGCGCATCGTACAGATCGACCTGAACCCAGTCGGCGCAGCGGCGCCGGCGCGGGTGTGCGATGAAGTCGCGAGCATCGGCGAGTTCCACCGTCAGCCGCGCATCGTCCGGCGGCAACTTGAACCAGCGCCGGGCCGTCGCGACGACCTCTGCGCTGACCTCGACGACCGTGATCTCCGCGGTGGCCAGCTCGCGGTGGCAGAACTTCGTCAGCGCGCCGGCGCCGAGACCGAGCTGAACGATGCGCCGCGGATGCGGCAAAAACAGCAGCGGCGCCATCATCTGTTGCTGGTACTCGAGCTCGAGCGCGTACGGCCGCGCGATCCGCATCGCGCCCTGTACCCACTCGGTGCCGAAGTGCAGGTACCGGACGCCGTCCGATTCGGACAGCGTGATCTGCGACGCAGCGGCCCGCTGGCCGCGCGGCACGGCCGCCGTGTGGCGTTGTTTCACGGCAAGCGCGGGGCAGCCGCACCGGCCGCTGCGGTACCGACCGCCGCAACCTCAATGAGCACCGGCCGCCGCCCCCTGCAGATCCTGCATCACCGCGTGCACGGCGCGCTCGAACAGAGGCACCGATTCGACCGGTTGGATGCGGCCGGTGCGCAGATACCCGCGCAGCGAATCGGGCGACAGCGAATGCGCCTGCTTGCCGTCGGCGGGCGTGAACAGGTACAGCGTCTTGCGCGGGCTGATCCAGCGCAGCCGCACGCGCTCGGTCGCGTCGCCGACGTGCAGGTTGAACCAGTCGCCGCGCTTCCACCGCGCGATGATCTCGTCGACCTGCGCATCGTCGGGACCGGCCACCGTCGCTGCGGCCTCGGGCGGCAGCGTCAGGTGGTTGACCGGCACATGCTTCTCGGCGATCACGTGACGCACGACGTCGTCGGATACGTGCAACGGCGCGCCGGCTTCCGCCGCCGGCGGCTCGGCGTCGAAGCGGATGCCGTCGAGCTTGATGCTGAGCGTGCTGGGCTCGAAAGGCACGCCCGGACTGCCGTGCGCGAGCTCGAGTGCCTTGACCGCCAGCGCATGCGAGTTCATCAGCTTCGAGAAGAACTCCTGCATCTTGGCCTGCGGCCAGTCGATCAGCATCACCCCCTCGCGCAGCGTGGCCAGCACCGCAGGGATCACGCTGACCAGGCGCTTGCGGTCCTCGGGGTTGATCTTTGGCTGCACGCTCCATACCAGGTCGGGCACGATGCGCAGGTAGCGCTGCACCTGACCGGGCTTTTCCTTCTCGCGCAGCGACGCGGCGACCAGCACGCGCACCCAGGTCTGCAGCAGGAAGTCGCGCAGGTACGACTCGATCTGCACGCCGTCGAACGCGCTGCGGACCTGGATCGTCGCGTTGATCGCCATCACCTCGCGCGACTCGGCCTCGGCGAGCGCACGTTTGGCGCGCGCGACCGGATCGTCATCGCGGGTTTTCTCCTCGGTCAGGTACTGCTCGAAGGCCGCCAATGACTTCTCGAACGCGCCGAGCCCGTCTTCGGTCGCGGCGAGCACCGCGTGCACGACCTTCTGGACCTCGGCGAGATAGCGCTGGTTGTCCTCACCTTCCCGGGTCCACCCGATCGACGTGCTCGCGATCCGGTCGAGCAGCAGTCGCGCCGGATGCTGCGGCGAAACGAACAGCTCGGGATCGGTCAGCGCGACCTTGATCAGCGGGAACTGGAGCCGCTGGATCAGGTGCTTGATCTCCTCGGGGACGTGCTTGTCCTGGTTGATGCGGTCGAACAGCAGCCCCACGATCTCGATCGTCAGCTTGTCGACCTGCTTGCTCGCGGTTTCGGCGAGCTTGCCGCGCAGTTCGGCGACGTTGATCGCGGCGTCCGGTGCGGGGCGCCCCATCTGCACCGCGGACAGCGCGATCGCACCGAGCTTCTGGATCTCGTTCAGCGCGTTGAGCAGCCCCGGCTCGATCAGCATCGAAGCGCCGGCTGCGCCTGCCCCGCTCGCCATCGGCGCGGATGGCAGCGGCGGCAAACCGAAACCGCCGCCCGGCATGCTCGGCACGCCTTGCATGGTCGGCATCGTCGGCATGCCCTGCAATGCCTGCATCGCGCGCAACGCGGAGGTTCCGCCGAGCGTCGGCGCCGGCACGTAATGGCCGGGCGCGGCCTGGCGCGGATCGCCGATCATGCCCGGCGCCGCATAGCCGGCCGACGGCAAAAGCTGCATCCGCTGGTACAGGCCCTGCAGCACCTGCTCGGCGCTCATGCCGCCGGCGAAGTGCAGGCCGCCGCCCGTCATCGGCGCGCCGACGCCGGTGTTGGTCGGCATGCCGAGCAGCGAGTTGCGGCCGAGCACGGTGTTTCGACCCATCGCGGTGTTGCGCGTGATCGTCGTGCGTGCCAGCTCCGCGCTGACGCCCTGCGCGGCGAGATGATGATCGACCGCCGCATAGGCCGCGCGCACCGGAGCGATCAACGGCGCGTCGAAGCAGTGCGTCAGCCGCAGCAGGTCTTCCTTCGGCACGCCGACCTTCTCGAGCGCCTGGTGCGCGGCGCGCAGGAACATGCCCGGGCGGAACGGATGGTCGCCGTCGCGCAGGTCCGGCTCGCGCACGAGATTGGCCACGCGCAGTTTCACGCTCGTGTATTCGTCGTCGACCGCGTTGCGGATGCGCGCGCCCGAGCTTTCGATCAGCGTCGAGAACTCCATGTCGCCGTAGTCGACCAGGGCGAGCGACTTGCGGTCCGGCGCCTTGGCGTCGGCGACGCGGTGCGCGACGAAATCGGCCACCGCCGTCTTGAACTCGGCTTGCAGCGCGTCCGAATACGCCTGCACGAACGCGCGGTCGCGCGACAGCGCGAGCTTGGCCGGCCGGGCGACGTCCTCGTTGTCCGAACGAGCGATCGGGCCGAGCGCCTCCAGCAGCACGTCGGTGATGCGGGGCTCGACGGCGTTGCGAATCGACGTCCAGCAGTCCTCGAGCAGACGGCGCGCACCGGGGCGACGCGACACCGGCGTGCCCGGCGCCACCGCGGCGTCCAGCAGCGTTCTGTTTTCGTTGCTCATCAATCGAGCCCGAGGCCGAGAGCCCGGCTATCCGCTCCCGGGGAGATTGTGCCCCACCCGGCCGCCGTCGAATCCCCGCAAGTTACGTGTTCCGGCGAGGCAAAACGACCGATCGGCCGAATTCGGCCGAGGCGCCCTGGCAACACCGGCCCGCGCGGCGCCGGCCGGGCCGCGGCTTCGGGCCGGATCAAGGCCGCCGGGCCGTCGCGAGCGCGCGGCGCCAAAGGGCGAGCTTCCGCGCGAGCGTGAGGCCCGCATGCGCCGGGCTGGTCGACGGCGCCACCGCCGTGGCGAAGCCCGCCTGCCGAAGGAGCGGCTCGAAGCGGCCGGCGGTCTGCCCGTTGAAGACGACGCGCTCGAGCCGAGGCGCCAAGCGGCGCAACCGCGCAAAGTCGTTCGGCTCGTGGTTGCGGATTGCGCTGTCCGCGCTGCCTGCGCGCTCGCACGCGCCGAGCACGTCCCAGATGCCGACCCGGTGCGCCAGCACGCGGGCGAGCCGGTCCTCGTACGGCAGCTCCGCCAGCGGCTCGCCGAGTACGCGTCCCAGGATCGTCCAGAACTGGTTGCGCGGGTGCGCGTAGTACTGGCCGGCGGCGAGCGACGCTTGGCTCGGAAAGCTGCCGAGGATCAGCGTGCGGACGCGCTCGTCGATGACGGGCGGAAAGCCCTTCAGCCGTGCGCCGCGCGCCGCGCTATTTCGCCGCGGCATCCAGCAGCATCTGGTTCAGCCGCTTGACGAAACCGGCCGGGTCGTCGAGCTGGCCGCCCTCGGCGAGCACTGCCTGGTCGAGCAGCAGCGCCGCCCAGTCGGCAAGCTTCGCCTCCTCGCGCTTCAACCGCTGCACCAGCGGATGGTGCGGGTTGAGCTCCAGGATCGGCTTGGTCGCGGGCGCCTTCTGCCCGGCCGCCTTCAGCAACCGTGCGAGATGCGCGCTCATCGCGTCGCGGTCCACGACGATGCACGCCGGCGAGTCGGTCAGCCGCAGCGTCACGCGCACGTCCTGCACGCGGTCGCCGAGCGCCGACTTGACCTTGGCGACCAGCTCCTTGTATTCGTCGGCGACCTTCTGCTGCTCTTCCTTCTCCTGCGCATCGGCCAGATCGCCGAGGTCGAGGTCGCCTTTGGCAACCGACGCCAGCGGCTTGCCGTCGAACTCGTGCAGGAAGGTGAGCATCCATTCGTCGACGCGGTCGGTCAGCAGCAGCACCTCGACACCCTTCTTGCGGAAGATCTCCAGGTGCGGGCTCGACTTCGCGGCTTCGAGCGAGTCGGCGGTCAGGTAGTAGATCGACTTTTGCCCCGGTTTCATCCGCGCGACGTAGTCGCCGAGCGACACCGTCTGCGCGCCTTCGCTCGTCGTCGACGCGAAGCGCAGCAGCTTGGCAATGCGCTCGCGGTTGGCCGCATCGTCGCCGATGCCCTCCTTGAGCACCTGGCCGAACTCGGACCAGAACTTCGCGTAGTCGTCCTTGCGGTTCTCGGCAAGGTCCTCGAGCAGCGACAGCACGCGCTTGCTGCAGCCCTCGCGGATCGCCTTGACGTCGCGCGACTCCTGCAAGATCTCGCGGCTGACGTTCAGCGGCAGGTCGTTGGAGTCGACCACGCCGCGCACGAAGCGCAGGTACGGCGGAAGAAGCTGCTCGGCGTCGTCCATGATGAACACGCGCCGCACGTACAGCTTGACGCCGTGCCGCTGGTTGCGATCCCAGATGTCGAACGGTGCGCGCGACGGAATGTACAGAAGCTGGATGTATTCGGTCTTGCCTTCGACGCGGTTGTGCGTCCACGCCAGCGGTTCGGTGAAATCGTGCGCGACGTGCTGGTAGAACGCCTTGTACTGCTCGTCGGTGATGTCGCTCTTGGCGCGCGTCCACAGCGCGCTCGCCTGGTTGACGGTCTCCCACTCGTCCTTGACGACGTAGTCGTTCTTGTCCTTGTCCCACTCCTCCTTCTTCATCAGGATCGGTGTGGCAATGTGATCCGAATACTTGGTCAGGATCGAGCGCAGCTTCCAGCTCGACAGCAGTTCGTCCTCGCCTTCCTTCAGGTGCAGGATCACGTCGGTGCCGCGTTCGGCGCGGGTCGCCGCCTCGACCGTGAACTCGCCGGAGCCGTCGCTTTCCCATTTGACCGCCTGGTCGGCCGGCAGCCCCGCGCGACGCGAGATCACCGTGACGCGGTCGGCGACGATGAAGCTCGAATAGAAACCGACGCCGAACTGGCCGATCAGTTGCGTGTCCTTCTGCTGGTCGCCCGTCAGCGCGGCGAAGAACTCGCGCGTGCCGCTCTTGGCGATCGTGCCCAGATGCTGGATCGCCTCGTCGCGCGACATACCGATGCCGTTGTCCGAGACCGTGATTTGCCGCGCCGCCTTGTCGTAAGTCACGCGGATCGCTAAGTCGGAGCCGCCTTCGAGCAGCTCGGGCTTGGCGATCGCCTCGAAGCGCAGCTTGTCGCACGCATCCGACGCGTTGCTGACCAGCTCGCGCAGGAAGATTTCCTTGTTCGAATACAGCGAATGGGTGACGAGGTGCAGAAGCTGCTTCACCTCGGCCTGAAAGCCCAGGGTTTCCTTGATCTTGGTGTCGGGTGCGCCCATGCAAGTCCTCCGGTACGGCGGTAGCGCGCCGATTATGGGGGCGGGTAGGCGGGATTCAAGCCCTGGGGCCGAGACCGCGGACGCCTTTCGCGGGCCGCCGCCGCGCCGTCGCTACTCCCCGATCTGCTGCAGCAGGTACAGCCGCTGGTAGATCCCGCCTTCGATCGCCATCAGCTCGTCGTGCGTGCCCTGCTCGGCGATGCGGCCGTGGCTCAGCACGACGATGCGGTCGGCCGCCCGGATCGTCGACAGCCGATGCGCGATCGCGATCACCGTGACCTTGCCGCGCAGCTCCGCGAGTGCCGTCTGCACGAGCCGCTCGGTCTCGCTGTCGATGCGCGAAGTCGCCTCGTCGAGCAGCAGCACGCGCGGCTGCCCGGCGAGCGCGCGCGCCACCGCGATCAACTGCTTCTGCCCCGACGACAGCCGCGCACCGCTTTCTTCGAGCGGCGTGTCGTAGCCCTGCGGCAGCCGCTCGATGACCTCGTGCACGCGCGCGGCGCGCGCGGCGGCCTCGATCGCCGCGTGCGGCAGCCCGCGTCCCATGTCGATGTTCTCGCGCGCACTGGCCGCAAGCAGGAACGGCTCCTGCGGCACGAGGCCGACGTCGGCGCGGAAGTGCTCGTCGCCGATCGTCGCCAGCGGAATGCCGTCGATCTCGATGCGTCCGGCCTGCGGCGCGTAGAAGCGCAGCAGCAGCGCGAGCAGCGTCGACTTGCCGCTGCCGGTCGCACCGACGATGCCGACGAAAGATCCGGCCGCAATCTCCAGGCTCAGGTCGTGCAGCACCGGTTCGTCGGGATCGTAGCCGAAGGTGACGTCGCGCAGTTCGACGCGTCCGTTCGAGATGCGGCGCGCATGCGTGACGCGCTCGCTCTCGCCCTGCTGCAGCAGCGTGTTGACGCGCGCCGCCGCGATCACCGACTGCTGCAGCAGCGAGAACTGCATCGTGATCTGGATCAGCGGTTCGACCACGCGCGCGATGTACGCGATGAACGCGTACAGCAGACCGATCTCGATCGTGTCGAGCGGCTGCGCGCCGAAGGCCGCGATCACCGCGACGATCAGCAGCACGTTGACCAGGTCGAGCGCGGGCCGCAGCAGCCAGGCGTTGGCGCGGATCTCGCCCATGCGCGCGCGCCAGTACGCGTCGTTGGTGAGCCTGAAGCGCTCGGCGAAGCGCCGTATCGCGCCGGTGGCTTGCAGCACGCTCATGCCGGCGATGCTCTCGGCCATCTGCGCATTGATTTCGCTGCGCAGCTCGCGCGAGCGCGTGACCGCGGCGCTCGACAGCCGCTGATAGCCCCACACGATCGCCACCGTCGCCGGCACCAGCGTCAGAACGATCAGCATCAGGCGCCAGTCGAGCCAGGCCATCGCGACGATCGCACCGGCGAGCACCGTCAGCCCCTGCAGGATCTCGAACAGCACCTGCACGTAAAGCTGCTTGACCGATTCGGTGTCGTTGGTGATGCGGCTGACGAGCTGACCGGTGATCGCGCGGTCGAAGAAGGCGATCGGCAGCTGCAGCACGTGCGCGTAGACGCGATCGCGCAGCCGCCGCACCGAGCGCATCGCCACGGCCGCGAGCCGCACGAGCTGGTAGTAACGCAGTACGCTCGCCGCACAGCCCGATGCGAAATACCCGCCGAGCAGCAGCGCGACCGCCCAGGGATCGAACGAACGCGGCAGCAGGTGTTCGTCGATGAAGTGCTTGCCGAAGATCGGACCGGCCGCCTCCAGCGCGCCGGCCGCTGCGAGCCACACGGTGGCCCAGACGACCTGCCGCCGATCGGGCCGCGCCGCGCGCGCGAGCAGCGCGAACGCCTGCCTCCGCTCGTTCGGCTTGACCGGACGCAGGTCGGGATGGGTTTCGGTTTCGATCGCGATCGACATGTCCGGTCCGCGCCGTCACGCGGCGTCCAGGCTCGCCTCCAGTTGCTGGTACTTCCACTGCGCCGCGTACCAGCCGCCGAGCGCGAGCAGTTCGTCGTGCGTTCCGCGTTCGGTCACCCGGCCGGCGCGCAGCACGACGATCAGGTCGGCATCGGCCACTGCCGACAGGCGATGGCTGACGACGATCGCGGTGCGCCCGGCGCGGGCGCCGCGCAGATGCGCGAGGATCCGCGTTTCGGTGCCGGTATCGACGGCCGACAGCGCATCGTCGAGCACGAGCAGCGGCGTATCCGCCAGCAGCGCGCGCGCGATCGCCACCCGCTGGCGCTGCCCGCCCGACAGCGTGACGCCGCGCTCGCCGACCGGCGTGTCATAACCGCGCGGAAAGCGCAGGATGTCCTCGTGCAGCGCCGCCAGTTGCGCCGCGCGCTCGATCTCGCCGCGCGTCGCGTCGGGCCGCGCGAGTGCGATGTTCTCGGCGATCGACGCGGAGAACAGGAACGGCTCCTGCGGCACCCAAGCGATGGCCTCGCGCAGCGCATCGAGCCGGTACGCGTCGAGCGCATGCATCCCCCAGGCAATCGCGCCCGCCTGCGGCGCGTAATGACGCAGCAGCAGCCGAATCACCGTCGACTTGCCCGCACCGGTCGGCCCCACGATGCCGAGCATGCGGCCGGGCGCTAGCGCGAAGCTCACGCGGTCGAGCGCAGGCCGCTCGCATCGCTCAGGCGCCTGCGACGGCGCCGCGCCGTCCGGATAGGCGAACGTCACCTCGTCGAAGCGGATCGGGCCGACGTCCACTTCGGTCACCGTGCCGCGATCCTCGACCGCGAGCGGCTCGGCGAGCAGCGGATCGAGCCGGCCCCACGCGGCGCGGCCGCGCTCGAGCAGCGACAGCACCCAACCGGCCGCGAACATCGGCCAGATCAGTTGCCCGAGGTACATCGTGAACGCGGTCAAGCCTCCGACCGTCAGTTCGTCGTGCCAGACCAGCCAGCCACCGACACCGAGCGTCAGCACGGTGGCCATCGTCAGTGTCAAGCCGACCGCGGGCTCGTAGGCCGCCTCCCACTTCTGCGCGTCGAAGCTCGCGTCGGCCGCGGCCTGCGTGCGCTGCGCGAAGTCGCGCTCCGCGCGCGCCTCCAGCCCCAGCGCGCGCAGCGTACGCACGCCCGCCACCGTCTCCTGCACGTGCTCGTTCAAGGCGGAGAAGCGGTCGAGCGACTGCCGCCACGCGTCGTGCACGCGGCGCGAGATCACCCAAAACGCCACCGCCATCAGCGGAAACGGCGCGAGCGCGACCACGGCGAGCCGCCAGTCGACGCCGAGCGTCATCATGCCGACCACCAGCACCAGCGTCAGCGTGCCGTCGAATCCGGCCAGGAACGCTTCGCCTGCGACCATCTCGATCGCATCGACGTCGTTGGTCGCGCGCGCCATCAGGTCGCCCGTGCGCTGGCGATTGAAAAAAGGCGGCCCCTGCTGCGCAAGCCGCGCATACAGCCGCGTGCGCAGCTCCACGCCGAGCCGGTACGCGGCCGAGAACAGCCGCAGCCGCCAGCCGACGCGCAAGAAGTAGATCGCCACCCCGACGAGAACCAGCCACGCGAGCTCGCGTGCGAGCGCGCCGCCGGCGAGCGTTCGTCCGACCAGCCCGTCGACGATGGTCCCGACCTGCCGCGGAATCCATACGGTCATCACCGCCACGCCGATCAGCATCAGCGCGGAGGCGACGTACGCGCGCCAGTGCCGGCGCACGAAGCCGCCGATCAGTTGCGTAAGGGTGACGGCCACCGGATCGTTATGCTTGTCGTTGAGGGAGTCCGTTGCCCGCCAGGCGTTCCGCAGCGAGAACCTCCGACGGCTCGCGGCAGGTACTTTGGCAGACGAAGGGCGAACGGGCGAGGCCGCGATTGTAGGGAGTTCCGCCGCCTGCGCACGCGACGTTTCGCCCCGATCAAACGCAGCGCTCGCGCGCGTTGACGCTGCGCGTGCGGCTGCGTAACGTGCGCGGCAGCTTTCGCCTCACGGGCCGCCGACGGCCCACGAGCCCGCGGGCAATCCGCCGCGCGGACTCGGTGGCAATTTCGGCGCGTAGCGCGATGCCATCGACGACAGACGAGCGATCATGCGGCCCGCGTGCGCGGGCGTACACCGCCGCGCAGCGCGACGGCGCCGACGGGCTGCGGGAGAAGGTCGAGTTCCTCTCGTCGTCCGTCGCGTATCCGGATCGGCCCGCGCGCGTCGAGATGCGCGAGACGCACATGTCGTGGGTCTTTCTGACCGACGGCCAGGCCTACAAGCTGAAGAAACCGGTCGTCTATCCGTATCTTGACTTCAGCACGCTGGAGGCGCGCGAAGCGCGCTGCCGCGACGAAGTGCGGCTGAATCGCAGGCTCGCCCCCGACGTGTATCTGGGCGTCGCGCGCTTGACGCGCGAGGCCGACGGGCGCCTGGCGATCGACGGCCAGGGCGCCACGGTCGACTGGCTCGTGCGCATGCGCCGGCTGCCCGAGCACCGCACGCTCGAGCAACTGATCGTGCGCGGCGAACTCGCCCCCGCGCACGTGGCGCAGATCGCAGCGGTGCTTGCGCGGTTCTATCGTAGGCTCGCGCCCGCCGACGTCGACGCGCGGCGCTACGTCGAACTGCTGCGCGCACAGCACGACGCCAACGCCGGACTGCTGCTGCGGCCCGACTTCGCAATCGACGGCGCGGCAACCGAGCGGGTTCTCGCCGCACTCGACGGCTTCTTCGACGCCGACCGCGCGCTGCTCGAGGCGCGCGCCGCCGGCGGCCACGTCGTCGAAGGCCACGGCGACCTGCGCCCGGAACACGTCTTCCTGCTCGACACGCCGGTCATCATCGACTGCCTCGAGTTCAACCGTGCGCTGCGGCTCGTGGACCCGTTCGACGAGATCGGCTTCCTGGGCCTGGAGTGCCAGCGGCTCGGCGCGGC
Source organism: uncultured Burkholderiaceae bacterium (assembly GCA_964539745.1). Taxonomy (GTDB): domain Bacteria; phylum Pseudomonadota; class Gammaproteobacteria; order Burkholderiales; family Burkholderiaceae_F; genus DSNY01. Next base: position 5,644 of record CAZIJU010000052.1, on the reverse strand, counting down.
GTGGGTCGGCGCGCAACTGCGCCGTGACCTCGAAGCGGCCCTCGGCGACCGCATCGACGACCGCCTGCACCACTTCTACGTCGCGTTGCGCGCGTGCGTGCGCGCGCGGCTTGCGCTCGCGCACCTGACCGAACCCGAACCGCGCGAGCCGCACAAGTGGCCGCAACGGGCGCGGGAGTATCTGGCGTTGGCGGAGCGGGCGGTGAGCGAACTCGCGATGCCTGGGTAACGCCGCAGTTCACCGGCGATTCACGGCGCGGCAGAGTCTGCGTCCGAAGACCGGAACGATCACGCTGTAGATGCGAAGAGCGGCGATGAACTCTTCGGCGGAAACAACCGTGGGATCTGCGTGGGCTGCGTTGTTAGCGCGCAGTTCCTCTTGGCCGCGGCCACGCTCTGGGGTCGCGGGCCGTGTGCAGCACCCTGAATACGACGACGCGCTCGCGTTCGATGCGATAGAACACAGCGTACGGAAACTGCGAAAGGACCGCGCGCCGTACGTCGCCGTAGACCTTGGCGAACATCTCCGGATAGCGTTCGATCGCGTCAAAGGTGGAATCGACGGAGCCGAGAAATCTCTCACCGAGGCCTTCGACCAGTTCGTCGTAGTACGCGAGGGCCTCCGCAAGATCGCGTCCGACCCTGCGGCGGTAGACGAGCAGTAGAGACATTAGCGCCGCCGGGCTTCGGCGAGCACTTGCTCCCGGGAAACGACGTCGTCGGGGTTCCGCTCGTGTTCAGCAATCGCCTCGTCGACAAGCGCGCGATGAGCATCACCGAGCGGGACGGTTTCTGGGTCAGCAGCGAGACTCGCCCAGATGATCTCCGCGATGCGCATCCGCTCCTCGGGGGGCAGTTTCAGGATCTCTGCAACGTCTGCGTCGCTCATGTGCTTAGGCTACCACTGTGCGTTCCTGCGCGCCCGGCTCGCACCCGCGCACCTGACCGAACCGGAACCGCGCGAACCGCACAAGTGGCCGCAGCGGGCGTAGGAGTACCTGGCGTTGGCGGAGCGGGCGCTTGGGGGCATCGCCAAGAGCTGATTCGATCTGTGCAGACCGGAAGGATCTGCGGTGCGACGGAACGCTCCGAGCGATCGGACCCCACCCGTGTGCCGCGCGTCCGCGTCTTTCACAGCACCGGCGGGTGCTCCCTGCCCGCATGCCAAAAGGCGAGAACCCTCAACTCGCCGGAATCCGCCTTGTAGTAGATGAAGTAGCCGACGCGCTTCAAGAAGAGGCGCCGCACGCCAGGAGTTCGACTCCCCGAGTACCGTGCACCAATTCCGGGTTGCCCCCGCGAGCAGCGCAACGGCCTCAGCGAAGTCAGCCGCAACCGCGCCGGGAGCACTCGGACGATTCTCTGCCCGCCACTCGGCAGCCCGACGAATCTGACTTGCTGCTCGGGAAGAGATCTTGACCCGAAGCGTCATGCTCAGGGCCTATCGCGAAACGATGCAAGCAACGCGTTAAACGTTTCGAACTCGCCCCGCTCGATCTCGGCGATAGCTTCGAGAAGCTCGTTTCCCTGTGCTTCTGACAGAGAAAAACCCGCGGCAGCGCCGCGCAAGAGCACAGCGACGACCGCGCCGTCGGGCAGATCCGCTCCCTCGACGACGGTCTTGCCGTTTACGACAGTCCCGGTGGCGACTTGCATGTAGCCGATCGTACTGCCAGATGCCCGCCGCATTGATGCCACACCGAGTGCCGCGGACCAACCGTCCCCGATCACACAAAGCTACCCGCTCAGTTCCGCGCCAAAGCGCTCCGCGCCGCATGCTCCAGTACGGCGCGAAGCTGCTCCAACGTGACGCCCGGGAACCACTCGACGAACTCCGGCACGAGCGCGCCGTCTTCGCGGTTCTCGAACGGCGCTGCCACGGGTACCCGGGTGCCGCGGAACACCCAGGCACCGCTCACGCGCTCCGGGTCGCGCTCGACGGCTTGACGGGTCGACCAATCGATCATGAGGGGCATCGCAATAGCGCGGCCCGCCGTGAAGCGATAACCGGCCGGGATTGGCGGCGCACCGCGTCCGGCCAGTGCCTTCTAACAGGGCGTTCGCCCCGGCGCCGAAGCCCGTGCCACAACCGGGCGACGACCATTCGCCCGCAGTAAGTCAAGCTTGCGTCGACACTTTGACCGAGAGTGGGCCCGACTTATTACGTTGGGGAGGAGGAGCACTTCAGCCAATACGCCGGCATCGCAAGGCAGCAAACCTCACCCGTACACGTGATGCATTCCGGACTGCCGACTTTCGTACGGATACCAGGGGATCTCGACAGGGGATCTGGGCTGCACGAGTTCACTGCGGATCGAAATATGCAGTCCCCCGAAAATCGCTGATTTCCCAAGTTCCTTCGAACAGGTGCCTGCCTTGATCTTGTCGACGCAACGAGTACTTCACGGGACTGCATGGACTGTCAGGCCCGGTTGTAATCGTCAACTCAACGCCGTTGTACGTGCCGACGAATTGCGCAGGCTTTCCGTTGCAGCGCCCGGACCAGACGATGAGTGTGCCTCGTACACTCGTTCCGTCGACAGATTGGACGATGACTTCGTGTGTATTCGAGAAGCGCCCATCATCGGTTTGCCAACGACCAGCCATCTTCGGCGGCAAGCCTCTGCCGGCCTGAGCTGGCGGCATCGTAACGGCGGCCGCGTTCGCATCGCTCGCCTTCTCTTGTCCGAAACATGGGAAGGAAACAAGCATCGCGACGCCCAGCACGGTAAGCGGTGGCCTGATGCGCACAAGCTGCAATTTCATGTCCCCCTCCAACGTGACACGTTGCATGTAGCGTGCGCCCGCCCTCACGCGGCACCGAGTCGCATCGCCCAGGAAACCTCTCGATCGACCCCTTCTTGATGTACCGGCTTGGCGGCAGAGGGCTCAGCACCCCAGACAGCGGAATTCAACAGAGCGCTGCAAACTCGACTGTCAAGTACCCTTGCGCGGGACAGGAGCCAAAGACATTCGGCAAGGAGAGTGAAGGTGGCCCGACTGCTCGGCCAACGCCCAGCCCGTCGATCCTTACGGTGTCAACTCGCCGTCATCATTCATTCGTGCACCCGCCGGATCGCCTCCGCGAAGAGCGGCGCCGCGCTGACGACCACGACCCGCTCGCGCGCTGCGGCGCTCAGGCGAAACGGCGGCACGGTGTCGGTGATGATCGTCGTGACGAACGCGGGATTCGCGATCACTTCGCTCGCGCCTGCGTTGAACACTCCGTGCGCAGCGAACGCGTAGACCCTGGTCGCGCCGGCGGCGAGGCAGGTTTGCGCGGCGCGCAGCATCGTGCCGCCGGTGCTGATCAGGTCGTCGACCAGGAAGACCGTCGCGCCGCGAACGTCGCTGGCGAGCAGATCGCCGCTGACCACTCCGGCGCTGCGGCGCTTCTCCAGATACGCGGCGCCGAACTCGCGCGCGAGCCGCGCTTCGAGCGTCTCGCGGAACAATTGCGCGCGCTTCACACCTCCCGGGTCGGGCGAGGCGACGACGACCGGGCCGCTGCCCGCGAGTTCGCCGGCGCGCGGCGCGAAGATTTCCGACGAGTCCAGGTGTAGCGTCGGAATGCGGAACGCGTTCTGGAACGCGGCGACGTTGTGCACTTCGAGCGCGACCACGCCGCCGATGCCCACCGCTTCGAAGAGTTGGGCGACGTAGCGCGTGATCACCGGGTCCCGCGGCTTGGTCACGCGGTCCTTGCGCGCGTAAGCGAGATACGGCACGACCGCGGTGACGCGCGCCGCCCCGTGGTCGCGCAGCGCGCCGGCGAAGAACAGCAGCCGCGCGAGCTTGTCGTTGCCGCTGGCGTCGAGGCCGCCGTGCAGGCTCTGGATCACGAAGCAATCGCGCCCGCGCACGTCCACCATCGGGCGCGCCTTGTGCTCGCCATCCTCGAACTCGCGCTCTTCGCAGGGGGCGAGTTCGATGCCGAGCGAAGCGGCGACGCGTTCGCCGAACTCGCGGGTGTGCTTGAGTGCGAAGACCAGCATCGGGCATCTCCGTGTCGGTGGCCGTGACTCGTTCAGTGCTTCGACGGGCTTGTCGCGTCACCCGGCGAAGCGCCGCTCACCGCCGCGCTCCGCATCGTGGCCCGTCCGCGGGGGCGCTCGCGCGGCGGCCGCGCGGCGCGCCGCCCCGTTGCGCTCGCCCGGGCACGCGGCCCGACGAAACGATGCGCCTTCGACCTGCGGCGCGCAACGGTCACGAATTCCATCTCAGCGCAAGCGTACCGTCGGGCTGTCGCTCGACGCGTGTGCCGAACGGCCGGCCTTCGCGGTTCAGTGTCTCGGCGAGCCATTGGGTCTCGTCGTCGGAGGCGCGCCGCACGCGGAAGCGGCGCATCCGGGTGGGCGTCATCGCCAGCGCGGCGAGCGCGCCGGTGGCGTCGAGCGACGCAAAGTACATCAGCGCGAGATCGCCGCGCCAGCGCTCGTGCCCGCGGATGCCTTCGTAGTCGTTGACGAAGTCGCCGCAGCCGTACAGGATCAGCCTGCCGCGATGCACTTCGATGCCCTTGACGTGGTGCGACGAATGGCCGTGCACGAGATCGACGCCGGCTTCGTCGATCAGCCGGTGCGCGAACTCGCGTTGCGCGGCGGGGATCGCGAAGCCCCAGTTGCCGCCCCAGTGGATCGACGCGACGACCACGTCGCCCGCGCGCCTCACGGCGTTTGCCTGCGCCGCGATCTCAGCCACCGCCCGTGAATCGAGCCTGCGCAGAAGCGCCACACCGGGGCGTGTGGCCGTCGCCGCCCACTCGGGCGGGACGCCGCTGTCTTCTGTGCAGTAGCCGAACACCAGCACACGCCGATCCGGCGGCAGATCGACGATCGCGGGTGCGGCCGCCTGCGCGCTGTCGCGGCCCGCGCCCGCCGCGCGGATGCCCGCGCGCGCGAGCGTGTCGAGCGTTTCGACGAGGCCCGCGTGCCCCCAGTCGAGCACGTGGTTGTTGGCCAGTACGCAGACATCGAGCTTGGCGGCCGTCAGCACGCGAACGTTGCCTGGGTGCATCCGGTAGTGGATGCCCTTTCCGGGCCAAGCGTCGTCGCTCGCCGTCACCGCCGTCTCCAGGTTGACGATGCGCGCGGCGGGCCGCCAGCGCTCGAACTCTGCGAGCGCGTCGCCCCACAGGTCGGCGTAGCCCATCGGGCGGCGGATCGGGCCGCTCGCGGCCTCGGCCAGCTCGACGTAGCCGATCGCCGAATGCATGTACTCCTCGTAGATCCGCGGCCGGCTCGGATGCGGCAGCGCCTGGTCGATGCCGCGCCCGGTCATCACGTCGCCGCACAGGAACAGCGTCACGGCCTCGGCGTTCATCGCGAAGGCTCCTCGCGCCAGTCCTGCGCGCGGAAGCGGCGGATGAACTCGAACAGCCGTTCCGCCGGCAACCGGTCGATGCCGGCGGCGGCCGCGCGGCCGCCGCCGCCCGGGAACTGGCGACACAGCGCATCGGCGCCGCGCAGCGCGCGTACGCTGATCGTGAAACTGCCGTCGGCATTGGCGCGGACGACCGCGTGAGCGCGCTGCGGATCGTCGGCAGCGAGCCGGTGCGCGAACGCGCCGAGCACGCGCCGCGCCCACGGCGCATCGGGCAGCCGGTACAGCGCGCAGCGCTCGTCTGCATAGGCGGGCGCGACCG
>CAZIJU010000051.1:0-24646 GCA_964539745.1 uncultured Burkholderiaceae bacterium | reverse complement strand
AGAACACGGCGGCGAATGCCGCAAGTTCGCCGTCCTGCGGCCGCATCAGCCCATCCTCTGCCGCAACCAGGCCGACAAGGCGTCGGCGAGCGCGACCAATCCGATGAAGATCAGCAGGATCGTCGCCACTTCGCTTCCGGCCAGCATTTTCATCGCGGTGTCCAACTGCTGGCCGAGACCGCCTGCACCGACCATGCCCATGATCACCGAGCCGCGGATCGCGCATTCCCAGCGGTATACGGTGTAGCTCACCAGTTCGGTCGAGCAGCCCGGCAGTGCGCCATAGAGGAAGGCCTGCAGCCGCCCGGCGCCGTTGCGCAACAGGGTTTCGACGGCGCTGCCTTCGGACGACTCGATGATCTCGGCGTAGACCTTGGCCAGCATGCCGCCGTAGGACAGCGCGATCGCCAGCACGCCGGCGGTCGGGCCGAGCCCGACCACGCGTACGAACAGCAGCGCAAAGACCAGCTCGGGCACGCTGCGCAGCACGACCAGCAGCGCTCGCACGCCATGCCGCGCGAGCGCGGAGGCCGGCCGCATGCGGGTGCGGCCGAGGCGGGAAATCGACAGGCGGCTGGTGGCGAGCAGCGTCAGCGGAACGGCGATCACCAGTGCCAGCGTCAGCCCGACGGTCGCGATCGCCAGCGTGACCCACGCCGCCTTCAGCATTTCGAGCAGGAAGGCCGGCTGCAGCGCCGGCGGCAGAAAGTCCGACAGGAACCGCAGCATCGCCCGCAGGCTTTCGGCGTCGGCCAGTTGCCACGGCTTGAACTCGGTGGCCACCAACAGCGGCCACAGCATCAGCAGCGCCAGCAGCGTCCGTGTCAGGCGCGCACGCCAGGCCGGATCGCGATGGTTGGCGCTCGTCATTCGCTCAGCGGCAACGGGCGTCACCCGCAGCCGCGGCCGTCGCCGCGTCGGGCGGCGCGGTTTCGGGCGGCGGATCTTCCGCGCCGGCGTACAGCGCGGCCAGCATGTCGGCGGTGACTTCGGCGCGCGGCAGGTCGAAGCGCTTGAAGCCGTCGCGCAGGCCGATGACGCGCGGAAACTGCGCGTGCGCGAGCGCGACCTGATGCAGGCTGCAGATCAGCGTCGCGCCGCGACGAAGGGCTTCGTCCTGCAACGCGTTCAGCGTCTGCTGCGCCAGGCGGGGGTCGAGCGCCGACAGCGGTTCATCGACCAGCAGCACTTCGGCGTCGGCCATCAGCAGGCGCGCCAGCGAGACGCGCTGTCGCTCGCCGCCGGACAGCCGGTCGACCCGCGAGTACAGCTTGTCCTGCAGATCGAAGGGGGCCAGCGCGGCTGCGGCCAGCCGTGCCTGCCTCGGGTAGATCAACGACGCCAGCGCCTGCAACAGCGTCCAGTGCGGCAGTTTGCCGGCAAGCACGGCCGTCACCACGCGCTGGCGCGGCGGCAGCGGCGGCGTCTGGGGAGCGAGGAACAGGCGACGGCGCAGCGCATGCCGTTCGGCGCTCGAGAGCGCCCAGGGCTGGCGGCCGAACAACTCCAGCGTGCCTCCGTCGGGCTGGCGGGCCAGGGCCAGCGCCGCCAGCAATGTCGTCTTACCGGCGCCCGACGGTCCGATCACCGCGACCTGTTCGCCGCGAGCGACATCGAGGTCGAACTGCTTGATGACGCAGGGCGTCTTCGCGCTTGCGCCGGGATGGCGCACGCACAGGTCGCGCAGACGGTAGATCGCGTCGGGCATCGGGTACGGCACTCGCGGGCGCCGGCGGGCCGGCATCGCCCGGCGGGCGCAGGCTGGCGTGACTTCGTTACTTCAGCAGCCCGGCCGCTCGCGCCGCGGCTTCGATCGACGCATAGTTCTCGGCCTTGGTCGGCACGAAACGCGTCGCGCGCTGCAGTTCGAGGATTTCCTTGCCCTCGGGCGTGGCCATCGAAAGTTCGAGGAAAGCCCGGGTGATGCCGTCGCGCAGCTTCGGGTCGAGGTCGGTGCGCACGGTCCAGTTGTAGTCGTAATACGGCGGTGTCGTGTAGAACACCTTCACTTTCGCCGTGTCGACCTTCTTCTCGGCGACGAATTTTTCCCAAACGGAAATATTCAGGGCCCCGGCCTGCACCTTGCCGCCGGCCACTGCGGCGATCGTGGCGTCGTGCGCGCCGGAAAAAGCGATCTGCCGGAAGTCCTTGTCCGGGTCGACCTTTGCCTGCATCAGGAAATGGCGTGGCATCAGGTGGCCGGACGTCGACGACGGAGAGCCGAACGTGAACGTCTTGCCTTTCAGGTCGGCCAGCGAGTGGATGCCCGAGTCGGTGCGCGTGATGAACACCGAACGGAACTTCTCGTCTTCCTCGCGCTGCACCAGGGGGATGACGCCGTTGTTCGAGCGGATGCGCGCCTGGACGAAGGTGAAGCCGCCGTACCAGACCAGGTCGAGCTTCTTGCCGACCAGCGCTTCGACGGCGGCGGCGTAATCGGTGACGGGAACGAACTCGACCTTCACGTTCAGCCGCCGTTCCAGATAGGCGCCAAGCGGCTTGAACTTGCGCAGCAGTTCGGTGGGCGATTCGTCGGGGATGGCCGACACTCTAAGGGTGGTCTGCGCGCTTGCCAGGCCGGCGATCGCGGCAAACGTCACGGTCGCGAGCGCTCTAAGCGTGCGAGAGGGGGAAAGGGAAATCACGGGGGTCCTCCGGATCGGGTTAACGGGATCGGCGCTGCGAACGCCGGGGGACATTGTCGCAGAGCCGATTGCGCTCTTACAGCGTGACCTTGGAGCGGGCAGGGGTGCCCGGTCGATGCAATCCAAGCCCCCGGCCCGCCTCAGGGGCCCGGGATCGGCCGGCTGTGCGCATCGCTTCGCAGCCAGCGACGACGCCACCAGCGCCACAGCCGCGCCGGCCGGTCGGACAGCATCCGCTGCGTCCAGAACACCGCGAGCAGCAGGAGCGCGAGCGCGCTCATCGCGGCGATCGTCAGCCAGAAACCGTCGTGCCGCTGCACCAGCGGCATCGTCTCGAAGTTCATGCCGAAGATGCCGGTGATCAGCGTCAACGGCGCAAACACGGCGGTGATCACCGTCAGCAGCCGCACGACCTGGTTGGTCCGGTGCGCTGTCGCCGAGAAGTGAAGCTGCACGGCGGTCTCGAGCGAGTTCTCCAGCCGCTGCGCGTGCGTGTGCACGCGGCGCACGTGCTCGATGACGTCGGCGATGCGCACCAGATAAGCGTCACTTTGCTGCGGCTGCGGCGTCGATTCGAGGTAGCTGTCGCGCAGTTCCTGCAGCGCGTCGTGTTGTTCCTCGCACAGGTTCTCGAGCTTGCGGATCTCGATCCGCGCGTCGAGCAGCGCGGACCAGTCGGAGAACGGCCGGCGCGGGTCGAGCAGTTCGCGCTGCCAGCGGTCGAGCTTCTCGGTGAGCGGCTGGCGCAGTTCGAGGTACCGGTCGACCATGCCGTTCAGAAGCCGCAGCATCAGCTCCTCGGGCCGTTGCGGCAGGCGCGGATGCGCTTCGCCGTTGGGTGCGCCCGCCTGCGCGCCGCGCGCGCGCGCCTCGAGCAGACGTTGCCGCGCCTGTTCGATCGTGCGCGACGGCGCGTTGCGCACGGTCACGAGCAGCCGGTCAAAGACGAAGAAGGTGACCGGCTGCGTGGCGATCTCCTGCAGTCGGCGGCGCCGGCCGCGCGCGCCGCCCGTGTCCTCGATCTCGGCGAGCGGCTGCGATTCGCCGCGCGCGAGCTTGCGGAAAACCAGGATGTCGTAATCGCTGGTCGCGTCGAAGAACGAAGGATGCTGCGGGTTCAGGGCATCGCGCAGGTGCAGATCGAACACGCGCGCGCCCCCTGCAAGCCGCGCGATCGCCTCGCGCAGTGGTTCGGAATCGGCGGCCAACTCGTCGCGGGCTGCATCGAGCCAGACGAATCCGGCGTCGATCGGCGATTCGGGAACCGTCTCCAGGCGCTGCGCCTGATCGGGAAGAACGTGGATCGCCTCCATCCGTCGCTTACCAAACCTTCAGCGCTTCGACCGCGTGCCGTCGACCGGACCCCCCTGCCCTCGAGGAACGAGCGCGGACCTGAGGGGCTCAAACTCCATGCGGCGACTCAAAAGCTGTGAATCTTTCCGCTGCGCGGCCCGCTGGCGTCGTTGCGCGGTGTTGGCTGCGCCCGCCTGCGGCGGGCGGAACGTGCGCTGCGCGCACGTGAGCCTGCGCCGAAAGGCTGGCGCCTTTTCGGGCCTCGCCGATCCACTTGATATGTCTCGGCCCTGCGGCTGCGTGCGCCTAGCCGGTGGGCCGCTCGTGACGAAATCTTCACAACTTCGCACCACTGCTGCGCTCAGTAAGCGCCCTGACGCAACGCGCGTGCGACCTGCAGCGCAAAATAGGTGAGCACCCCGTCGGCGCCGGCACGTTTGAATGCCAGCAGCGCCTCGGGTACGACCTTGCTTTCGTCGAGCCAGCCATTGGCCGCCGCCGCCTTCAGCATCGCGTACTCGCCGCTGACCTGGTACGCGAAGGTCGGTACCTTGAACTCGTCCTTCACGCGGCGCACGATGTCTAGGTACGGCATGCCGGGTTTGACCATCACCATATCAGCGCCTTCGGCCAGATCGAGTCCGACCTCCCGCAGCGCCTCGTCGCTGTTGGCCGGATCCATCTGGTAGACCGCCTTGCTGCCCGTGCCGAGATTCGCCCGCGATCCGACCGCGTCGCGAAACGGGCCGTAAAAGGCGCTCGCGTACTTGGCGCTGTAGGCCATGATGCGCGTATGGATGCACCCGGCGCCTTCAAGCGCGGCGCGGATCGCGCCGATGCGGCCGTCCATCATGTCGCTCGGCGCGACGATGTCCACGCCGGCCTGCGCCTGCACGAGCGCCTGCCGCTTCAGCACTTCGACCGTCTCGTCGTTCAGCACGTAGCCGCTCGCGTCGATCAGCCCGTCCTGGCCGTGCGTCGTGAACGGGTCGAGCGCGACGTCGGTCAGCAGTCCGAGTTCGGGGAAGCGCGTCTTCAACTCGCGTACCGCGCGTGGCACGAGCCCCTCGGGATTGATCGCCTCGCGGCCGTCGGGCGTCTTGCGCGACTGCTCGATGACCGGAAAAAGCGCCAGCACCGGGATGCCCAACTGCACGCACTCTTCCGCCACGGGCAGCAGCAGATCGAGCGACAGCCGCTCGACACCGGGCATCGAAGCGACCGCTTCTCGCCGGCCCTTGCCGTCGAGCACGAACACCGGATAGATCAGGTCGTCCACGCTCAGCCGATGCTCGCGCATCAGCCGGCGCGAAAAATCGTCGCGCCGCATGCGGCGCATACGTACGGACGGGAAGCTGCCAAGGATCTGCATACGGGAAATTCCCAGTCGGCGGGGCAACGTGCGTTCGCTAGATTCGTGTTCAGGCGATGGTGATTCCGTCGTCTCCCGCTTCTCCTCCCTGAGCGGGTGCCTTTGAGACAAGGCTTTCCGCCCCGGCATTGTCGGGGCTTCTTTTTGCCCGCTCAATCATACGCGGGCGGTCGTGCGTCACCGCCCGAGCATCTCGTCGATCGCAGCGTGCAGTTCCTCGATGCCTTCGCGCGTGGAGGCGGAAAAAAGCTGCACCGACACGGGCATCGGCAGATCGGCAGCGCGCTGCTCGACGCGCGCGAGCGCGGCACCGCGCTGCGCGCCGCGCAACTGATCGGCCTTGTTCAGCAGCACATGCACGCGCAGCGTCTGCGCGTCCGCGCGCGTGGCGAGCCAGTTGAGCAATTCTTCGTCGGCGGGCTTCAGCGGATGGCGCGCGTCCATCACGAGCACCACGCCGCGCAGCATCCGGCGCGTGTGCAGATAGCCGCCGACCAGCCGGTCCCAGCGCGCGCGCGTTGCGGCGTCGACCTTCGCGAAGCCGTAGCCGGGCAGGTCGACGAGATAACCGCGCGTCGACTCGTGCCCTGTTCCGTCGCGGGCGATCAGCGCGAAGAAGTTCAAGAGCTGCGTGCGGCCCGGCGTCTTGGCCGCAAACGCGAGCCGGCGCCGCCGCGCGAGCGCGTTGATCGTGCTCGACTTACCCGCGTTCGATCGGCCGACGAAGGCGATCTCGGGCACCATCGCCAGGGGCGCAGCATTCAGCTCAGCGAGGTCGGCGACGGATGTCGCGAAGCGGGCGGACTCGAGGTGGTGGCTCGTCACGATCAGGCTGCTCGGCGGTGCGGGTCGCCGTGCGAGGGATCCGGCGGGCGACTTGAGTAGAATACGCGCCCGGCGAAGGTCGGCCCGTGCGTTCGTGCGGGATGCCTCGCGCGGATCGTGGCGCGCAGCGCGGGGGCTGAGGCGGCGGTCCGAAACTCCAACAAGACGACGAAGGCATTTCGATGATTTCGACGATGGGTCGCCGCTTTGTGGTGATGACGGCGCTCGCGCTCGCGTCGGCGCAGGCGGCGCACGGGCAGGACAAGGCGGCGCCGAAACCGGATCCCGCGAAAGGGCAGCAGATCGTGGGCCAGGTATGCGCCGCGTGCCATGGCTCCGACGGCAACTCGACGATCGGCGCCAACCCGAAGCTCGCCGGACAGCACGCGGACTATCTGATCAAGCAGCTCGCCGACTACGCGGTCAAACCCGGCGCGCAGAAGCCTGCGCGCGAAAACAGCGTGATGGCGGGCTTTGCGGCGACGCTGTCGGAGGCCGACCGGCGCAACGTCGCGGCCTTCCTGGCGGCGCAGAAACCCAAACCCGGCGTCGCCCGCAATCGCGACACGCTGGCGCTGGGCCAGCAGATCTATCGCGCAGGCATCGCCGACAAGTCCGTGCCGGCGTGCTTGGGCTGCCACAGCCCGAACGGTGCCGGCATCCCGTCGCAATACCCGCGGCTCGCAGGCCAGCACGCCGAGTACACCGAAGCGCAGTTGCGCGCCTTCCGCGATGGCGTCCGCCGCAACAGCGCGCCGATGGTGCAAATCGCGGCGCGGCTGTCGGACGCCGAGATCAAGGCGGTCGCCGACTACATCGCCGGGCTGCGCTAGCTTAGCGCTCAACACCGACCGAACACCTCGTTGAGCTGCTGCGTCACGCGCACGAAGGTCGTGCGCTTGGACAGTTCCTTCAGCCGGCGTGCGCCGACGTAGGTGCACGCCGAACGAACGCCGCCCAGGATCTCCTGCACCGTGTTGGCGACTTCGCCGCGATAAGGCACGAGCACCTCCTTGCCCTCGGCCGCGCGGTACTCGGCGACACCGCCCGCGTAGCGTTCCATCGCGGCCTTGCTGCTCATGCCGTAGAAGCGCTTGAACTTCTCGCCACCGCGTTCAATCAGTTCGCCGCCGGATTCGGCGTGGCCGGCGAACATGCCGCCAAGCATCACGAAGTCGGCGCCGCCGCCGAACGCCTTCGCGACGTCGCCCGGCGTCGTGCAGCCGCCGTCGGCGCAGATGAGCCCGCCGAGCCCGTGCGCGGCATCGGCGCATTCGATCACCGCGGAAAGCTGCGGGTAGCCGACACCGGTCATCTTGCGCGTCGTGCACACCGAGCCCGGGCCGATGCCGACCTTGACGATGTCGGCGCCCGACAGGATCAGCTCCTCGGTCATCTCGCCGGTGACGACGTTGCCCGCCATGATCACGAGTTGCGGCCATGCCGAGCGGATGCGCCGCACGAAGGTCGCGAATGCCTCGTGATAGCCGTTGGCGACGTCGATGCAGACGTACTGGATCGCGCCCGGCCCTGCGCCCTGCATCACGCGCTCGAACTTCTCCTCGTCGGCCTTCGTGATTCCGATGGAATAAAACGCGGCCGATTTGCGTTCGAGCGTGCGGAAGAACTCGACGTACTGCTCGGCCGCATAGTGCTTGTGCAGAGCGGTCGACAGGCCGAAGCGGTCGAGCGCGCGGGCCATCTCGAACGTTCCCGTCGTGTCCATGTTGGCCGCGATGATCGGGATGCCGTGGTACCTGACCGGTGCGTGGCGGAACGCGAATTCGCGCGCGATGTCGACGTCGGATCGCGAGGTCAGCGTCGAGCGTTTCGGCCGAATCAGTACGTCGTTGTAATCGAGCTTGACTTCGTGTTCGATATGCATGCGACACCTCACGTGCCGCGCCGGGCGCGGACGCAAAAAACGCCGGCCCCGAGGCGGGGTCCGGCGTTGTCGCATTGTAGTCTGCGCCAGCGGGAACGCCGAACCGGCGTGCCGGTCAGACGTAAGCGTTCGGCCGTTGCCGCGACAAAGCCTCGATTACGCGCCATGCTTCGATACCCCGCGAGATCACGATGCCGCTGACCCGTTATCCCTGGAGCGCTCCGCGCGACATCGCGCCGTCCGAGATCACTTCGCCCGCGATCTGGCAGCGCCGGCGCGCGCTGCTGCAGGCCGTGGCCGCCGCGGGACTTGCGCTCGCGGCGCCGCGTGGATCTGCGCAGTCGGCCGACGCGCGCAAGCTGCCCGCGAAGCCCGGCCCGTACTCGACGATGGAGAAACCGACGCCGTACAAGCTGATCACCGAGTACGTCAACTTCTACGAGTTCGGAACGGAAAAGGACGATCCGGCGAAATACGCGCCGAAGCTGCTGCGCACGCGGCCATGGACCGTGCGGGTCGAAGGCGAGGTGCGGAAGCCGCGCGTTTTCGACATCGAAGAACTGCTGAAGCTCGCACCGCTGGAGGATCGCATCTACCGGCTGCGGTGCGTCGAGGCGTGGTCGGCCGTCGTGCCGTGGGTCGGCTATCCGCTTGCGGAACTCATCCGGCGCGTCGAGCCGACCGGCAACGCAAAGTTCGTCGAGTTCACCACGCTCGCGGATCCGAAGCAGATGCCGGGGCTGCGTTCGCCGGTGATCGACTGGCCGTACACGGAAGGGCTGCGGCTGGACGAGGCGATGCACCCGCTGACCCTGCTCACCTTCGGCTTGTACGGTGAGGTGCTGCCGAACCAGAACGGCGCGCCGGTGCGAATCGTCGTGCCGTGGAAGTACGGGTTCAAGAGCGCGAAATCGATCGTGCGGATCCGCTTCGCCGAGAAGCAGCCGCTCACCAGTTGGCAGAAGTCGGCTCCAAACGAGTACGGCTTCTACTCGAACGTCAATCCGACGCGCGACCATCCGCGCTGGAGCCAGGCCACCGAACGCCGCCTCGGCGAGGACGGCCTGTTCACCAGGCGGCGGCCGACGCTGATGTTCAACGGCTACGCCGAGCAGGTCGCGTCGCTGTACGCGGGCATGGACCTGCAAAAGTTCTATTGATGCGGCCGGTGACCGGCGCGCGAGCTGCGCCTTGGCTGGCGCGCGTTCCGTCGGCACTGCCGGCGCACGCCTTCGCACGCGTGCGCGCCGCGATGTTCGCTCTGGCGCTGCTGCCGATGGCGCGGCTCGTGTGGCTTGCGGCCACCGACGGACTCGGAGCGAACCCGGTCGAGTTCGTCGTCCGCTCGCTCGGCACCTGGACGCTGAACTTCCTGTGCATCACGCTCACGGTCACCCCGCTGCGCTGGGCGACCGGCTGGGCTTGGCTGCTGCGGCTGCGGCGGATGTTCGGCCTGTTTACGTTCTTCTACGCGACGCTGCACTTCCTCGCCGTTGCCGGCATCGACCTTGGCTTCGACTGGGCGGCGATCGTCAAGGACATCGCCAGGCGGCCGTTCATCACCGTCGGTTTTGCGGCATTCGTGCTGCTGATCCCGCTGGCGGCCACCTCGACCAACGCGATGGTGCGCGCGCTCGGCGGGCGCAACTGGCAGCGGCTGCACCGGCTCGTGTACGCCATCGCGCTGCTTGCGATCGTGCACTACTGGTGGCACAAGGCCGGGAAGAACGACTTTGCGCAGCCGACCGTCTACGCGGTGATCATCGGGCTGCTGCTGGGCGTGCGACTGGTCCGATGGGTCAAGGACCGTCGGCAGCCGCGCTAAGGCAGCACCGACTCACCGGCGAACAGTTCCTCGACGCGCTCGCGTGGGCGCACGCAGTAGACGCGATCGCCGTCGACGATCACCTCCGCTGCGCGGCCCCGGGTGTTGTAGTTCGACGCCATGCTCATGCCGTACGCGCCTGCGCCCATCACCGCGATCAGGTCGCCGGGCGCGAGCGCGAGCGTGCGATCGCGCGCGAGCCAGTCGCCCGATTCGCAGACGGGGCCGACGACGTCGCAGACGATCGGCTCCGCCGCGCGCGGCCGCACCGGCTGCACGTCCATCCACGCGTCGTACAGCGCCGGGCGCATCAGGTCGTTCATGGCTGCGTCGACGATCGCGAAATTCCTTTCCGTGCCGCGCTTGACGATGATCGTGCGCGCGAGCAACGCGCCGGCGTTGCCGACGATCGAGCGGCCCGGCTCGACGAGGATCGTCTTGTCGCGGTGGCCGCGCGCGTCGACGCGCGCGAGCAGCGCCGCGATCAGCTCGTCGATCGCCGGCGGCGCCTCGTCGCGATAGCGGATTCCGAGCCCGCCGCCGAAATCGATGTGATGCAATCGGATGCCTTCGCGCTGCAGTTCGTCGACCAGGTCGAGCACGAGATCGGCCGCATCGACATAGGGCTTCAGCTCGGTGATCTGCGAGCCGATGTGGCAGTCGATGCCGACGACTCGGACGTGCGCCATCGCCGCCGCGCGCCGGTACAGCGCGACCGCGTCGCCCCAGGCGACGCCGAACTTGTTGCTCTTGAGTCCGGTCGCGATGTACCGATGCGTCTTCGGATCGACGTCGGGATTCACGCGCACCGACACCGGCGCGCGCTTGCCGAGCCGTGCGGCGGTGCGCTCGATCATCTCCAGTTCGGCGACCGACTCGAGGTTGAAGCACAGGATGTCGGAGGAAAGCGCCTGCGCGATCTCGTCCTCGGTCTTGCCCACGCCCGAGAACACGACCTTGCGCGGATCGCCGCCAGCGGCGAGCACGCGCGCCAGCTCGCCGCCGGAGACGATGTCGAAGCCGGCACCGAGCCGCGCGAGCAGGTCCAGCACCGCGAGGTTCGAGTTGGCCTTCATCGCATAGCAGACCAGCGCGGATCGATCGGCGAGCGCATCGCGGTACGAGCAAAACGCCGCTTCGATCGCAGCGCGCGAGTACACGTAGGTCGGCGTGCCGAAGCGCTGCGCGATCGCTTCGAGTGAAACGCGCTCGCAGTAGAGCACGCCATCGCGCAGCGCGAAGGCGCCGGCAGCTGGACCCGACGCGCTCATTTTTTTTCGTCGGTCGACGCCGGCACGTCGGGCGTCTTGCGTTCGGCCGGCTGCGCCGGCGGCTTCGGCGGGTACGGCCAGGGCGCACCCTTTGGGTAGCCGGGCAGGTACAGCGGTCCCTTCTGCCCGCACGCGGTCACCGCCAACGCGACTGCGGCGGTCAATACAATCGTGCGTGTGCAACCGAGCATGCGGCCAATCTAGCACGAGGCGATGCGATGACCGAATCCGAGTTTCTCGAGGCTGCCGAACGGACGCTCGACGCGATCGAAGCCGCGGTCGAGGCCGCGCCGATCGACGTGGATGCCACGCGTGCCGGCAACGTGCTGACGCTTGAACTTGCCGACGGTTCGCGCGTCGTGGTCAACAGCCAGGCGCCGATGCAGCAGATCTGGGTCGCGGCGAAAAGCGGCGGCTTTCACTTCGAGCGGCGCGAAGGGCTTTGGCGCGATACGCGCGAAGGAACCGAACTGTTCGCGGCGTTGTCGCGGATCCTGTCCGCGCAGGCAGGCACGCCCGTGCTGCTGCGCGACCGCCGCTGATCAGAAGATCTGATCGCGCACCTGCTCGTTCTTCTTCTGTTCCTCAGGCGGCAGACCGTCTTCGAGACCGACGCTGGCCACGCCTTGTCCGGGCGGGAACTCGGCGTAATAGACCTCGCCGCCGATTGCGATCACGCCCTCGGGCATCGCCATGATCCGTTCGGGGCGGTCGCGCAGCGCCACACTCATGTACGACAGCCAGATCGGTAGCGCGAGTCCGCCGCCGGTTTCGCGCTCGCCTAGCGGGCGCGGCTGGTCGAAGCCCATCCAGGCGACGGCGACCAGGCCGCCGCCGTAGCCCGCGAACCAGGCGTCGTGCGTGTCGTTGGTCGTTCCGGTCTTGCCGGCGACATCCGAGCGTCTGAGCGAGGTCGCGCGCGCCGCCGTTCCGTAACGCGCGACGTCGCGCAGCATGCTGTCCATGACGAACGCGTTGCGCGCGTCCAGAACCCGCAGGTTTTCGTCGCCGGCCTTCGCCGGCTGCGCCTCCATCAGCACCTTGCCGCCGGTCTCTGTCACGCGGGTGATCAGGTACGGCTGGATCCGATAGCCGCCGGTCGCGAAGACGGCGTAGCCGGCGAGCATCTGCCACGGCGTGACCGAACCGGCGCCGAGCGCCATCGTCAGGTAGGCTGGATTCCTTTCGGCCTCGAAGCCGAACCGCGTGATGAACGACTGCGCGTACTGCGGCGTGATCGACTGCAGGATGCGGATCGACACGAGGTTCTTGGATTTCGCCAGTCCCTGACGCATGCGCATCGGCCCTTCGAACTTGCCGTCGTAATTGCGCGGCTCCCAGCCTTGGCCGCCGGTCAGCGCCGGGTCGACCGTCAGCGGGGCGTCGTTGATCAGCGTGCTCGGCATGAAACCCTTTTCGAGCGCGGCCGAGTAGACGAACGGCTTGAAGCTCGACCCGGGCTGCCGCCACGCCTGCGTGACGTGATTGAACTTGTTCAGGTTGAAGTCGAAGCCGCCGACCAGCGCCCGGATCGCGCCGTCGCTGGCCTCGGCTGCGACGAAGGCCGCCTCGACCTGCGGCAACTGCGTGATCTCCCAGGCGCCCTGTGCGCTCTGCGTCACGCGGATCACCGCGCCCGGAACGATGCGGCGCGTCGGCTGCGCCTTCGGGTCGAGCGAGCGCGCCGCGAAGCGCAAACCTGCGCCCTGGATCTGGATCGTTTCGCCCCCCTGCAGGACGGCCTTCACGAGTTTCGGCGAGGCCTCGAGCACGACGGCCGGATACAGATTCGGGCTGTCGATGGCTTCGACCAGCGCATCCTCGATCCGCTGCTCGCGCACCTGCGCGTCGGCCGAGAGTTCGATGAACGCTTCCGGTCCCCGATAGCCATAGCGGCGGTCGTACTCGAGCACCTGCGCGCGAAGACCGTCGTAAGCCGCCTGCTGATCGACGCTGACCAGCGTCGTGTAGACGTTCAGCCCGCGCGTGTAGGTCTCCTCGCGGAAGACGTCGAACATCAGTTGCCGCACCAGTTCCGCCGCGAACTCGGCGCGCACGCGGTGGCGCCCTCCGGACTGCGCGCCAGCGGCCATCGTCGCGGGGCGCTGCCTGAATTCCTCCTTCAGCGCGGCGTCGTACGTCTTCTGATCGATGAATCCGAGTGCAAGCATGCGCGAAAGCACGTACTGCTGCCGCGCCTTCGCCCGGCGCGGGTTCACCCAGGGGTTGTACGCGCTCGGCGCGACCGGCAGGCCCGCGAGCGTTGCCGTCTCGGCAACGGTCAGATCATTCAGCTTCTTGCCGAAGTAGACCTGCGCAGCGGCCGCGAATCCGTAGGCGCGCTGCCCGAGGAAGATCTGGTTGATGTAGATCTCCAGGATGCGATCCTTCGGCAGCGTCGATTCGATCTTCAACGCGAGCGCGATCTCGTAGATCTTGCGGATGTAGCTGCGCTCGGAGCTCAGGAAGAAGTTGCGCGCGACCTGCATCGTGATCGTGCTGCCGCCCTGGCCGCGGCGGCCGGACGCAAAGTTGGCGATCGCAGCGCGCGCCAGGCCCGCGTAGTCGACGCCGCGGTGCTGGTAGAAGCGGTCGTCCTCGGCCGCGAGGATCGCCTGCTTGAGCCGGTCGGGGACGTCCTTGATCTCGACGTAGTCGCGCCGCTCCTCGCCGAACTCGCCGATCAGCACGCCGTCGCTGGTCCACACGCGCAAAGGGATCTTCGGCCGGTACTCGGTCAACGCGTCGATCGGCGGCAGATTCGCGTACGCCACCGCGAAGACGAACACGAGCAGCAACCCAGCGGCGACGGCACCGCCCAGCGCGAGCGCGGCGCCATAGAGCACGGCGCGGCCGACGAGCGTGGTCGACCAGGCGCGAAAGCGAGCGCCGATACCGGAGCTGTTCGTTGCGTCAGACACGTGGATTGGATGGCTCGCGGTCGCGACCGTTCAACTCGGGTTTGCGGGCGCCCGCGACGCGGCGGTGAGAAGTTGCGAATTATAGGCGTCGCATCCGCACGCATCGGCGATGCGCCGATCGTGCGGCGTGCGGTTGCGTCGACGCATACCGCAATCGATGCAGGAATACCCAAAACCGGTCACTGTTCGTCCGTTCTGCCGTCTTGTGCTCGCTTACAGTCTGTTGCTAGGATTTCACGTAGCGTCCAACGATTCAGCGGTAAGCGCTCGAAAAATAAAGAAATTTGGGGAGTTTGGCCCGCTCTTTTCGACGGATCGACGGGTGGGTGACGACGCCGTCCGTCAGTCATACTGCACCACAGGTTCCTTCCAAACCTCGAGTCGAAATCGATCACCGGAGCGCTCGCCTTGGCCTTCGAGTTGCCGTTCACGTCGAAAGCTCCACCGCTGGTGGGCCTCGACATCGGGTCGTCCAGCGTCAAGATCGTCGAACTCTCGGATGCCGGCGGCGGCGTGATGCGCCTGGAGCGCTACGCGATCGAGCCGCTGCCGCGCGGCGCGGTGGTCGACGGCAACATCGACAAGATCGACGTGGTCGCCGAAGCGGTCAAACGCGCGTGGCGCCGCGCCGGGTCTCGCATCAAAAACGTCGCGATGGCGCTGCCGGCGTCGGCGGTGATTACCAAGCGGATCGCGCTGCCGGCCAACCTGCGCGAAGAAGAACTCGAGATGCAGGTCGAGAGCGAAGCGAACCAGTACATCCCCTTCGCGCTCGACGAAGTCAGCCTGGATTTCCAGGTGCTCGGCCCGATCCCGAACGCGCCCGACGACGTCGAGGTGCTGATCGCCGCATCGCGTAAGGAGAAGGTCGAGGACCGCATGGCGGTCGCCCAGGCCGCGGGACTCAAGCCGGTGGTCGTTGACGTCGAGTCGTACGCGATGCGCGCGGCGCTCGAGCGACTGATCGAACAACTGCCCAACGGCGGCGAAGGTCTCGTGATCGCGGTGTTCTACATCGGTGCGAACACCACCAGCGTCACCGTGATGCACGACGGCGAGGCGATCTACGAACGCGAGCAGCCTTTCGGCGGGCAGCAACTGACGGGCGACATCGCACGCACCTACGGCATCCCGGCCGAAGAAGCCGAGCAGAAGAAGCGCAGCGGTGACTTGCCGGCGAACTACGAGAACGAGGTACTGCGGCCGTTCATCGACACCGCGGTGACCGAAATCACGCGCGCGCTGCAGTTCTTCTTCACGTCCACACCATATACGCGCGTCGACCAGATCATGCTGGCCGGCGGATCGGCCGTGATCACCGGGCTGGCGGACGCGCTGATGGAGCGCGCCCAGGTGCCGACCTCCGTAATCTCGCCGTTCAAGGGCATGGAGATCGCGGCGAGCGTGCGCGAGAAGCAGCTTCGGCTCGACGCGCCGGCGCTGCTGACGCCGTGCGGACTGGCGATGCGGAGGTTCGATAAATGAGGATCCGCATCAACCTGCTGCCGCATCGCGAGGCGCGGCGCGAGCGGCAGAAAAAGACCTTTTACGCGCTGACGCTGCTGAGCTTCGTTGCGGGGATCGCGCTGGTCGGACTGGTCTGGTCGGTGCTGCAGGGCTACATCGGCGGGCAGCAGGAGCGTAACCGGTACATCGAGAACGAGAACCGCAAGCTCGATGTGCAGATCAAGGAGATCGCGACGCTGCGCCAGGAGATCGAGGCGCTGCGCGCGCGCCAGCGCGCGGTCGAGGACTTGCAGGCCGACCGCAATCAGCCCGTGTACCTGATGGACGAGTTGACCAAGCAAACACCCGAAGGCATCTATCTGCGTGCGATCAAGCAGGAGGATCGCAAGGTCAACGTCACCGGCTGGGCCGCTTCGAACGAGCGCGTATCGGAGTTCCTGCGCAACCTGCAGAACAACTCCAGGTATCTCGAGCGCCCAGAACTGGTTGAGATCAAGATCGCCGGCCAGACGCCGCAGAACGTGCAGCGCAGGCTGTTCGAGTTCTCGCTGAACTTCTACCTGCGGCCCACACCGGAACGCGCCCAGTTGCAGCAAGCCGCCCGCGCGGCACCGGCGCAACGTCCGGGCCAGACGGCGCCGGGCGCTGCACCCGGCAAGCAGTAGCAGGGCCTCAGCCGAAGAGGAGAGCATGGCAAGCGCCCGCGACATCGTGTCCCAGTTCCAGGGCCTGACGTTGGAGAACGTCGGCACCTGGCCGTTGCTGCCGCGCGCGACCGTCTGGCTCGTTGCGATCGTGGCCTGTGCCGTTCTCGGGTGGTTCTTGCTGTGGAGCAAGCAGGTCGAGGAACTCGAACGGTTGCGGCAGGCCGAATCGCAGCTCAAGGAACAGTACAAGAGCAAGCTGCAGCAGGCGATCAACCTCGAAGAGCTGCGCAAGCAGAAGGAGCAGGTCAGCCAGTACGTGCTGACCCTCGAAAAGCAGCTGCCGAGCAAGGCGGAAATGGATGCATTGCTGTCGGACATCAACCAGGCCGGCGTCGGGCGCGGGCTGCAGTTCGAGCTGTTCCGTCCCGGGCAGACCAACCTGAAGGAGTACTACGCGGAGCTGCCGATCGCGGTGAAGGTTTCGGGCCGCTATCACGATCTCGGCGCGTTCACCAGCGATATCGCCAACCTGCCGCGGATCGTGACGCTGAACAACCTCGTGATCCAGGCCGGCAAGGACGGCATGCTGTCGCTGGATGCGACCGCGAAGACCTTCCGCTACCTGGACGAAGATGAACTCGCGGCGCAGCGCAAGGCGCGCCAGGCCGCCGCGGCAAAGAAGTGACGGAACGTCGATGAGAACCCTGCGCCTGACCTTCTGCCTTGCCTTGGTCGCGCTCGTCGCCTCCTGCGGTGCGTCCGACGAAAAGCAGATCCAGGAATGGATGGCCGAGGTCCGGGCGTCGATGAAGCCGACCACACAGCCGGTACCCGAACCCAAGCAGTTCGCGCCGTACGCGTACGAAGGTCGCGGCGCGGTCGATCCGTTCGACCCGCAGAAGATCGTGATGGCGGTGGCGCGGCAGCAGCAGGCGCGGGTCTCCGCGTCGGCGATCAAGCCGGATCTCGAACGGCGGCGCGAAACGCTTGAGGGATTTCCGCTCGACCAGATCCGGATGGTCGGCATGATGCGGCAGGGGGGCGCCAACGTCGCCCTGCTGGAGACCAACGGCGCTACGCATCTGGTGCGCGTCGGCAATTACGTCGGACAGAACTTCGGTCTGATCACGCGCATCTCGGAGACCGAAGTGCATCTGAAGGAAATCGTGCAGGACGCCGCCGGCGAATGGGTCGAACGGCCCGCCAAACTCGAGTTGCAGGAGGCTGCGGCACGCCAGCCGCAGGGGAGCAAGCGATGAGGATCTCGATGAAGACATTGTGGAGCGCGGCGGCGTTCGGCTGGTTCTCCGCCGTGGCGCTGTTGCCGTCGGGCGCCTCGGCGCAGGCTGCCGCGGCGGGCAACAGCATCGAACGCATTGATGCGACCCAGACCGGCACGAGCGTCGTACTGACGATCCAGCTCAAGGATCCGGCGCCGGGCGTGCCCCCGAGTTTTTCCGTGGCCAATCCGGCGCGCATCGCGATCGACCTGCCGCAAACCGTCAACAACTTGGGCAAGAACCTCGTCGAGATCAACCAGGGCGATCTGCGCTCGGTCAACGTCGTGCAGGCGCAGGGCCGTTCGCGCGTCGTGCTGAACCTGCGCCGGCAGGTCACTTACGCGATCACCGCCGACGGCAATACGATCCAGGTCGCGCTGGGCGCGTCATCGGACACGACCACGTTCCGCGCCCCCGAGGCGCCGGCGGCAGCGCCGGCCGCAGCCGCGGCAACGGCGACCGCGGAGTCCGGGCGAACGCTGCGCGCGATCGACTTTCGTCGCGGCAGCGAGGGCGAGGGTCGCGTCATCGTCGACCTGTCGGATCCGAACACGAGCGTCGACATCCGCCAGCAGGGCCAGACGGTCGTCGTCGACTTCCTGAACACGTCGCTGCCCGAGGCGCTGCGCCGGCGCCTGGACGTGACCGACTTCGGCACGCCGATCGCGCAGATCAACACCTTCCAGCAGGGCGGCAACGTCCGCATGGTGATCGAGCCGCGCGGACTGTGGGAGCAGAACGCCTATCAGAGCGACACGCGTTTCGTCGTCGAGGTCAAGCCCGTCAAGGAGGATCCGTCTCGACTGTTCCAGGGAACGCGCCAGGGTTACCAGGGCGAGCGGCTGTCGCTGAACTTCCAGAACGTCGACGTGCGCTCGCTGCTGCAGGTGATCGCAGACTTCACGAACCTGAACATCATCACCAGCGACTCCGTGCAGGGCTCGATTACGCTGCGGCTGAAGGATGTGCCCTGGGACCAGGCGCTCGACATCATCCTGCAGAGCAAGGGCCTCGACATGCGCAAGAACGGCAACGTGATCATCGTTGCCCCGCGCGACGAGCTTGCGACGAAGGAGAAGCTCGAGCTCGAGGCGCGCAACCAGATCGCGGACCTCGAGCCGCTGCGCACCGAGAACTTCGTTGTCAACTACCAGAAGGCTGACGACGTGCGCAAGTTGCTGGTCGACGAGAAGCAGCGGCTACTGTCCAAGCGCGGCAGTGTCGTCGTCGATCCGCGCACGAACCAGCTCTTCGTCCAGGACACCGCCGCCAGGCTCGAGGAAGTGCGGCGGCTGCTCGCACGCATCGACATCCCGGTGCCGCAGGTGCTGATCGAGGCGCGCATCGTCGAGGCCGACGACAAGTTCAGCCAGAACCTGGGCGTTCGCTTTGGTTTCGCCCGCATCACCAACGGCGAGTGGATCAATGCCGGTGCCGGCAGTGCCTTCTCGACGGGCACCGGCACGGGCGCCGGAGGCTTGAACACGATCAACATCGGCAACCGCTCGGTGACGAACCCCAACTTCGTCAACCTGCCGGCCGGCACGATCGGCGGCTTCCAGCCCGGCACGTTCGGGCTGACGCTGTTCAACAGCAGCGTGACGCGCCTTGTCAACCTCGAAATTTCGGCGCTCGAGGCCGACGGCCGCGGCAAGGTCGTGTCGAGTCCGCGCGTGATCACGGCCGACAAGGTCAAGGCCATCATCGAGCAGGGCACCGAGATTCCTTACCAGCAGGCCACCTCCAGCGGCGCGACCAGCATCTCGTTCCGCAAGGCCGTTCTGAAGCTGGAAGTGACGCCGCAGATCACGCCGGAAGGCGCGATCTTCCTCGACGTCAAGGTCAACAAGGACAGCCGCGGCCAGGACACGGCGTCGGGTCCGGCGATCGACACGAAGAACGTCCAGACGCAGGTGCTGGTGGAAAATGGCGGCACGGTCGTGCTCGGGGGCATCTACGAACAGGTCGAGCGCAGCACGGTCACCAAGGTGCCGCTGCTGGGCGACATACCGGTTCTGGGTGCGCTGTTCAAGAACCGCCAGCGCATCAACGATCGCACCGAACTGATGATCTTCATCACGCCGCGCGTGGTGTCCGAGCGCGTCACCGCCGCCGTGCGCTGAGCAGCCGGCTCGCCTCTGACGACAAGGCCGCCTTCGGGCGGCCTTGCCTTTTCGCGGCTAATCTCCGGCCATGAGCGCGCGCTGCGGATCGATGTTCCTGATCGGCATGATGGGCGTCGGCAAGACGACCATCGGGCGGCTGCTCGCGCAGGCGGCCGGCCTCGAGTTCGTCGACTGCGATCGCGAGCTCGAGGTGCGCGCGGGGACTTCGATCACGACGATCTTCGAGGTCGAGGGCGAAGAGGGCTTTCGGCGGCGCGAAGCGGCGCTGCTCGACGAACTGACACAGCGGCGCGGCATCGTGCTCGCCACCGGCGGCGGAGCGGTGCTGCGCGAGGAAAACCGCCGGGTGCTGCGCGAGCGCGGCCTCGTCGTTTACCTGCAGTCGACGGTGGACGAAATCGTGCGTCGCACGCGGCGCGACACGACGCGGCCGCTGTTGCAGGCGGGCGACCCCCGCGCGCGCATCGAGCAGCTACTGCGCGAGCGCGAACCGCTGTACCGGCAAACCGCGCATCTGAGCTTCCAGTCCGGCAGCACGAATCCGAAGAAGCTGGTCAAGCGCATCCTTGCGCATCCCGACGTGGTCACCGCGCTGCGCATCGCGCGATGAGGCGGCCGCTTACAATCGGCGCATGCAGCGCGTTCACGTCGATCTGGCCGGTTCGCCGTACGACATTCACATCGGCGCAAGCCTGCTCGCCCGGCTCGATGCTTTCCTCGCGCCGCTGGCACCGACGTCGATTCTGATCGTCAGCGACGCGGCGGTCGCGCCGCTGTACGGTGAAACGGCGCTTGCGGCGGCGCGCCGCGTCGCGCCGGCGGCGTTGTTGGAACTGGCTGCGGGCGAGCCGTACAAGACGATGGCGACCGTCGCGCGCGTGCTCGACGCGCTCGTCGCGAGCGGCGCCGACCGCCGCAGCCTCGTCGTCGCGCTCGGCGGCGGCGTCGTCGGCGACATCGCGGGATTCGCCGCGGCGGTCTACATGCGCGGGATCCGCTACGTACAGGCGCCCACGACGCTGCTTGCGCAGGTCGACTCATCGGTCGGCGGCAAGACCGGCGTCAACCATCCGCGCGGCAAGAATCTGATCGGCGCGTTTCACCAGCCCGCACTCGTCGTCTCGGACACTGAAACGCTGCGCACGCTGCCCGCGCGGGAACTGTCGGCTGGGCTCGCGGAGGTGCTCAAACACGGGCTGCTGGCCGATGCCGATTACTTCGAGCGCACGCTGCGCGATCTGCCGCGGTTGCTGGCGCGCGACGAGGCGGCGCTCGCGATGGCGATCGCGCGGTCGTGCGAGATCAAGGCCGCCGTGGTCGCGCGCGACGAGCGCGAGGCGGGCGAGCGCGCACTGCTGAATCTCGGTCATACCTTCGGTCATGCGATCGAGGCGCTGACCGGCTTTTCGCGTTGGCTGCACGGCGAGGCGGTGGGCTGCGGCCTGTGCCTCGCGGCGGATCTGTCGCATCGCCTGGGCCTGATCACGCGCGGCGACGTCGAACGCGTCGAGGCGGCGGTCGCCGCCGCGCGCCTGCCCGTGCGGATCGAGGGACTGTCGCTGCACGAGGCGCTCGAATCGATGCGCGGCGACAAGAAGGCCGAAGCCGGTCGCGTGAGGTTCGTCGTGCTCGAGCGCATCGGCCGTGCGACCCAGCGCACCGTCCCGGACGAGGTCGTTGCGGCCACACTGGCCGCGGGCGGCTATCGATGAGCGCCGACTTCGAAGCGAATCTGGCGCCGTATGCGGCGCGTTCGACCGCCACACGCGGGCGCACGCACCCCGAGCCGCCGACGGTGGCGCGCAGCGAGTTTCAGCGCGATCGCGACCGCATCATCCATTCGACCGCGTTCCGCCGTCTCGAATACAAGACGCAGGTCTTCGTCAATCACGAGGGCGACCTGTTTCGCACGCGGCTCACGCATTCGCTCGAAGTCGCCCAGATCGGCCGCTCGATCGCGCGCAACCTGCGCGTCAACGAGGATCTGGTCGAGGCGATCGCGCTCGCGCACGACCTCGGTCATACGCCTTTCGGTCACGCCGGGCAGGACGCGCTCGCCGAATGCATGAAGCCCTACGGCGGCTTCGAGCACAACCTGCAGTCGCTGCGGGTGGTCGACGAGCTCGAAGAGCGCTATGGCGGCTTCGACGGCCTGAACCTGTGCTTCGAGACACGCGAGGGCATTCTGAAGCACTGCTCGCTCGAAAACGCGCGCACGCTCGGCGCGCTGGGCGAGCGTTTCATCGAGCGCCGCCAGCCATCGCTCGAGGCGCAGATCGCCAACCTCGCCGATGAGATCGCCTACAACAACCATGACATCGACGACGGCCTGCGGTCGGGGCTGCTGCTGCTGTCGCAGCTCGAAGACGTGCCGATCTTCGCGCGGCACGTGCGCGAAGTGCGCGAGCGATATCCGGCGCTCGCCGAGCGGCGCCTGATCCACGAAACCGTCAGGCGGATGATCAACACCCTGATCATCGATCTGATCGAGGAAACCCGGCGCCGTATCGCCGCCGTCGGACCCGGTTCGGTCGATGCGGTGCGCGCGGCGCCGCCGCTGGTCGCTTTTTCGGAGTCCGTGCGGCGCGAGGCCGACGAGCTCAAGAGCTTCCTGCGCGATCACCTCTATCGCCATTACCAGGTCATGCGCATGACCTCGAAGGCGCGGCGCATCGTGCGCGAGCTGTTCGCCGCTTTCATGGACGACCCCCGACTGCTACCGGCCGACCATCTCGTCCGCGCCGAGCGCGATCGGGCGCGCGCGATCGCCGACTACGTCGCCGGCATGACCGATCGCTATGCGATCAAGGAGCATCGCCGTTTGTTCGCCGTCGGCGAAATCTGAAAAAATGGGGTCAGACACCATTTTTGGTGGATGACCTTCCGATGGCTCGACTGCCCAGGATCGCCGCCGCCGGCTATCCGCACCACGTCATCCAGCGTGGAAACAACCGCCAGACCGTGTTCCGCGAAGACGCAGACTACGCGCGCTACCTCGGTTGGCTGCGCGAGGTCGCCGCGGCGCACGGAATCGCCGTCCACGCCTACGTGCTGATGCCCAATCACGTCCATCTGCTCGTCACGCCGCCTACGGATGCCGCATTGAGCCGAGCGATGCAGTCACTGGGGCGACGCTACGTTCGCTGGTTCAACGACAAATACGGTCGCACCGGCACGCTATGGGAGGGTCGATTCCGGTCGGCTCCTATCGATGCCGATCGCTATCTGCTCGCATGCTCACGCTATATCGAGCTGAATCCTGTCCGCGCTGGCATCGTGGGCGCGCCGGAGCAGTACCGATGGTCCAGCTACGGGCACCATATTGGCATGCGCGTCGATCCGCTCGTCACCGATCACCCGCTGGTCTGGGCGCTCGGCAACACACCGTTCGAGCGCCAGCTCGCTTATCGCCGGCTGTTCGATGCGGACGTGCCGCCGGACATCGTTCGGTCGATTCGGACGGCCACCAATCGCGGGCGGGCACTCGTGGCGTCCAGCGACGACGCGAACACGCCGATCGGTCCGCGCCCGCGGGGTCGTCCCCGGAAGGACGCTCGGCCCGATACTCGATCTACGCGACCGGAGGCCATCGTGCCGCGTGAGGTAGGGTGATGGTTAGCGTGGTTTCTTGGTACTCTGTCCCCAATTTTTCTGAGAGAAAAGCAGGTTTGCCAATAAATGGTGTCTGACCCCATTTTTCTAGCTTGATCGTGCTGCTGCGGCGCAGTACAGTGCGACTGCGCTGCCGAGAACCCGCATCCGCGACGGGTCGACGCACCGGCGCAGGATGAGGGAACCCATGGACATCGGCGAGCGACTTCACGCTGCAGACCAACTGACGGCTCGTGGGCTGTACGCCCCTGCTTACGAACGCGATGCGTGCGGCGTCGGCTTCGTGGTCAACATCAAGGGCAAGCCGAGCCACGCGCTGGTCCAGCAGGCGCTGCTGATCCTGCAAAACCTCGACCACCGTGGTGCCGTCGGCGCCGATCCGCTGTGCGGCGACGGGGCGGGGATTCTGATTCAGATCCCCGACCAGTTTTATCGCGAGGAGGCTGCGAAACTCGGCATCGCGTTGCCGCCGCCCGGCGAATACGGCGTCGGGATGATCTTTCTGCCGCGCGAGCATGCGTCGCGGCTCGCTTGCGAGCAGGAGCTGGAGCGCACCGTGCGCACCGAAGGCCAGGTCGTGCTGGGCTGGCGCGACGTTCCGGTGGATCACGAGATGCCGATGTCGCCGCTGGTGCGCGACCGGGAGCCCGTGATCCGCCAGATCTTCATCGGCCGCGGCCCCGACGTGATGGTGCCCGACGCGCTCGAGCGCAAGCTGTACGTGATCCGCAAGACGGCGAGCCACAAGATCCAGGCGCTGAAACTGAAGCACGGCAAGGAATACTTCGTGCCGTCGATGTCGACGCGCACCGTCGTGTACAAGGGGCTGTTGCTCGCCGATCAGGTTGGCCGCTATTACAAAGACCTGCGCGACCCTCGACTCGTCTCCGCGATCGCGCTGGTGCACCAGCGCTTTTCGACGAACACGTTCCCGTCGTGGGAGCTGGCGCATCCGTACCGGCTGATCGCGCACAACGGCGAGATCAACACGGTCAAGGGCAATTTCAACTGGATGCGCGCGCGCGAGGGCGTGATGAATTCGCCGGTGCTGCGCGAAGATCTGTCCAAGCTGTGGCCGCTGATATACGAAGGCCAGTCGGACACCGCGTGCTTCGACAACTGCCTCGAGCTGCTGACGATGGCGGGTTATCCGCTCGCGCACGCGGTGATGATGATGATTCCCGAGGCGTGGGAGCAGCACACGCTGATGGATGACGACCGCCGCGCGTTCTACGAGTACCACGCGGCGATGATGGAGCCGTGGGACGGTCCCGCGGCGATCGCCTTCACCGACGGCGTGCGCATCGGCGCCACCCTCGACCGCAACGGCCTGCGGCCGGCGCGCTATGTGATCACCGATGACGACTTGGTCGTCATGGCCTCCGAAGTCGGGGTGCTGCCGATCCCGGAAAGCCGCATCGTGAAGAAGTGGCGGCTGCAGCCCGGCAAGATGTTCCTGATCGACACCGAGCAGGGC
>CAZIJU010000050.1:0-24969 GCA_964539745.1 uncultured Burkholderiaceae bacterium | reverse complement strand
CTTCGCAGCGCGCAGATCCCTCTCGCTCGCTCGGGATGACCATGGGGAGTCATTCCGAGCCCAAGGCGGGGATTCCCGACCCTTGCAACGCCGGGATCCCTCGCGTTGCTGGGGATGACGGAACCGGTGTCCCGACGGGCGACGCGAACTTGCGGGACCGCGGCGCCACGCGCATGCGTGACGCTCAATGATGCGGATCGAGCTTCTGCCCCCGGCACGCGGCCCACAGCGTGAGGTCGTAGGCGATCTTGAGCAGCCCGCACGCGACGAGCGGCGCGGCGAACCAGCCGGCGGCGAGGAGCGCGCCGCCGATCGACGGGCTGAGCGCGGAGGCGAGGCTGCGCGGCACCGCGGTCACGCTCGCCGCGGCGCCGCGCTCGGGCGGCGTGACCACGCTCATCACGTACGCGGTGCGCGTCGGCACGTCCATCTGCGACAGCGCGCTGCGCATGAACAGCAGCGCCAGCGCAAGCGGCAGGGTCGGCGCGAGCGCGGCGGCGATCAGGCACAGGTTCGCCGGCAGATGCGTGAACACCATCGTGTTCAGCAGCCCGATGCGGCGCGCGACCCATGGTGCCGCCAGTTGCGAGGTCGCCGTCAGCAGCCCGGCCCAGAAGAAGAACACGCCCGCACCGGCGAGCGAAAGATCGAAGCGCTGCATCAGCCACAGCGACAGCAGGCTGTTGACGATCAGCCCGCCGGCGAACGCATCGACCGAAAACAGCAGCGCGAGCTTGACGACGATTGCGCGCGAGGCGCCGAGCGGCGACTTGGCTGCGCCGCTTTCCGCGTGCGGCTCGGGCAGCCGCCGGTACAGCGACAGGATCGCGAGCCCGACCGCGGCATACGCGACGAACATCAGCCGCATCGAGTCGAGCGGATCGACGCCGGCGGTTCGCGCGAGCCAGGCGGGTGCGGCCGCCGCGAGCGCGCCGAACGAAGCCGCGAGCGATGCGAGCAGGCTGTAGCGGGCGAACAGCGCGGTGCGCGCATCGCCGCTGGCGGCATGGGCCAGTTGCGCGTGCTCCAGCGGCAGAAAGACGCTGACGTCGCCCGCGCTGGGGTTCAGCGTGCCGACGAACGCCACCAGCAGCAGCGGCCAGAACTGCGAAAGGCTCGCGAACGCCAGCCCCGTTGCGATCATCAGCAGCGCGGCGCCTGCGAGCAGCGCCCGCTGCGCGAATCGATGACCCCACGCGCCGACCGCGAGTGTGGCGAGCGCGGAGCCCAACAGCGTGGCGGTGGCGAGCACGCCGACCGCCCACGCGTCGAGCCCGAGCGCCAGCAGATATGCGGGCAGCAGCACCGCGACGCAGCCGTCGACGAACGCGCGCAGCGCGCGCCCGGCGACGAGCACGCGCGCCGATGGCGCCGCGCCGCGCGGAGCGAGGATCGAGGCGAGCAGGTCGGTCACGCGGGCGCAGTGTGCACGAGCCCGCGGCGCGCGTGCAGACGCGCCGGCTCGGGCGTCGAGCGGATCGCCGATGCGCACGTCGGCGTCGCGGCCGCAGGGCCGTCGGCGGCGCTTGGCGCGCCGGACGCCGTCGGCGGAAGCCGGTGCGCGCGTCGGGTGGGCGCGCGGGTGCTCGCATGAACGCGGACGATCGCGCGCCCCGACTCGCCCACCACGTCTACGTCGTCGAACTGGACCGCGCGGTGCTGCGCGACCGGCGCTTCCGCGCGCGCAATCCGAACTACGTCGACGGCATGCCGTGCGTGTATGTGGGCATGACCGGGCTGGCGGTCGAGGAGCGCTTCGCCAATCACAAGGCGGGCTACAAGAGCAACCGCTATGTGCGCCGGTACGGCCTGCGCCTGCTGCCCGAGCTGTACGCGTGCTTCAACCCGATGCCCTACGAGGCGGCGCGGCAGATGGAGATGGAGCTTGCCGACGAGTTGCAGGAGAAGGGTTACGCGGTTTGGCAGGGGTGAGAAGCTGTGAAGATTTCGTCACGAGCGGGCCGCGCAGTAGAAAGATTCACAGCTTCTGAGCCGCGCGCGGGGCCGCGAGCCGGTGTAGCGTTGCGCGATGCCAGCCGATCGACCCGTGCGGAAGCAAAGCGCCGGCCTGCTGCTATTCCGCGAGTCGCGCGGCGTGCCCGAGGTGCTGCTGGTGCATCCCGGCGGGCCGTTCTGGGCGCGCAAGGACGACGGCGCCTGGTCGATTCCGAAAGGCGAGTTCGACGACGACGAGGAACCGCTCGCAGCCGCGCGGCGCGAGTTCGCCGAGGAAACCGGCGCGACGGTCGACGGCGACTTCATCGAACTGCGGCCGGTGCGGCTGCCGAGCGGCAAGATCGTGCACGCATGGGCCGTGCGCGCGGACTTCGAGCCCGCGCGCTTGCGCAGCAACACCTTCACGATGCAATGGCCGCCGAAGTCGGGACAGTTGCGCGAGTTTCCCGAAGTCGATCGCGCGGCCTGGTTCACGCTCGAGCAGGCGCGCGCGAAGATCCAGCCGGGGCAGCGCCCGCTGCTCGATCAGCTCGAGGCGCTGTTGCGGCCGGGGAACGCGCCGCGCGCGCCGTGAGCGATGCGGCGCTGCGCGGCTGCGAAACCGCACGCTCGCCCGTGCACCGATTCGCGGGCGCGCGCTATCGTCGCGGCATGACGAATTTGCATCCGCTGCGCGCCCTGCTCGATTCGCAGACGATCGCCGCGCTCGGCACGCTGCACCGGGGCGAGCCGTACGTCTCGATGGTGCCGTTCGCGCTCGACGACGGCGAACTCGTGATCCACGTCTCCGCACTCGCGCCGCACACCCGGGACATGCTCGAACACCCGCGCGTGAGCCTGCTCGTCGTCGCACCCGAAGCGGTCGGCGTGCCGCCGCAGGCGCGCGCCCGCGCGACGGTGCAGGGCGACGCGATGCCGCTCGCGCCCGAATCGCCCGGGCACGCTCGCTCGAAAGCGGCGTATCTGGCGCGCTTTCCGCAGGCGGCCGATCATTTCGAGCTGCCGGATTTCTCGATCTTACGCATCCGGCCGGTGTCGGTACGGCTGATCGGCGGCTTCGCGCAGGCCGCGAGCCTCGTGGGCGAGGCGCTCGACCGCGCATCGCGCGGTGCGCGTTGACGATCGGACGGCATGGACACCGAAGCGCTTTATCTGGCGATCGACCAGGGCACGCATGCGAGCCGCGCGCGGGTGCTCAATCGGCGCGGGCGGATCGTCGCCGCCGGCGAAAAGGCGATCTCGCTCGCGCGCCCGCAGCCGGATTGGGCTGAGCAAGATGGCGACGAGATCGTCGCCTCGATCCACGCCGCGGTCGCGCAGGCCGCTGCGGCGCTCGCGCCGCGCGTGCGCGATCTCGCCGCGGCAGGGCTGTCGAGCCAGCGCGCAAGCGCCGTGTGCTGGGACCGCACAAGCGGCGCTGCGCTGTCGCCGGTGTTCAGTTGGCAGGACCGGCGCATGCACGCATGGATCGACGGACTGCAGCCGCACGCCGATGCGGTGCATCGTAAGACCGGGCTCTTTTTGTCGCCGCACTACGGTGCGAGCAAGCTGCGCTGGGCGCTCGACCATCTGCCGGCGGTGCGCGCGGCGCGCGATGCGGGCACGCTCGCGTGGGGGCCGCTGGCGAGCTTCCTCGTATTCCGGCTCACCCGCGAGCGCACGTTCGCCGCCGACCCGCAATGCGCGGCGCGCACGCAGCTATGGAGTTTGCACACACGCGACTGGGACCCGGCGCTGCTCGCGCTGTTCGGCCTGCCCGAGGGATTCCTGCCGCGGTCGGCGCAGACCTGCGATCGCTGGGGCACGCTCGTCTCGGGCGACGTCGAAGTGCCGCTCGTCGCGACCAACGGCGATCAGTCGGCGGCGGTGTTCGCGTTCGGCTGGCCGGAGGCCGACGCCGCGTACGTCAACATCGGCACGAGTGCGTTCGTGCAGCGCGCGGCGATGCGTGATCCGGGACATGTGCCGCGCCAGCTCACCGGCATCGTCCTGGCCGACGGCGACACGACCGTCTACACGATCGAAGGCAACGTCAACGGCGCGGGTGCGGGTCTCGAGTGGCTCGCCCGCGAGCTCGCCATCGACGATCTGCCCGCTCGCTTGCCCGAGTGGCTCGACCGGCCCGCGCCCGAGCTGCTCTTCTTGAACGGCATTGCGGGACTCGGCGGGCCGTTCTGGCGCGCGACGTTCGATTCGCGCTTCGTCGGCGGCGCGGCCGAGCCCTGGCAGAAGGCGGTGGCACTGATCGAGAGCATCGTTTTCTTGCTGCAAGCGAACATCGATCACATGGCCGCGTACGTGCCGGCGCCGCGGCGGATCCGCGCAAGCGGCGGCGTCTCGCGGCTGGACGGGCTATGCCGCAAGCTCGCGGCGTTGAACGGCGTGCCGGTGCATCGGCGCGACGACCCGGAAGCAAGCGCGCGCGGCATCGCGTACCTCGCCGCGGGCCGGCCCGACGGGTGGAATGCCGGCGCGTGCGAAGACGTGTTCGCGCCGCAGCCCGACGCAGCGCTGCGCGAACGCTATCGCCGCTGGCGCGCGTTGATGGCCGAAGCCACCGGCGTTTGACGCGTTCGCCGCCATCTACGCCGGGACGGGAAGCGCTTCGCAGCCGGTCGATCGCGGCATTCTTGCCACACCGCAAAAGCGCGCCCGCGCGCCATCGCCGATACTTCGCGCCGATGTTCGAACGGATCGCCGCAACGCTGAAGGGCTGCGCCGCCGGCGCGGTGCTCGTGCTGAACACGCTCGTGTTCACCGCCGCGATGGTGCCGTTCGCGCTCGCCAAGCTCGTCGTGCCGGCGGCGGCGGTGCGGCGCGTCGTCGATCGGGTGTTGAATGCGCTGGCCGGCGCGTGGATCCGCGTGAACAACGCATGGATGGCCGCGGTCGGCCACACGCGCTGGGACGTTCAGGGACTCGAGGGACTGAACCGGCGCGGCTGGTACCTGGTCGTCAGCAATCACGCAAGCTGGGTCGACATCCTGGTGCTGCAGAAAGTCTTCAACGGCCGCATCCCGATGCTGAAGTTCTTTCTGAAACAGGAGCTGATCTGGGTGCCCGTGATCGGCCTCGCGTGGTGGGCGCTCGACTTTCCGTTCCTGCGGCGCGGCCGCGGCGGCGCGTCCGGGCAGCTCGACCTGGCCGCGACGCGACGCGCCTGCGAGCGCTTCCGGCTGATCCCCACGTCGGTGATCAGCTTCGTCGAGGGCACGCGCTTTGCGCCCGCCAAGCACTCGGCGCAGTCGTCGCCGTACGCGCATCTGCTCAAGCCGAAGGCGGGCGGTGTGGCGATCGCGCTGGCGACGATGGGCCGGCAGTTCGACGCCGCGCTGGACGTGACGATCGTCTATCCGCAGGGCACGCCCACCTTCTGGGACCTGCTGGCGGGCCGCGTGCGCGAAGTCGTCGTGCGCGTGCAGCGGCGCGCGATCCCGGCCGACCTCGTCGACGACAGCGCGCGCGCCGATGCGCAGCATCGCACGCGCGTGCAGGCGTGGTTGAACGCGATGTGGGAGGAAAAGGACCGGACGATCGACGCGCTGCTGCGAGTGCGCGGCGCTACAGGATCCGGTTGAACCACAGCATCGACAGCGCGCCGGCGGCCAGTGCGAGCACCGCGGCGGCGGCGGCGAACAACGCCGTCACCTCGGTTTCCCTGCTCTGCAGGACGATCTTCGAACCGAGGGTCTGGAAGACCTTGTGCAGGTCGGCCGCGTTGCCGGCGTAGAAGTACTCGGCGCGCGTGATGCCCGCGATGGCCTTCAGCGTCTCCTCGTCGAGCCGCGCGCGGAACGACCAGCCTTCGAAGCCGACCACGTCGCCTTCGACGGTGCCGATGCCGACGGTGTAGATGCGCACGCCGCGCTCGGCGGCGCGCTGCGCGGCCTCGATCGGGTCCGGGCCGGTCGTGCGCTGGCCGTCGGACAGCAAAATGATCGCCATCGAATCGTTCGATCCGGGCGGCACCGGCTTGAACTCGGGCTTGTCCTTCTTCGGCTCGGCGTCGATCGACATGCCGCGCTGGAACTCGCGGCCGTAGATCGCTTCGGTCACGTCGAAGCCGCCGTCCGGGAACAGCGTGGCGAGCGAGACGATGATGCCGCTGCCGGTGGCGGTTGCGCGCTGGAGCTGGAAGCGGTCGATCGCGGCGAGCAGGTCTTCGCGGTTGGTCGTCGGCGCCTGCACGAGCGCGGCCGTTCCGGCGAAGGTGACGATGCCGATCCGCGTATGGCGCGGTGCGCCCGCGATAAAGGCGCGCGCGGCATTCTGCGAGGCGGCCAGCCGGTTCGGCTCGACGTCCTTCGCGCGCATGCTGCCCGAGACGTCCATCGCGAGGATGATCGTCTGCTGTTGCGACGGCAGCGTCACGACGGCGGTCGGCCGCGCGGTCGCCACGACGAGCAGTGCCAGCGCGGCGAGGAGGAGCAGCGGCGCAACGTGGCGCCGCCAGCGGCTGCCGGCGGCCAACGCATCCTTGACGATCGCAAGGCTCGCGTAACGGATCGCGAGCTTCTTCTTCCGGCGCAGCAGCAGCACGTAGGCGGCCACGAGCAGCGGCAACGCCGCCAGCAGCCACAACAGTTCGGGCCACAGGAACTTCATCGGGCCGCTCCCGCCGCGCGGCCGTTGACCGGGATCGCGCGGCTTTCGAGATGCGCGGCGAGCCGGCTGCGCGTGGTCGCGCCGCGCGCGCCCGAGCCGCGCCGCTTGCGCAGGTCCGCGAAGCGCAGCACGGCGTCGACCAGATCGCCGCCAGCGGCCAGTTCCAGCGCGTCGACGCCGGCCGCGGCGAACGCCTCGCGCAATCGCGTCTCGCGCGCATGCGCGGCGGCGGCAAAGCGCCGGCGAAATGCCGGGTCGTGCGTATCGACCGCGATCTGCTCGCCGGTTTCGGCGTCCTGCAGCAGCACGAGGCCGAGGTCCGGCAGCGCCATCTCGAGCGCGTCGTACAGGCGGATCGCGATGACCTCGTGCCGTTGCGCGAGCCGCGCGAGCGGCTGCTCCCAGCCGGGAACGCTGAGGAAGTCCGATACCGCGAATACCAGCGAGCGGCGGCGCACGAGGCTCGCCGCCGCCGTGAACAGTTCGGCGAGATCGGTCTCGCCCGCGCCAGGCCCGACGCCCGTCTGCATCCGCTGCAGCAGTTCGAGCACGTGGCGCCGCCCGCTGCGGGGCGGCACGATCGCGCCGACGCGCTTGCCGTCGAACAGCAGCGCGCCGACCCGGTTGCCGCGCCGCGTGAGCACGCGCGCGAGCAGCGCGACGAAGTCGACGGCGACCGCCTGCTTCTTCGTCGCGCCCGAGCCGAAATCGACCGACCCCGACAGGTCGAGCAGGAACCACGCGGCCACTTCGCGATCCTCGCGATACTCGCGCACGTATGGCGTCTGCAGCCGTGCGGTGACGTTCCAGTCGATGTGGCGCACGTCGTCGTGATACTGGTATTCGCGCAGGTCCGTCAGATCCATGCCGAAGCCGCGGAACAGCGTGCGCCAGTCGCCCTGCAGCAGGCCGTCGAGCCGCCGCAGCACGGTCCATTCGAGGCGGCGCAGGATCTGCTCTGGACTACTGGAGCGTGGCGCGGGCATGGTTGGCGTGCGTCTGCAGCGGCTTGTCCGGCACCGGCACCTTGCGCATGATCTGCGCGAGCAGCGCGTCGGGCGTGTGACCGTCGGCGAGCGCCTCGTAGGACAACACGAGGCGGTGGCGCAGCACGTCGGCGGCGAGATCGACCACGTCTTCCGGCAGCGCGTAGTCGCGCCCGCGCAGCAGCGCGAGCGCGCGCGCCGCCTCGATCAGGTGGATCGTCGCGCGCGGGCTGGCGCCGAAGGTGATGTAGCGCGCCAGATCCGCTAGCCCGGCCTTGTGCGGCGCGCGGGTCGCGCTGACCAGCCGCACCGCGTAGTCGACGAGCGCCGGGTCGACGTAGCCCGCGCGGCATTCGCGTTGCAGCGCTGCGAGCTGATCGGTCGTCGTCACCGCCGCCACCGTGGCCGCCGCACCGGTCACGCGCTCGACGATCACGCGCTCCTCGTCCTCGCTCGGATAGTCGACCAGCACCTTCATCATGAAGCGGTCGACCTGCGCCTCGGGCAGCGGATAGGTGCCCTCGGTCTCGATCGGGTTCTGCGTCGCCATCACGAGGAACGGCTCGGGCACCTTGTGCGTGTGGCCGGCGATCGTGACCTGGCGCTCCTGCATCACCTCGAGCAGCGCGCTCTGCACCTTCGCCGGCGCGCGGTTGATCTCGTCGGCGAGCAGCAGGTTGGTGAACACCGGCCCGAGCGAGGTGGCGAAGTCGCCGGTCTTCTGGTTGTAGATGCGCGTGCCGACCAGATCCGCGGGCACGAGATCCGGCGTGAACTGGATGCGGCGGAACGTGCCGCGGATCGTCTGCGCGAGCGTCTTGACGGTCAGCGTCTTGGCGAGCCCCGGGACGCCTTCGACGAGCAGATGCCCCTGCGCGAGCGTGGCGACCAGCACGCATTCGAGGAAGTGGTCTTGGCCGACGACGACCTTCTTCACTTCGTACAGGATGCGCTCCATCGTCGAAGCGACGTGGTGCTTGTTCGGCGTCGTATCGTTCATCGTGGCGGCCGGTCGGTGGTTGGAAGCGCGGTCAGAACGGATGCAGGCCCACGCCTGCGGCGGCGTTTTCGATCGGCACCGCGAAGCCGATACCGATGAAGGTGCGGCTGTCGGACGGGTTGAGGATCGCGGTGACGATGCCGACCACTTCGCCGCCCATTGTCACCAGCGGGCCGCCCGAGTTGCCCGGGTTGGCGGCGGCGTCGAACTGGATCAGGTTCGTCAGCACACGCTTGCCGCCCGGCGAGCGGAACTCCCGCTTCAACCCGGAGATGACGCCGGCCGATACCGACGGGCCGATGCCGAACGGAAAACCGACGGCGATGACCTGATCGCCCGGCGCGAGCCCGTGGGTCGAGCCGAGCGTGGCGGGCTGCAGATCGTCCGGAACGACCTTGGCGCGCAGCACCGCCAGATCGTGCTCGGGGCGCAGCCCGATGACCGTCGCTTCGGACTCCGAGCCGTCGGCGAAGACGACGCGCAGTTCCTTGGCCTGCAGCACGACGTGCAGATTGGTCAGGATGATCCCGGACTCGACGATGACCACGCCGGTGCCGGCGGCCGCGTCGTTGTCGGTCTCGCCGCTGGCGCCGGGCGTGATGCCGCGCACGAGCACGACCGAACGGCGCACCGCCTCGTACGCCTTGGCCGCTGCCGAGGGCAGGGGCTTGGTATTCAGGGTGTGCAGCACCGCACGGTCGATGTCGCGCTGCGTGATCGCACGCGGCGCCGTCTTCAACGGCGACGCTGCCAAGAACACCAGGGCAACGATCAGACCGCCGGCGGCAAGCGCCGGCAAGTGGCTTCGCACCGCGACGAAGCGGCGCAGCAACGAAGGGCGCGCGGGCGCGGTGGGTGCTTGCGGCGCAGTGTCCGGGGGCGCTGCCTCGAGTGCGCTGCGCGAACGGCTGTAAAGCGCTGCTCTCTCCATGGTGCAACTCCGAGAAGCCCCCGATCGCAGCCCGCTGCGGGCCCTTGCGTCGCGCAACGCGCTGAAACCATCCGACCGTTGCTGCGGTGGCAAGTTCAGCGGTCGCAGACCGACGACGATGGGCGGCAGCGGCGCTTCCACGGTAGCACGGCACGCGCTTCGGTTCGCCTCCCACGGTCGGGTGACGGGCCGCGGACCGGGGCCGTCGGCGCAATCGACGCAACCCGTCAAGCCCCGGGCGCTGGCCGGGGGCACCGACCGGACCGTCCCGTCACCGCGCAGGCGCGCCGTCGGCTTCGGGCGTCTCGAAGCGGAACGGCGCCGGCGCACCGGGGTCGACGGTCACCTTGACCCAGCGCAGCCACGGACTGCCGAAGCCCTGAACGCGAACGAGGTTCGGTGCGCGCGCAGCGGCGCCTTCGACATCGAGCGGCCGATCGACGAGGAAGCGGTGGAAGTCGCCGTGCGCGAGCAGCACGGGCCGGCCGAACTGTGCGCAGCGCAGTGCGAGCCGCTCGATCAGCGCTTCGAACCCCGCACGCCTCGCGTCGCCGCTGTGAAGATCGAAGCGCGGGTTCGCCTGCATCAGCAGAACCACCGCAGGGGCATCGATCGACCGCGCGTGCGCGAACGCGGCGTCGAGCCACGCGAGGTTGGCGGCCTGCCTGCGCTCGAATTCCTGAAGCCGGTCGGCGCGCGGCGTGCGCGGGCCGTCGCGCGGATCGATGCCGTGCCAGGGTTCGAGCCCGTTGTTGCTGCCGACCACGTGCAGCGTGGCGAAGACCACGCCCTCGTGCACGAAGCGGACGTTCTCGACGAACTGTGCGAAGCCCGGTATCTCGCTCTGCTGCTCGACCGCGAGCGGCGCGCCGCAGCAGGCGCGGCGCGCATCGGCGAAGAAGATCGCGCGCAGCGCGGCGAGGCGCTCGAGCGGATGGTACGCACCGGAGGCCGGGCGATGGCAATCGGTCCAGTCGTTGTCGCCGGGCGTGATGACGAGCGGCGCGCGCAGTCGCTGCAACTGCGCGCGCCGCGCGCTCAGCAGCTCGTCGTCGCAGGGCTCGCGCCCGCCTTTGACGTCGCCCGTGTGCAGCACGAGGCGGATCGACGCATCGGCGTTGATTTCCTCGAGCACCCGATCGAACAATTCGCTCTCCGCGGCGCTGTACGGCGCGTCGCCGATCAGCGCGAACGAGAACGCGCCGGCGTGGGCGCGCGCCACACACGCCAACAGCAGTGCGACGACGATGCGAAGGGCGGTTCTCATGCGTCGCGAAGTGTGCCAGAGGGGCGCGACGCACAGGGCCGACTTGCGCGGCCCGCGCCGGGCTGCGCATGTTCCGTGCGGTGAAGACATGGCCGGACCGGACCGTCCGCGCAGCCGCAATCGCGTGCGCGGCGTCAGCGCTTGCCGCTGCGCACGCCGCGCACGCGGTCGAGCCGGCATGCTGGCGGCCCGCCGTCGCGGCGGAGATCGGCCGCGGCGACGACACCGACATGCTGCGCCTGGCGCTCGCGGCGGAGCAGGCCGCGCCGCTGTGGTCGCGCGAGACCCTAAGCCTGGCGGCCTTCGGCGAGATCGCGGTCGCGCACTGGCGATTTCCGCAGCCCAATGTCGCCGGCAGGCGCCACATCACGGTCGTCGGCGTCACACCCTACCTGCGGCTGCGCGACACCCAAATCGGGCGCTGGTTCTTCGATTTCGGCATCGGCCTCAACGCGCTGTCGGATCTGTACGAGACGCGCGATCGTCGCTTCAGCACGCGCTATCAGTTCAGCGATCACCTCGCGTTCGGGCGCGGCTTCGGCGACGGCGACGCACTCGAACTGAGCTATCGGTTCATCCATTATTCGAACGCGGGCATCCGCCGCCCGAACCCCGGCTTGAACTTCCACGTGCTGCGGCTGCAGTACCGCTTCCGGTAGGCGGGCCGCCGCTGCGCGCCGGTGCCGGTTCGGGCTACGATCCGTCCCTGTGACCTCCGGGCAATCGAGCCATGGACGACCCGACCCGCAAGCGCGCCGCCGCCGAGGACCTTGGCGTGCCGGTGTCGCAGAAGATCCGCGAGCGCCTGCAGCGGGCGCGCGAGCGCTTCCACGCCAACGACAACATCGCGCGCTTCATCGAGCCGGGCGAGCTCGAGCTGCTGCGCGAAGAAGTCGAATGCAAGCTGCTCGGCGTGCTCGACAGCCTGGTGATCGACACCGAAAGCGACCACAACACGCAGGACACGGCGCGCCGCGTCGCGAAGATGTACGTCAACGAGGTCTTCCGCGGCCGCTACGTCCCCGAGCCGGCCATCACCGAGTTTCCGAACGTCGAGCACCTGAACGAGCTGATGATCGTCGGCCCGATCACCGTGCGCAGCGCCTGCTCGCACCATCTGTGCCCGATCATCGGCAAGCTGTGGATCGGCGTGATGCCCAACGAGCACTCGAACCTGATCGGGCTGTCGAAATACGCGCGGCTCGCAGACTGGGTGATGAGCCGGCCGCAGATCCAGGAAGAGGCCGTTGCGCGGCTTGCGGATCTGCTGCAGGAGCGCATGCAGCCCGACGGGCTTGCGCTTGTGATGGAAGCCGATCATTTCTGCATGCAGTGGCGCGGCGTCAAGGACACCGATTCCAAGATGGTCAACAGCGTGATGCGCGGCGTCTTCCTGAAGGACGTCAGCCTGCGCCGCGAATTCCTGGCGCTGCTTCAGCGAGGCACCTGATCACGCACGACCGCCACTGCAGAGAGCCGCCGCCATGCTCGTCCGCCTGCTATACGCCAGCCGCACCGCCGAAGCGGTGACGCACGAAGTCATCGAAACGATCCTCACGCAGTCGCGCAAGCACAACCCGGAGCTGGGCATCACCGGCATCCTGTGCCACGGCGGCGACGTCTACATGCAGGTGCTCGAAGGCGGGCGCGACGCGGTCAACGGCCTATACAACAAGATCGTCCGCGACAAACGCCATCGCGATGTGGTGCTGCTGCATTACGAGGAAGTCGCCGAGCGGCGCTTCGCCGGCTGGACGATGGGGCAGGTCAACCTCGCGAAGGTCAATCCGTCGACGCTGCTGAAGTATTCGGAGAAACCGGTGCTCGACCCGTTCGCGGCGTCGGGTCGTGCGGCAATGGCGCTGCTCGAGGAGCTGATCGCCACCGCGTCGATCGTCGGGCGTACATGTTGAGTCGGATCGATCCGGATCGCATGAAGCCGTGGCGCGTCGCACTGACGGTTGTGCTGCTCGGCGTTTCCGCGGCGGATGCCGCCACCGCCGACAAGGGCGCGACGGCGAGCGGACAGCACATCGCCTGGCACGCGGGCGACGTCGATTCGGCGTTCGCGCGCGCCAAGCGCGAGCGGCGGCCGCTGTTTCTGTACTGGGGCGCCGAATGGTGCCCGCCGTGCAACCAGGTCAAGGCGACGATCTTCAACCGGCGCGACTTCATCGAGCGCTCGCGCGTGTTCGTTCCGGTGTACATCGACGGCGATTCGCCTTCGGCGCAGATGCTCGCCAGCCGCTTCAAGGTCAGCGGCTATCCGACGATGGTGCTGTTTCGCCCGGACGGCACCGAAGTCACGCGGCTGCCTGGCGAGGTCGACGCGCAGCAGTACATGCGCGTGCTGGCGCTCGCCATGAACGCGACGCGTCCGGTGAAGACGCTGCTCGCCGCCGCGTTGTCCGACAACCCCGCCTTGACGCCGGCCGACTGGCGTCTGCTGGCGTACTACTCGTGGGAAACCGACCACGAGGCGGCGGTCCCGAAGGCGCAGCTCGCCGAGACGCTCGCGCTGTTGGCGCAGCGTTGCCCGCATGCGGTCGCCGATGCGCGCGCGCGGCTCGTGCTGAAGGCGATCGCGGCGGCGGCCGCCGCCAAGGACAGGCCCGCGGCGCCCGCCGCGCTTCCGCAGGTCCGCGCGATGCTCGCCGACGCGAAGCTCGCGCGCGAGAACTTCTCGGTGCTGACCGATGCAGCGGGCGATATCGCCGGTTACGTCACCGCTGCCGGCAGCGACGAACGAAGGACGCTGATCAAGGAGTGGGACCGGCTGCTGGTCCGCTTCGGCGACGATGCGAATCTGTCGCGAGCCGACCGCGTCGGGGCGGCGCTCGCGCGCCTGGCGCTCGCGCGCCTCGATGCACCGAAGGACGCACCGCTGCCGGCGCGACTCGTCGCCGACGTGCGCGCCGCCGCCGAACGCGCAGACCGCGAGACGACCGACCGCTACGAGCGCCAGGCCGTCATCAGCGCGGCTGCCTACGCGCTGCGCGAAGCGGGTCTGCTCGACGAATCCGACGCGATGCTCAAGCGCGAGCTCGCCCGCTCGCATTCGCCCTACTACTTCATGTCTGGGCTGGCAAGCAACGCGAAGAAGCGCGGCGACAAGGCGGGCGCGCTTCGGTGGTACGAACAGGCGTACGCGGCGTCGAAAGGTCCGGCCACGCGGCTGCAATGGGGCGCGTCCTACGTCGGCGCGCTGATCGAGCTGGCGCCCGATGACGCGGCGCGCATCGAGGCGGCCGCGCGCAGCGTGATCGGCGAGCTCGATCCGGTGCCCGCGACGTTTCACGAGCGCAATCGCGCCACCCTCGAGCGCATGGGCGGCCGCATCGTCGGCTGGGCGGAGTCAAACCGGCAGGACGTCGTGCTCGCCGCGCTGCGCAAGCGGCTCGGCGAGCATTGCGCGAAGCTGCCGGTGCAGTCGCCCGAACACGCGACCTGCGAAGGCGTGCTTCGCACGAAGGCCGGCGGCTGAGAAGCCAGCGCGGATGCAGGAAGCGATCGCTTGCCTGCCTCCCTCGCAGGCGGGAAGGCACCCGTCGAACGCCGGCGGGAGACGCTGCGAAATCCGTGCGCCCGCGCGGCTCGAGGCGCGCGGTCCGACCATCGTGCCGACATCCGCTCCTGCTCCGGGCGTACGTGGCGGCGCGCGCTCGGCGTAATCTTCTTAACCGACGAACCGGGCGCGTGTGCGCCTGCATGCGCTGGTCGAATTCGAGGAGGAATCATGTCGGAAAACCTGCGCGAAGCGGCGCTTGAGTATCACCGCCAGCCCACGCCGGGAAAGATCTCGGTCGTTCCGACCAAGGCGATGGTCACGCAGCGCGATCTGGCGCTCGCATACTCGCCCGGTGTGGCCGAGGCCTGCAACGAGATCGTGCGCGAT
Source organism: uncultured Burkholderiaceae bacterium (assembly GCA_964539745.1). Lineage (GTDB taxonomy): Bacteria > Pseudomonadota > Gammaproteobacteria > Burkholderiales > Burkholderiaceae_F > DSNY01. The sequence goes on along the minus strand of CAZIJU010000050.1, from coordinate 10,329 downwards.
CCAGGCGAGGCGTACACGCTGACCGCGCGCGGCAACCTGGTCGCGGTCGTGACCAACGGAACCGCCGTTCTCGGGCTCGGCAATATCGGCCCGCTCGCGGGCAAGCCGGTGATGGAAGGCAAGGCGTGCCTGTTCAAGAAGTTCGCCGGAATCGACGTCTTCGACATCGAGATCGCCGAGCGCGACCCGGACCGACTCGTCGAAGTGATCGCCGCGCTCGAGCCGACGTTCGGCGGGATCAACCTCGAGGACATCAAGGCCCCCGAGTGCTTCTACGTCGAGCGCAAGCTGCGCGAGCGGATGAAGATCCCGGTCTTCCACGACGACCAGCACGGCACCGCGATCGTCGCCGCCGCGGCAGTGTTGAATGGGCTGCGGCTCGTCGGCAAGGACATCGCGCGGGCGAAGCTCGTCTGCAGCGGCGCCGGTGCGGCGGCGATCGCCTGCCTCGACCTGCTCGCCAGCCTCGGTCTGAGGCGCGAGAACGTGCTGGTCGCCGACAGCAAGGGCGTTGTCTACGTCGGCCGTCCGGGGCTGGACGAGAGCAAGGCGCGCTACGCACGCGAAACGGCCGCGCGCACGCTCGCCGACGCGATGCCGGGCGCGGACATCTTCCTCGGGCTGTCGGGGCCGGGTGTGCTGACGCCGGAGATGGTCAAGACGATGGCGCCGCAACCGATCATTCTGGCGATGGCCAATCCAATGCCGGAGATCCTGCCGGAGGTCGCCAAGGCGGTGCGGCCTGACGCGATCATCGGCACCGGGCGCTCCGACTACCCGAACCAGGTCAACAACGTGCTGTGCTTCCCGTTTATCTTCCGCGGCGCGCTGGACGTGGGTGCCACGACGATCAACGAGGCGATGAAGCTCGCGACCGTGCGCGCGCTCGCCGATCTGACGCATGCCGAGATTCCCGACGAGGTCGCGAGCGCCTACGGCGCCGACGGACTGCGCTTCGGCCCCGAGTACCTGATCCCGAAGCCCTTCGACCCGCGGCTGATCGAGCGCATCGCGCCGGCGGTGGCGAAGGCGGCGATGGAAACCGGTGTCGCCACGCGGCCGATCGCCGATCTGGACGCGTATCGCGCGAAGCTGCGCCGCTTCGTCTACCAGTCCGGCAGCACGATGGAGCCGGTGTTCGCGGCGGCGAAGAAGTCGCCGAGGCGGCTGATCTACGCCGAGGGCGAAGAAGAACGCGTTCTGCGCGCCGCGCAGGTGGTCGTCGACGAAGGCATCGCGCGGCCGATCCTGATCGGCCGGCCCGATGTGATCCGCATGCGGATCGAGCGTTACGGGCTGCGGCTGCGGCTCGATCGCGACGTCGAGGTCGTCAACGTGCTCGACGATCCGCGCTATCGCGACACCTGGAGCGAGTATTACCAGTTGACCAAGCGCAAAGGCGTCACCCGCGCGCTCGCGCAGGCGGAGGTGCGCACGCGAACGACGCTGATCGGCGCGATGCTGGTGCGTCGAGGTGACGCCGACGCGATGCTGTGCGGCACCGTCGGCGGCTACGCCGACCACCTGAAGTACGTGCGCAACGTGATCGGCATGCGACCCGGCGTCAAGACGTTCGCGGCGATGCAGCTTCTGATCCTGCCGAACCGTCAGGTCTTCATCTGCGACACGCACGTCAACGTCGATCCGAGCGCCGCGCAGATCGCCGAGATGACGATGCTCGCCGCCGAAGCGGTGCGCCGCTTCGGCCTGGTGCCGACGGTCGCGCTGGTGTCGCACTCGAGCTTCGGCAGCTCGGAGGCGCCGAGCGCGCAGAAGATGCGCGAGGCGCTCGAACTCGTGCTCGCGCGCGAACCCGACTTCGCGGTCGACGGCGAGATGCAGGCGGACGCAGCACTGTCGAAGTCCGTGCTCGATTCGCTGATGCCCGATTCGAGCCTGCCGGCAGAAGCGAACCTGCTGGTGATGCCGAACGTCGACGCGGCCAACATCACGTACAACGCGCTGCGCGTGACCGCCGGCGGCGGCATCACCATCGGCGCGATCCTGCTCGGTGCGGCGCAGCCCGTGCACATTCTGACCCCGGCGTCGACGGTACGGCGCATCGTCAACATGTCCGCGGTCGCGGTCGTCGACGCCTGCGCGCAGGCCGATGCGCGCGTGATGGTGCGCTGAGCCTGTAGAGCATTAACCATCTTTGTGACATCTGTGGTCGACATTTGTCGCCCACAGGTATCGTCATTCCGAGCCGCACCGCTGGTCGTTCCGAGCCCACGCTTTCTCGTCATTCCGAGCCCGCACGTTCTCGTCATTCCGAGCCCACACTCTCTCGTCATTCCGAGCCCACACTTCCTCGTCATTCCGAGCCGAAGGCGAGGAATCTCCGCCGTCCGCAACGCCCGGATTCCTCCCCCGGCTCAGCGCCGGGGTCGGGATGACAGAACCGGCGTGCGCAGCCGCGAAATCGAAACGCGGGGTGGCAGTGCGACGAGGTCGGGTGATGCTCGATAGGCCGAGACGAGCGCGGCGCGGGCGCTCGGCCCGCCGCGAGCCCGTCTACCGTGGCGGCGGCGCGTTCGGTGGCGGGTAGGCCGACGGCGGCAGGTTCGCCGGGGGGTACACCGGCGGCGCGTACGAGGGCGGCGGCGGGGGCGGCACCGGCCGGCGCGGCGCCTGTCCGTAACGCCCGTACACGGGGACCTTGTGCCCTTTCGCGTACATGCACTGGTAATACGCGGCGTCGTAGCGCTGCTGCGATGCGTAGTACGAACCCTGCGATTCGCCGGCGCCGATCATCGATCCGGTGACCAGCCCCAGCCCGGCGCCGACACCCGCTGCGCTGCTGTTGCCGCCGATCGCTGCGCCGGCGGCCGCGCCGATCAGGGTGCCCGCGACGGCGCTGGCGGCTGCGGCCTCGTTGGCTCGGTCGCCGGCGGACCGCCCGCCGATCTGCGCGAGCGCGTAGTCGCGGCAGACCGCATCGTCGTACTGGAACGCTTCGAACGACTTGGCGCGTCCGGGCAGCGCCTGCAGCGACGGTCCGGTCGGAACGCTCGCACAGCCGGCCAGACCGAGCGCGACGGCCAGCGGCACGAGCTTGAAAGTGTTTCGCATGGCGGGCTCCGCGCGGGTCGTCGTCAATTCGTCGGTTGCGGCGGCACCCGCTGCCAGCCGCCCGGGCATTCCTTCACGTACGGGTAGTAGCCCTTTGCGCTCGGGCACCAGTACCACCACTGCGTCTGCGGCGGCGCGGCTTCGTCATCGCGCTCGACGTAGGTCGGTGGCGCGGGCGGCGGCGCGACGATGACCGGTGGCGGCGGGTAGTAATAGACGGGTGGTGGATAGTAGTAGCGCGGCACCCAGTAGTACGGGCCCGGATAACCGAAGTGCAGGAAGATGCCGCCGCGCCAGCGGTCATGCGCTTGCGCGGGCTGGACGGCGGCCAGCAACGCCGACGTGGCCGCGAGCGCGGCCATCAGGATCTTCAGGACTCTCATCGCGATTCTCCTGCGGAAAACCAACCGCTCGGATCTTCGATCTGTCTTCCTAACGCGCATTGTCGCGATGCGCGTACGGGCGACAAGACGAAAGGCGTTGAAGTTGTAACGCTTCGTTGCAGAGCCCGAAGGCGGTCAGGTGGGTCAGTGCCGGCTTCGCCGCCGCGGCCGTGTGACGTTTCAGCCGGGCGGGCGAAGCCGCAAGCGCTCCGAGCGCCGCCGCAGCAACTCGGCCGCGACCAGCAGCAGGCACGCGAGCAGCACCAGCAGCGTGCCGGCCGCGGTGATCGTCAGGCTGATGTTGTCGTTGATGCCGGCGAACATCTGGCGCGGCAGCGTGCGCTGGCCCGGACCGGTCAGCAGGAGTGCCACGACGACCTCGTCGAACGAGGTCGCGAACGCGAACAGCGCACCGGAAAAGACGCCGGGAAAGATGATCGGCAGCGCGACCTTGCGGAACGCGAGCCACGGCGGCGCGCCGAGGCTCGCTGCGGCGTTCAGCAGGTTGCGGTCGAAGCCCGCCAGCGTCGACAGCACGGTGACCAGCACGAACGGGCTGCCGAGCGCGGCGTGCGCGAGCGTGAGTCCCAGGTAGCCGTCGACGAGCCCGACCCGCGCGAACGCGAAATACACGCCGACCGCGACGATGACGACCGGAACGACGAGCGGCGACAGCAGCACCGCGAACAGCAGCCGGCGGCCCGGAAAGCGCGCGCGCCAGAAGCCGAAGGCCGCGAGCGTGCCGAGCGAGGTCGCGATGACGGTCGCGCCGGCGCCGACGATCAGGCTGTTCTTCAGCGCCGGCAGCCACAGCTCGGAGGTGAAGAAGTCCTCGTACCAGCGCAGCGACAGCCCCGGCAGCGGAAAGTGCAGGAACGACCCCGCCGAGAACGACAGCGGGACGATCACGCCGATCGGCGCGACCAGGAAGGCGAGCACGAGCGCCGCGAAGGTCCACAGCGCGTAGCGCGCGATGCGTTGGGTCGTCGTTTCGTAAGCCGGCGTCATCCCATGCGTATCCTGTCGATGCCGACCAGGCGGTCGTATACGTAGTACAGCGCGATGGTGGCCGCCAGCAGCGCGAGCGAAAGCGCGGCGGCCATGCCCCAGTTGATCGTCTTGCTCGCGTAAAAGGCGACGAAATAACTGAGCATCTGATCGTCCGGCCCGCCGACCAGCGCCGGCGTGATGTAGTAGCCGAGCGCCTGGATGAAGACCATCAGCACGCCCGCCCCCACGCCCGGCAGCGTCTGCGGCGCGTAGACGCGCCAGAACGCGGTCGACGGCCGCGCGCCGAGCGAAAGCGCGGCACGCACGTGCACCGGCGGAATCGTGCGCATCACCGCGTACAGCGGCAGCACCATGAACGGCAGCAGCACGTGCGTCATCGCCGTGTAGACGGCGGCGCGCCGGTACAGCAGCTCCAGCGGCGCCTCGATCAATCCCGCCTGCAGCAGCGCGGAGTTCAGCACGCCTTCGTGCTGCAACAGCACGATCCACGCGGACGTTCGCACCAGCAGCGACGTCCAGAACGGCAGCAGCACGAACACCAGCAGCAGGTTCGCGCTGCGCGCGGGCAGCGTCGCGAGGACGTACGCGAGCGGATAGCCGAGCACCAGGCACAACACGGTGACCGCGGTGGCGATCGCGAACGTGCGGCCGAGCACCTGCACGAAGATCGCCTCCTCGCGCGGCGCGCCGACGATACGGCCGTCGGCGGTGCGCTTCAGATCGACTGCGGCGAGCAGATACAGCGAGGTCGCCGGCCCCGACGCGCGCGCGATCGCGCCCCAGGTTTCGATCTCGCCCCACTTCGGATCGATGCCGAGCAGCGTCTCGCGCGCAGACGTTTCGAGCCGCTCGGGCAGCGCGCGTGCGGTCGAAAACAGCAGCGTGCGGAAGCCGCTCAGGTCGTAGTTCAGCCGCGTGGCCGCCGGTGCCAGCGTTCCGCCGCCGCGTGCGGCGCGCACGTCGTCGATCAGCGCGGCGAAGGTCGCTTCGTCGGGCGGCGCGCGGCCATCCCAGCGCTTGATCTCGCGCGTGACGTTCGGCAGCGCTTCGGCGAGCTCGGTGTCGACGAAGCTCTTCGTCAGCAGCGCGCCGATCGGGCCGATGAAGGTCAGCAGCAGGAACAGCAGTAGCGGCGCGGTGAGCAGCACCGCCTTCAGTTTGCGCGCGCGCTCGGCGCGAGCGAGCTGCTGCGCGAGCGAACGATCGCCGATCCGGGCTGAAGCAGCCATGGGTCGCGGCGCACCCGAGCGTTGAGCCGCTTCGACGCCGTCGATGTCGTCTCGGAGGCCAGCGCTATTCCGGCGCGTGTTCAACGCGTCCGGAATAGCCGCGAGCAGGTTACTTTGCGAGCCAGGCGTTGAACCGCTGGTTCAGCTTGTCGAGGTTTTCCAACCAGAACTTGTCGTTCAGGTACAGCGAAACCTTCAGGTTCGCCGGATTGGTCGGCAGATCCGGCAGCACGGCCTTGTCGACCAGCGCGGTCGCGGCGACGTGCGTGATGCCGTAGGGGATCTTCGGCGGCAGGTTCTTCTGGTTCTGCGGGTCGCTGACGAAGGCGAGGAAGGCCTCGGCCTGCGCCTTGTTCGGCGAGCCCTTCATGATCACCCACGAGTCGATCGTGTACAGGCTGCCGTTCCAGCTCATCTTGAAGTTCTTCTTGTCGGTCTTGTTGGCGGCGGCGATACGACCGTTGTACGCCGAGACCATCACGGCCTCGCCGGAGGCGAGCATCTGCGGCGGCTGCGAGCCCTTTTCCCACCAGATCAGATGCGGCTTCAGTTGCGTGAGCTTGCTGAACGCGCGGTCGACGCCGGCGGGCGTCGAAAGCACCTTGTAGACCTCCGCCGGCGGCACGCCGTAGGCCAGCAACGCGATCTCCAGATTCGTCTTCGGGCCCTTGCGCAGCGCTCGTTTGCCGGGGTACTTCTTGACGTCCCAGAAGTCGGCCCAGCTCTTCGGCCCGTCCTTGATCTTGTCGCCGTCGTACGCGAGCACGAAGTTGTAGACGATCGCGCCGACGCCGCAATCGTGCACCGCATCCTTGAGGAACTTGTCGCGGCCGCCGAGCTTGGACCAGTCGAGCTTCTCGAACAGCCCTTCCTCGCAGCCGAGCAGCAGCTCTTCGCTCTCGACCTGCACGACGTCCCAGTTGTTGGCGCCGCCCTGCAGCTTCGCGCGCAGCACGCCGATGCCGCCGTCCCAGCTTTCGTCGACCATCTTGATCTTGGTCTTCTCCATGAACGGCTTGAAGTAGACCTCCTTCTGCGCGTCCTGGTAGGCGCCGCCCCACGAAATCACCGACAGCGGCCGCCCCTGCGCGAACGCCGCCGTGCTGCCGACCGCCAGTGCCACCCCGACGGCAAGCGCCGCGCGCAATGTCCTGCTCTTCATCGTCTCCCCTCCACGAAAGAACCTCAGTCCGGAAACGCCACTGTACTCGCGGCCGGCCAGCGCGCGACCGCCGCGGAGCCCACCGGCGGGATCGCCCGCGCCGCCTGCACGGGCACGTTGGCGACGATCTCGCCGGCTGCGCCGCGCAGCCGCACGCGAACGTGCCCGCCGAGAAAGATCGTCTCCTGCACGCGTCCCGGCAGCGCGTTGTCGTCGCCGGCCGGATCGTCGGGCCCGGCAATCGCGATGCGCTCCGGTCGAACCGAAAGCGTGGCCTGCGCCGGCGCGCGGCACGCACCCGCCGCACGACCGCGGACGCGCACGCCGCCGCCCACTTCCGCGATGCAATGGCCGTCGTCGCGGATCTCGACGAGCCGTGCGGCGAGCCGGTTGCTTTCGCCGATGAACGATGCGACGAACAGATTCGCCGGCTGCTCGTAGATCGTCTGCGGATCGTCGATCTGCTGAATGCGGCCGCGATGGAACACGGCGATGCGGTCCGACATCGTCAGCGCCTCGGCCTGGTCGTGCGTGACGTACACGGTCGTGATGCCGAGCCGTTCGTGCAGGCTGCGCAGCTCGAGCTGCATCTGCTCGCGCAACTGTCTGTCGAGTGCGCCCAGCGGTTCGTCCATCAAAATGAGCTGCGGCTCGAACACGAGCGCGCGCGCGACCGCGACGCGCTGCTGCTGCCCGCCCGAAAGCTGCGCCGGCAGCCGCGCCTCGAAGCCCGGCAATTGCACCATGTCGAGCGCGCGCTTGACGCGCGCCTCGATCTGCGCGCGCGGCAGCTTGCGAACGGTGAGCGGAAACGCCAGGTTCTCGCCGACCGTCATGTGCGGAAACAGCGCATAGTTCTGGAAGACCATGCCGAAGTTGCGCTTGTACGGCGGGGCCTCGTCGATCGGCTTGCCGCGCAGCCGGATGTGGCCGGCGGTGGGCCGCTCGAAGCCGGCGAGCATCATCAGCGTCGTCGTCTTGCCCGATCCCGACGGCCCGAGCAGCGAAAGGAACTCGCCTTCGGCGATGGCGAGATCGAGCGCGTCGACGACGTTGGAAATGCCGTCGTACGTCTTGCAGACGCGCTCGAAAACGACGAAGCTCATCGGCGCGGACTAGCGGAAACGCTCGGCGTACGCCTCGGTATCGCGCAGCGCGCGCGCAAAGCGCGCGAGCATCTCGTCGATCTCGGCCGGTTCGATCGTGAGCGGCGGACACAGCGCCACCGCCTCGCCGAGCGGGCGCAGTACCAGCCCGTGCGCGTGCGCGCGTTCGGCGAAATGGCCGGCGATCGCCGCGGACGGCGGAAACGATTCTTTCGTCGCCTTGTCCTTGACCAGCTCGACCGCGGCGATCAGCCCCACGCCGCGAACCTCGCCGACGATCGGGCTGGCGGCGAACGCGCGCAATCCCTCCTGGAACCGCGGCGCGAGCGAGCGCACGCGCGCGGCGATGTCGACCTCGCGGTAGATCTTCATCGCCTCGATCGCAACCGCCGCCCCGAGCGGATGCGCGGAGTACGTGTAGCCGTGGCCGAAGGTGCCGATCTTCGCCGACTGCTCGGCGATCGGCTCGTACACGCGCTGCGAAATCAGCGTCGCCGAAAAAGGCACGTAGCCTCCGGTCAGCGCCTTCGCACAGGTGACGATGTCGGGCTCGATGTCGTAGGTCTGGCTGCCCCACATCTGGCCGGTGCGGCCGAAGCCGCAGATCACCTCGTCGGCGATCATCAGGATGTCGTGCTGCTTCAGGATCGGCTGCACGAGGTCGAAGTAACCCTCCGGCGGCGGGATCACGCCGCCCGCGCCCATCACCGGTTCGGCGATGAACGCGGCGATCGTCTCCGGCCCTTCGCGCTCGATCAACTGCTCGAGACTGCGCGCCAGGCGCGCGGCGAACGCTTCTTCGCTTTCGCCGGGCTGCGCGAAGCGCCAGTGGTGCGGGCAATCGGTGTGCAGCACACCAGGTCCCGGCAGATCGAAGCCGGTGTGCAGGTGCGGCAGCCCCGTCAGGCTCGCCGCGGCGACGCTGACGCCGTGGTAGCCCTTGGTGCGTGCAATGATCTTCTTCTTGTTCGGCCGGCCGAGAGCATTGTTGTAGTAGCGCACGAGCTTGATCGCGGTGTCGTTGGCGTCCGATCCGCTCGTGCCGAAGAACACGCGCGCCATCTTCCCGGGCGCGATCGCGAGCAGCTCGCGCGCGGCCTCGATCGCGACGTCCGAGGTCTTGTGCGCGAAGCCGTGGTAGTAGGGCAGCGTGGCGAGCTGCTTCGTCGCGGCGGCGATCAGCCGTTCGTTCGAGAAGCCGAGCGAGCAGCACCACAGACCGGCCAAGCCCTCGATGTATTCGCGCCCCTCCGCGTCGTAGACGTAGACGCCGCGGCCGCGCGCCATGATCACCGGGCCGCGCTCCTCGTGCCTGCGCAGGTTCGTGTACGGATGCAGCGACTGGCGGCGGTCGAGATCGGCCAGCGTGGCGGCGCGATTCATTGCGTGTCTCCTCGACTTGCGTGGCGGGGCGCACCTGCGCGCCGCCCTGTTTGCGGCAAGCATAACCGCGCTCAGGATCCCGCCGCTTTCGCCCGGTCCTCGAGCGCGGCCCAGCGGTCGAACTTCTCGGCGAGCAGCCGTTCGATCGCCTCGGCGCGCGCGCGGTCGGCGCGGATCGCTTCGGCGCCGCGCCGGTGGTAGTCGGCAGCGCTCATCGCCTCGGTCAAAGCGGACAGCTCGCGTTCGAGCGCCTCGATCTCGTCGGGCAGCGATTCGAGCTCGCGTTGCTCGTTGAAGCCGAGCTTTTGCTTCGACCCCTCGCCCCGCCTGCGCGCCGGCGGCGCGGCGCGGTGCGCACCGTGCGCGAGCCCCTCGCCCGCGCGACCGGCCCGTGCGGCGGCAGCGGGCGAAGGCCGCTGCGCAAGCCAGTCCGAGTAGCCGCCGACGTACTCCTTCCACGCGCCGTCGCCTTCGGCGGCGATCGTCTGCGTGACGACGTTGTCGAGAAACGCGCGATCGTGGCTGACGAGCAGCAGCGTGCCGTCGTAGTCCTGCAGCGTCTGCTCGAGCAGTTCGAGCGATTCGATGTCCAGATCGTTGGTCGGCTCGTCGAGCACGAGCAGGTTGGCCGGCTGCGCGAACAGCCGCGCGAGCAGCAGCCGGTTGCGTTCGCCGCCCGACAGTGTGGCCACCGGCGCCGATGCGCGCCGCGGCGGAAACAGGAAGTCGCCGAGATAGCTCATCACGTGCTTGCGCTCGCCGCCGATCTCGACCCAGTCCGACCCCGGCGCGATCGTCTCGGCGACCGTCTTGCCCGGATCGAGCGCCTCGCGCATCTGATCGAAGTACGCGACCAGCAGATTTGTTCCGAGCCGCACCGTCCCGCAGTCGGGCGCGAGCGCGCCGACGATCAGTTTCAGCAACGTGCTCTTGCCAGCACCGTTGGGGCCGATCAGACCGATCCGGTCGCCGCGCAGGATGCG
>CAZIJU010000049.1:0-25162 GCA_964539745.1 uncultured Burkholderiaceae bacterium | reverse complement strand
GAAGCATTTGTCGATGTGCTCCAGCTCGGCAACCAGCTTGCCCGAGCGTTCGCCCGCGTCGAGCTGCAGCTTGACGTTGCCGAGCTGCTCGCGCCGCGCCGCGCGCTCGCGTCGCAGCGCTGCGAGCCGTGTCACGCGGCCGGCGTTGCGCGTGCGGCGCGCCTCGATGCCCTTGCGGATCCACGCTTCTTCCTGCGCCCAGAACCTGTCGAAGCGTCGCGCGGCCTTTTGCTCCGCTTGCAGCTCGCTTTCGCGGCGCCGCTGGTAGTCGCCGTAGTTGCCCGGGTACGCGCGCAGCACGCCGCGATCGAGCTCGACGATGCGCGTGGCGACTCGGTCGAGGAACGCGCGGTCGTGCGTGATGACGATCAGCGTCGGCGCGCCTTTGTCGGCGAGCAGCGCTTCGAGCTGCGCGATTGCGTCGATGTCGAGATGGTTGGTCGGCTCGTCGAGCAGAAGCAGGTCGGGCTGCAGGGCAGCCGCCAGCGCGAGCGCGCCGCGCTTGCGTTCGCCGCCCGAAGCCGCGCCCGGATTCGTGTGGCCGTCCAGCCCGAAGCGGTGCAGGTGCTCGGCCAGCCGCGCCTCGGCGCGCCAGCGCTCGCGCTCGTCGTGCAGCCGTTCGATCGCGCCGCGCGCAAGCAGGCTTTCGCGCAGCGTGCGTGCGGCGGGCAGCACGGGTTCCTGTTCGACGAGCACGATGCGCAGCCCGTCGCGTCGCTTGATCTCGCCGCCGTCGAGCGCGATGCGGCCCGCGATTACGGCAAGCAGCGACGACTTGCCGCTGCCGTTGCGCCCGATCAGCCCGATGCGGTCGCCATCGTCCACCGCGAGCTGCGCGCGATCGAGCAGCGGCAGGTCGCCGAATGCGAGCTGCGCATCGAGCAACGAAAGCATCGTCATGCGCGCGAGGATAGCCGCCCGCCACGGCCGCGCTTGCGCCGCCAGGTTGACGCCGCCCGGAATGCTGCGCATCCTTGGCCGCCATGGAACGCACGCCGCCTGCCGAACCGATCTGGAGACCGTCCGAGGAACGCATCCGCCGCGCGCGGATCACCGCGTTCGTCGAATGGCTCACGCACAACCGCGGGCTGCAGTTCGCCGACTACGAATCGCTGTGGCGCTGGTCGACGACCGATGTCGAAGGCTTCTGGAGCGCGGTCTGGCAGTTCTTCGACGTGCGCGCCTCGCAGCCCTACGCGCGCGTGCTCGACGCGCCGCGCATGCCCGGCGCGCGCTGGTTCGAGGGCGCGCGGCTGAACATCGTCGACCAGGTGTTCCGCCACGCGACCGACGCACAGCCGGCGATCGTCGCGCGCAACGAGTCCGGCGCGCGCGCCGAGCTGTCGTGGCGCGAGCTGCAGCGGCAGGTCGCGTCGCTCGCCGAGCGGCTGCGTTCGCTCGGTGTGATGCCCGGCGATCGCGTCGTCGCCTACCTGCCGAACGTTGCGCAGACGATGGTCGCGTTTCTCGCCTGCGCATCGGTCGGCGCGGTGTGGTCGGTGTGCTCGCCCGACATGGGGCCGGTCGCCGTGCTCGACCGCTTCCGCCAGATCGAGCCCAAACTTCTGATCGCGTGCGACGGCTATCGCTACGGCGGCAAGGACTACGACCGCGCGAACGTGGTCGCCGAAATCTGCGCTGCGCTGCCCACGCTCGCGCACACCGCGATCGTGCCGGTGCTCGGCGAGTCGGTCGACGCGTCGAGATTTCCCGGCGCGCTTGCGTGGGCGGACCTCATTGCGCGCGCGCCCGGACTGCGCACCGAGCAGGTCGCCTTCGATCATCCGCTGTGGATCGTCTACTCGTCCGGAACGACCGGCGTTCCGAAGGCGATCGTGCACGGCCACGGCGGCGTGCTGGTCGAAGCGCTGAAGGGCATCGGGCTGCATCGCGACGTGCAGGCGGGCGACCGCTTCCACTGGTACACGAGCACCGGCTGGATCATGTGGAACGTGCAGTTCTCGAGCCTGCTCGTCGGCGCGACGAGCTGCCTGTACGACGGCAATCCCGGCTGGCCGGACCTGGGTGCGCTGTGGCGCTTCGTCGCCGACGAGCGCATCGACTTCTTCGGCGCCGGCGCCGCGTTCTACGCGAACTGCATGAAGGCCGGCATCGAGCCGGCGCGGATCGCCGATCTCGGGGCGCTGCGCACGCTCGGCTCGACCGGATCGCCGCTGCCGCCCGAGGCGTATCGCTGGGTGTATTCGCACGTCAAGCGCGACGTCTGGCTCGTTTCGATCGCCGGGGGAACGGATCTCGCCGGCGCTTTCCTGACCGGGCTGCCGACGCTGCCGGTGTACGAAGGCGAAATGCAGTGCCGCGCGCTGGGGCTGAAGGTCGAGGCGTGGGACGACGCGGGCCGTCCGGTGCTCGACGAGGTCGGCGAGCTGGTCTGCGCGGCGCCGTTTCCTTCGATGCCGCTTTACTTCTGGAACGACCCCGAGGGTCGTCGCTACCGCGAAAGCTATTTCGACGCCTACCCCGGCGTCTGGCGGCACGGCGACTGGCTGCGGCTCGTGCCGCGCCCCGAAGCGGTCGGCGGAATCATCTACGGCCGGTCCGATGCGACGATCAACCGGCACGGCATCCGCATGGGCACCGCGGAGCTGTACCGCGCGGTCGAGGCGATTCCGGAGGTGCTCGACTCGCTGGTCGTCGATCTCGAATACCTCGGCCGCGCCTCGTACATGCCGCTGTTCGTCGTGCTGCGTCCCGGCGTGGCGCTCGACGACGCGCTGAAGCGGCGGATCGTCGCGCGCATCCGCGAGGCGTTGTCGGCGCGGCACGTGCCCGACGAGATCATCGCGATCGCCGAAGTGCCGCGCACGCTGTCGGGCAAGAAGATGGAGCTGCCGATCAAGCGGCTGCTGCTCGGCCACCCGCTCGAGAAGGTCGCGCATCCGGACGCGATGGCCAACCCGGCGAGCCTTGACCGGTTCGTCGACTTCGCTCGCCGGCGCGCGCAGGCCGCTGAATCGAAGTGAAGCGCAAGGCGGCCCCGGTGCCGCAGACCCGACTCGGGCGGCTGGCGCGTCTGGGGCTGGCGGCCGGCGAACTGGCCGTCGGCGGTGCGCTTGAGGGGCTGCGGCGACTCGCAGGGCGGCAGCCCGCCGCCGGCCCCGCGCTGCTGACGGCGGCGAACGCGAAGCGGCTCGCCGAGCGGCTCGCGCGGCTGCGCGGCGCGGCGATGAAGCTCGGGCAGTTGATGTCGCTGCAGGGCGACGACGTGCTGCCCCCGGAATTCTCGCAGGCGCTCGCAGTGCTGCGCGCTGAAGCGGCGCCGATGCCGGTCGAGCAATTGCGCCGCGTGCTCGGGCGCGAATACGGCAAGGGCTGGGAGCGGCGCTTCGCGCGCTTCGACTGGGAGCCGATCGCCGCGGCGTCGATCGGGCAAGTGCACCGCGCGCGCACCGTCGATGGCCGCGAACTGGCGCTGAAGATCCAGTATCCGGGGGTGGCGCGGTCGATCGCGAGCGACGTCGAAAACGTCGCCGCGCTGCTGCGCTTGCTCAACCTGCTGCCGCTCGAAATGGACATTGCCGGGCTGGTCGCCGAGGCAAAGCGGCAACTGCTGCAGGAAGCCGACTACCGCGCCGAAGCGGGCTTCCTCGAACACTTCGCGAAGCTGGTCGCCGACGAACCGCGGGTCGTCGTTCCGCGCGTGCATCGCGACCTGACGACCGCGCGCGTGATGGCGATGGACTACGTCGAGGGCGCGCCGCTCGAGTCGCTTGCGGCCGACGCGGTGCCGCAGGCGCGGCGCGACGCGGTCGGCGCGCTGCTCGAGCAGTTGATGTTCCGCGAACTTTTCGAGTTCCGCGTGATGCAGACCGACCCCAATTTCGCCAATTATCTGGTGCAGCCGGGCGGCCGTGTCGTGCTGCTCGACTTCGGTTCGACGCGCGTGTTCACGCCCGCGTTCGTCGCCAACTACGCGCGCATCACGCGCGCGGCGATCGACGGCGACCTCGACGCGGTCGCGCGCGGTGCGATGGCGATCGGCTACGTCGCGCGCGACGATCCGCCCGAACGCGTGCGCGCCGCGGTCGACGTCATCCAGCTCGTCTGCGAACCGCTGCGCCATCGCGGCGCGTACGACTTCGCCGCCTCCGACCTGCCGGCTCGCGCCCGCGCGCTCGGCTTCGACCTCGCGTGGCGGCGCGGACTGCTGCGCGCGCCGCCACCGGAGACGATCTTCCTGCACCGCAAGCTGGTCGGTTCGTTCCTGCTGCTCGCGCGGATCCGCGCGCGCGTCGACGTCCGCGCGCTGGTGTTGCCTTTGCTCGATGCGGCGCTCGCGCGGGTCCGCTGAATCACGGCGCCGTGCGTCCAGGCCGGTGTCGCTGCCGAGGGTCAGTGGCGATCAACAGGATGCCTGCGGCCGCCAGCGCGAGCGCGGCGGCGTGCAGCGCCGTGAACGACTCGCCGAGCAGCCCTACGCCGACCAGCGTTGCGGCGACCGGCAGCGCGACCGTGAACACCCCCGCCTGGCTGGCCTGCACGTGCTTCATTCCGGCCATCCACAGCCACACGGCGAACAGGCTCGCGGCGAGCGAATAGAACACGAGCAGCGCCCAGTCGCCGGCGCGGAGCGTGCCGAAGTCGAAGCGCGCCAGTTGCCACAGGCCGAGCGGCGCGATCAGCGCGAGCCCCCACAGATTGATCAGCGCCGACACGCGCAGCGGCGTACGCGTCGCCGCGAGCCGCTTGGCCAGGATCACGTAAGTCGCCTCGCAGACGACCGCGCCGAAGAGCAGCAGACCGCCCAGCAGCGTGGCCGAGCGCGCCGCGTCGGCGCCCGCCTTCGCGAACTGCAGCAGCGCCACGCCGATCACCGCGAGCGCGACCGCGGCGAGCGCGCGCCGCGTCAGGCGCTCGCCGAGCACGATTCGCGACAGCACCGCGACGACCGCGGGCAGTGTGGCGAGGATCACGCCGGCTGCGGTCGCGGTCGTCAGCGAAACCCCGGTCAGCATGCAGATCGAAAACAGGAAATTGCCGAAGAACGACATCGTGAAAAGCTGCCGATGTTCGCGCCGCGAAAGCGGCGGCTCGCCCGCGGCGGGCCGCGTCCAAGGGATCATCGCGAACGCCGCGATGCCGAAGCGCAGGAAAGCGAGCGCGAACACGGGGATCGCCGCGACCAGCGGCTTGGACAGCGCGACGTAGACGCCGACCAGCGACATCGAGGCGAGCAGCAGCACGTACGCAAACGCGCGCGATGGCCGAGCGGACATGGGGCGCATTGTGTCGCAGGCGTGTGACAATCGCCGCATGATCGACGCAGCCCCGGACGAATCGCGCTGCGCCCGCTGCGGGGCGGCGTTTCGCTGCGCAATCGCCGATGCCGGCGGCTGCTGGTGCGCGCGGCGCCCAGCGGTGCCGCGCGAGCGTCTGGACCCCGGCACCGGCTGCCTGTGTCCGGCGTGTCTCGCCACGTTGGCCGCGCTGCCGCGCGACGCAGGCGGACACGGGGCGGCGTAGCATCGTCTGCGCGCGCGCATGCACGGACGTCCCAGGACGTCCGACCAGAACACGCAGAGGAGACCATGATCGCGAGCGAACGTCCGTGGCTGCGCTTTTACGGCAGCGTTCCGGCGAGCCTCGACTATCCGCGGATCACGCTGTACGAGGCGGTCGCCGCCAGCGCGCAGCGTCGGCCCGACGCCGTCGCGTGGGATTTCCTGGACACGACCTGTACGTACCGCGACTTCGTCGCCGCGATCGATCGGTGCGCGGATGCGCTCGCCGCGCTGGGCATGAAGGCGGGCGATCGGCTGCTGATCTCGATGCCGACCACGCCGCAGGGCGTGATCGCGTTCTACGCGGCGAACAAGCTCGGCGTGCTGCCGGCGATGATCCATCCGCTGTCCACGCCGCCCGAGATCGAGCACTACCTGAACGCGAGCCGCGCGCGCGTGGCGCTTACGCTCGATGCGTTCTACGGCCGCTTTGCCGCGGTCAAGCCCAGGCTGGCGCTCGAGCGCATCGTGCTGGCGCGCATCCCGGACTACCTGTCGCCGGTCAAGAAGTTCGGTTTCTGGCTGACCAAGGGGCGGAAGATCCCGAAGGTGCCGGGCGATGCGCGCGTTCGCTGGTGGGACGATCTGATGCGCGCGCCGCATCCGCCGGTGCCGCCCGCGCAAGCGAAGACCGACGATCCGGCGGCGATCCTGTTCTCCGGCGGCACCACCGGCGAGCCCAAGGGCATCGTGCTGTCGAACCGCAACTTCATCGCCGAAGGCATGCAGGCGGCCGCGTGGGGCGGCATGGGGCGCGGCGACTCGATCCTCGCGATCCTGCCGATCTTCCACGGCTTCGGCCTCGGCGTGTGCGTCAACGCCGCGTTCATGGCCGGCGGCACCTCGATCCTGGTGCCGATCTTCGACGCGAAGGTCGTCGCGAAACTGCTGCGCAAGAAGCGGCCGAACCTGCTGGTCGGCGTGCCGACGCTGTTCGACGCGCTGTCGAAGGACCCTTCGCTCGCGAAAGCGGATCTGTCGTGCCTGCGCGCAACGTTCTGCGGCGCCGACACGCTGCCGCGTCCGGTCAAGGAGCGCTTCGAGAAGCTCGTCGCCGAACGCGGCGGCAAGGTCAAGCTGCTGGAGGGCTACGGACTGACCGAAGCGGTGACCGCGATCATGGCGATGCCGGTCAACGAGTACCGCGAGCGCTCGATCGGCGTGCCTTTTCCGGACATGCTCGCGAAGATCTGCGTGCCCGGAACGACCGACGAAGCGCCGGTCGGCGAGGAGGGTGAAATCTGCGTGTCCGGTCCCGCGGTGATGCTGGGCTACCTGGATGACCCCGAGGCCACGCGTCAGACGTTGCGCGTGCACGCCGACGGCCGCACCTGGCTGCACACCGGCGACCTGGGCCGGCGCGATGCAGACGGCTTCTTCTACTTCACCGTGCGGCTGAAGCGGATGATCAAGTCGTCGGGCTTCAACGTGTATCCGGCGCAGGTCGAAGGCGTGCTGTACCGCCACCCGCTGGTCGCCGAAGCTTGCGTGGTCGGCGTCCCCGACGAGTCGCAGGTCGAGCGCGTCAAGGCGTTCGTCGTGCTGAAGGATCCGGCGCAGGCGAACGACGCCACGGCGCAGGCGCTGATCGAGTTCTGCCGGCAGAATCTGATCAAGTGGTCGTGTCCGCGCGAAATCGAGTTCCGCACCGAACTGCCGAAGACGCGCGTCGGCAAGATCGACTACAAGGTGCTCGTGCAGGAGCACGTGGCGCGGGCGGCGAGCAGGTGAAGCCGGCTCCGGATCACCCAGCGCGGCGCAGGACCATCGACCGGATGCGATGAAACCCGAACCGATCGCAACGCACGGCGGTGACCGTGTGGCGGCCGCCTTGCAGGCGCACGGCGTGCGGGTGGTCTTCACGCTGTGCTGCGGTCACATCTCGCCGATCCTGACGGCGGCCAAGTCGCGCGGTATCCGCGTCGTCGACGTGCGCGACGAGGCCACCGCGGTGTTCGCCGCCGCCGCGGTCGCGCGGCTCACCGGCACGCCCGGGGTGGCCGCGGTGACGGCGGGGCCCGGGGTCGCCAACACGATCACCGCGCTGAAGAACGCGCAGCTCGCGCAGTCGTCGCTGGTGCTGCTCGGCGGGGCCGCGCCGACCGCGCTGCAGGGGCGCGGCGCGCTGCAGGACATCGACCAGCGCTCGCTCGTCGCGCCGCACGTCAAGCTGTTCCGCAAGGTCACGCGCGTGGCCGACCTCGCGCCCGCGGTCGAAGAGGCGTTCGCCGCCGCCCGCGACGGCGTTCCGGGGCCGGCGTTCGTCGAATGCCCGGTCGATCTGCTGTACGACGAGGCGAGCATTCGCCGCTGGTACGCGGAGGCGGGGGGCAAGGGCACCGCGCTCGCCGACCGGTTGCTGCGCTGGTATCTGCGCCGGCACGTCGAGAAGATGTTCGCCGGGTCCGCCGCGCCGTGGTCGGCGCGCGCGCGCGAGGTGTCCGCGCCGCGCGTACGCGAGGCGGACGTGGCGCGGGCGGCGGCGCTGCTTTCCGCCGCGCGCCGACCGCTCGCGGTGATCGGTAGCCAGGCGCTGGCCTGCGCGGATGCGGCCCGGCGCATCGCCGCCGCGGTCGCGCGGCTCGGCATCCCCGTGTATCTGTCGGGCATGGCGCGTGGACTGCTCGGCCGCGAGCACCCGCTGCAGCTTCGCCACCAGCGCAGGCAGGCGTTGCGCGAAGCCGACTGCGTGCTGCTCGCCGGCGTGCCGTGCGACTTCCGGCTCGACTACGGGCGCCATGTGCGCCGCTCGGCGAAGATGATCGCCGCCAACCGCAGCGCGCGCGAGGCGCGGATGAACCGCCGGCCGGACCTGGCGGCGATCGGCGACGCCGGCCTGTTCCTCGAAACGCTCGCGGCGAAGTGCGGAACGATCGCGCGCGACGACTGGCTCGCCGCGCTGCGCGCGCGCGACGCCGCGCGCGAGGCCGAGATCGACCGCGACGCCGCCGCGCCCGGCGCGCACGTCAATCCGCTCGCGCTTTTGCGGGCGATCGACCGCAGCGCCGGCGACGGTGCGGTGTTCGTCGCCGACGGCGGCGACTTCGTCGCCACCGCCGCGTATATCGTGCGGCCGCGCGCGCCGCTGGCGTGGCTCGATCCGGGCGCTTTCGGCACGCTCGGCGTAGGGGCGGGTTTCGCCTTGGGTGCGGCGCTGGCGCGGCCCGGCGCCGAAGTGTGGATCCTCTTCGGCGACGGTGCATGCGGCTTCAGCCTCGCCGAGTTCGATACGTTCGTTCGGCACGGCATCCCGGTGATCGCGGTCGTCGGCAACGATGCCGGATGGACGCAGATCGCCCGCGAGCAGGTCAAGCTGCTCGGCGACGCGGTCGGCACCGTGCTGGCCCGCACCGACTACGACCGTGTGGCCGCCGGTTTCGGCGCGGAGGGCATCGCGGTGCGCACGTTCGCCGAGGTCGAGCCGGCGCTCGCCCGCGCGCGCGAGCTGGCCCGCGCGGGGCGCCCCGTGCTCGTCAACGTCTGGCTCGACCGCACCGACTTCCGCGAGGGCTCGATCTCGATGTAGGGCAGGGGCCGAATTGCCCCGCCTTTTCGCTCAAATTCGCACCGTTGCAGCGCGCGCGTCGGTGCGACATTGACCGCGACCGACGGGTCTGCCGCAACGCCGGCGGCCTGCCGCATCGGTCGCCGACGACGATGATCGCCCCGTCCCGCTCCGCTTCCGCGCAGTTGCCGCCCGACGGCGAGGCTGCGCTCGTCGCCAAGGTGTTCTTCGCCGTAAGTGCGGTCGTGTGCGCGGTGGCTGCCGCGGTCGCGCTGTCGCTGCAGGGTGGCGCGCTCGAGCGGGCGCGGCACGTCGGTCTGGCCACCGCCGCGGCCTACGCGGTGCTGCTCGCGGCGGCCGCGCTGCTGGCGCGCAGGGGGCAAGTGCGGCTCGGCGTGCTGACGGGGCTGGCCGCCACGCTCGGCTGCGCGACCTCCTATGCCGTCGCCACCGGGGTCGGCATCCACCTGCTGCTGCTGGGCAGCTACGGGATCACCGTGATCGTCGCCGGCGTGGTCGTCGGCATGCGCGCCGCACTCGCGCTTGCCGGAGCGTGCGCGGCCGCGCTGGCTGCGATGTACGCCGCCGAGGTGCGCGGTGCGCTGCCCGGCGCTGCGCTGCTTGGCGCAATGCCGCTTCCGACGCGGCTGCTGACGCATCTGCTGCTGCTGGGGATGGCGCTGCTGTTCTCGTGGATGCTCGCGCGGATCGTGCGCTCGTCGCTCGCCGAGGCGAGGACCCAGGAAAGCCGCTTCCGCGCGCTGCTGGCGATCGCCTCGGACTGGTACTGGGAGCAGGACGAGCAGTTCCGCTTCACCTACCTCTCGAGCGCCGTCGAAAGCAAGACGGGCATCGCCCCGAACGCGCACCTCGGCAAGACGCGTTGGGAATTGCCCGAGCTGGAACTGACCGATGCGCAGTGGGCCGCGCACCGCGCCGATCTCGAAGCGCACCGGCCGTTCCGCAACTTCGTGATGCGGCGGACCGACCGCGACGGCCGGCCGGTGTACGTCAGCGTCAGCGGCGAACCCGTGTTCGACGCGCAGGGCCGCTTCCACGGCTACTGGGGCGTCGGCCGCAACGTCACCGAGGAGATCCAGGCTCGGCGCGCGCTCGAACTTGGCGAGCGGCGCTACCGCGAGCTGTTCATGCGATCGCCGTCGCCGTTCATCGTCCACCGGCGTGGCTTCGTGCTGCTCGCCAACGATGCCGCGGCGAAGCTGTTCGGCTACCCGTCCGCGGAGGCGATGACCGGCTTGGCGATGGTCGAGCTGAACCATCCGGAGTCGCGGATGTTTTCGGCGCAGCGCATCGCGCAGATGGAGACAATGCCGGTCGGCGGCTCGGTGCCGACCGCCGAGATCCGCATGCAGCGCCGCGACGGGCAGGACCTCGTCGTGCAGGCGTCGGTCGTGCGCGTCGAGCACACCGACGGCCCGGCCAGCCTGTCGATCTATTTCGATTTGACCGAGCGCAAGCGCGCCGAAGCGCGGCTGGCGCGCTCCGAGGCGATGTTCTCGCAACTGTTCGAGGCCGGCGCCGACAGCATCCTCGTGACCGAAGCCGCAAGCGGGCGCGTCGTGCTCGCCAACGAGGGTTTCGCGCGCCTGACCGGTATCGCTGCGGCGGCCGCGCGCGGCCGCACGACGGATGAACTGGGCCTGTGGGCCGACCCCGCGCAGCGCGCCGCCTTCGTGCAGGCGCTGTTCGCCGAGCGGCGTGTGCGCGACTATCCGATGCGGCTGCGCCGCGCCGACGGTGAAGTCCGATCGGTCGTGATGTCCAGCGCGCTGTTCGAGGTCGACGAGGACCGGTACGCGGTGACGATCGCGCGCGACGTGACGCAGATCGAGCAGGCGCGGCTGCAGTACGAGGCGATGTTCAGGAACGCGTCGGTCGGCATCGCCTTTACGCGCGACCGCGTGTTCCAGCACGTCAACCCGCGTTTTGCCGAGATGGTCGGCTGGAACGCGGACGAGCTGATCGGGCAGCCGGGCGCGGTGGTGTGGCCCACGCCGCAGGATTACGCCGAGGTCGGGCGGCGTTACGGTCCGCTGCTCGCGCGCGGCGAAGGCATCGACTTCGAGGCGACGATCGGCAGGCGCGACGGAACGACCTTCCTCGGCCGCATGCGCGCGCGCGCGATCGACCCGCGCGACCCGGCCGGCGGCGGGACGATCTGGATCGTCGAGGACGTGACCGAGCGGCGCGAGTGGGAGCGCCGGCTGGCGGCCGCGCGCGACGAGGCCGAGGCCGCCAACCGCGCCAAGAGCGCCTTCCTCGCGAACACGAGCCACGAGATCAGAACGCCGCTGAACGGGCTGCTGGGTTTGACGCGGCTCGCACTCGACCCGAAGGTCGGCCGCGAGCAGCAGCGCGAATACCTGGAGCTGATCGCGGAGAGCGCGCAGTCGCTCGCAGCGATCATCTCCGACATCCTCGATCTGTCGAAGATCGAGGCGGGCAAACTCGAGCTCGACGAGGCGGTCTTCGACGTGCGCGAGCTGCTCGACTCGACCTTCATCGCGTACCGCGCGCTCGCCTCCGAGCGCGGGCTCGCCTTCGATCTCACCGTCGATCCGCAGTTGCTGCGCTACGCACGTGGCGACGCGGTGCGCATCCGCCAGATCCTCGGCAACTTTCTGTCCAATGCGGTCAAGTTCACGCTGCGCGGACGCATCGAGCTGTGTGTCGAGGCGCGCGGCGAAGAGGCGCCCGACCGCCAGCGCGTTCGCTTTGCCGTCGCCGACACCGGCATCGGTATCGACGCCGCCGCGCGCGAGCGGCTGTTCAGCCCCTTCATGCAGGCCGACCAGACGACGACGCGCCGCTTCGGCGGCACCGGGCTGGGGCTGTCGATCTGCCGCCAGCTCGCGCAGTTGATGGGCGGCGCGGTCGGCGTCGAAAGCGAAGTCGGTCGCGGCAGCACGTTCTGGTTCGAGGTCGCGCTGGCACGCGCCGCCGCGCCAGCCGCGGCGCCGGAACGCGCGGCGGTCGACGCCGACACGGCACTGCAAGGGGCGCGTGTGCTGGTGGTCGAGGACAACCCGGTCAACATGCTGATCGCGGAGACGCTGCTCGCCAACTGGGGTGTCGAGGTCGTGCAGGCGACCGACGGCCGCCAGGCCGTCGAGGCGGTCGACCGCGAGCGCGGGCGCTTCGACGCGGTGCTGATGGACGTGCACATGCCCGTGATGAGCGGGCACGAGGCCACGGTCGAGCTGCGCAAGCGCTACGGCGCCGACGAGCTGCCGATCATCGCGCTGACGGCCGCCGCGCTCGCTTCGGAGCAGCAGCAAAGCCTCGCGCTCGGCATGAACGACTTCATCGCCAAGCCGTTCGACGCCGCGCGGCTGCGCGAGCTGCTTGTCCGCTGGACAGCGCATCGCCGCGCGCGCGAGCGCCGCGCCGCGTAGAAACCGCATTCGGCGCACAGGCACCGGGACGCGGGGGCAAGCCAAAGGCTTTCCCCCTGTCCCGATGTCCTGCCCTTCAGTCCTTCACTTCGTCCCGAACAGCCGGTCGCCGGCGTCGCCGAGTCCGGGAACGATGTAGGCGTGGTCGTTCAGGTGGTCGTCGAGCGAGGCGACGTACATCGGGACGTCGGGGTGATGGGCCCGGAAGACCGTGACCCCTTCCGGCGCGGCGACCAGCGCGAGGAAGTGGATGCGATCGGCGGTCACGCCACGCCTTTTCAGCACGTCGACCGCGTGCGCTGCCGAATAGCCGGTGCCGACCATCGGATCGCAGACGATGAAGACGCGGTCCTCGATTTCGGGCAGCCGCACGTAGTACTCGACCGGGCGCTTGTTCTCGTCGCGGTACAGCCCGATGTGGCCGACGCGCGCCGAGGGGATCAGCTTCAGCAGCCCGTCGGCCATGCCGAGCCCTGCGCGCAGCACCGGCACGACGACGAGCTTCTTGCCGGCGATCACCGGCGCGTCCATCGGACAAAGCGGTGTCTCGATGCGGCGCGTGGCCAGCGGCAGCGAGCGCGTGACCTCGTACCCCATCAGCAACGTGATCTCGGTGAGCAGCTCGCGGAACGTTCGCGTCGAGGTCGTCCGGTCACGCATGTGCGTGAGCTTGTGCTGGATCAGCGGGTGATCGACGATGAACAGCCCGGGAAAGCGAGGATCCTCGCGCATGGCCTGGCTCAGCGCTCCGCCGCTGCCGGCCGGACGATGTATTGGCCGGTCTTTTCGTCCTTGACGAGCGCAATCAGGCGGCGCTCCTGCGCGTCCTCCAGCAGCTTGCCGAAGCTCTTGTAGCCGTAGGCGGATTCGTTGAAGTCGGGCCGGCGGCGTTTCAGCGCCTGCTTGATCATCGATGGCCAGATCTTCTCGTCGCCGCCGCGTTCGGCCGCGAGCGCCTCGAACGTCTGCATCACCAGCTCGAGCGCGGCGGACTTGCGGTCGTCGGCGGCCGCCGGTTCAACGATCTTCTCCGTGGATTTGGTCTTTTTCTTCGGTTCGCGCGGCTCGCCTTCCTTCGCCTCCTTGCGCTTGGCCGCGCTCTTGCGCTGCGACTCGTCGGCGCGGACGAGGTCGTCGTAAAAGATGAATTCGTCGCAGTTGCGCACCAGCAGGTCGGAGGTCGACGCGCGCACGCCGATGCCGATCACGGTCTTGTTGTTCTCGCGCAGCTTCGACACCAGCGGCGAGAAGTCCGAGTCGCCGCTGACGATCACGAAGGTGTCGACGTGCGGCTTCGTGTAGCACAGGTCGAGCGCGTCGACGACCATGCGGATGTCGGCCGAGTTCTTGCCCGACTGGCGCACGTGCGGGATCTCGATCAGCTCGAACGCGGCCTCGTGCATCGGCGCCTTGAACGACTTGTAGCGCTCCCAGTCGCAGTACGCCTTCTTGACGACGATACTGCCCTTGACCAGCAGCTTCTCGAGCACGAGCCGGATCGCGAACTTCTCGTACTTCGCCTCGGCGACACCGAGCGCGATGTTTTCGAAGTCGCAGAACACCGCCATGTTTTCGATTTCGCTGGGCGCGGCCATCGCGGACTCCCTCCAGAAGGCAGCGAGTTTAACGGCGCGTCGCGGACTCGCTCGACGGGCGCGCGACGCCGAACGCGCGTTCCTGGAAAGCGGCAGCGCTTTCGCGCAGCCGCGGGCGGCGCGCGCCGGATTCAGGCGCCGCGCCAGGCCGCCGTCGCGAGCAGCAGCCAGCCGGCGAGGAAAAGCATGCCGCCCACGGGCGTGACCGCGCCGAACGCGCGCACGCCCGTCAGCGCGAGCAGATACAGGCTGCCGGAGAACAACACCGTGCCGGCGGCGAACGACCAGCCGCTCGCGCTCGCGAGCACGCCGGGCCAGCGCGTGCAGGCCCATGCAACGGCGAGCAGCGCGACCGCGTGTACGAGCTGATAGCGCACGCCGACCTCGAACGCCGCGAGCAGATCGGGCGCAAGTCGGCCCTTGAGCGCGTGCGCGCCGAAAGCGCCAGCGGCCACGCCGACGAAGGCGCTGGCCGAGCCCAGAATCACGAACAGTCGGTCCATGGTGACGCAAGGCGCCATCGGGGTCGCGCAGGGCGCCAGCCTACCCGAGCAGCCGGATCGCCGCGCGCCGCGGCCGCAAGTGCAACGACGCGCGGGGGGCGCTGATCGGGCGCGGTCACGGCATCTCGCCGTGCAACTGCCGGAACGCGATGAACTCGCGCCGCGTGCGCGGGCCGAGCGTCGCGAACGACGGGTCCGGCGCGTTCAGATACTCGAGCTTGGTCTTCTGCACGCGGTCGCGCGCGAGCTTGCCGCGCATCGCCTCGGGCTTGAGCCCGTAAACGCGCGCGGCGTTCAGCCCGAAGATCTTGCGCTTGGCCGCCGGCGCGAGCGCCGGATAACCGTAGCGTTCCTGGAACTCGCGGCTGATCTCGAACGCGCGGAACGCCTGGATCTGGTCCTGCGGGCTGCCGTACCAGATCGAGTCGGTGCCCCACAGGATGCGATCCTCGCCGAGGTGTTTCAGCAGCTTGCCGAGCAGGTGCGCGGCCTGGTCCGGGTCGCGCATCACGAAGCGCCAGGTGCTGCCCAGCTCGGCGTAGACGTTCTTCACGCCGTTTTCGGCGACCGAGCGGATCAGCGCGTCGACGCCGAAGTTCGCTTTCGGATCGTACGGCCCTTCCTTAATGCCCGTGTCGAACCCCGAGTGATAGACGAGGAAGTTCAGGTCCGGATAGCGCTTGGCCGCGCGGCCGACGTCCGCACAGCTCGAAAACTCGTAGCCGCGCGGGCCGAACGCCAACCCTTTGTGCACGCAGATGTTGCGCACGCCGAGCTTGCGCGCGCGCTCGATGAAGGGTAGTCCGTAGCGTTCGTCGTCGAGATAGAAGCCTGCGGCGCCGTCGCGCGGGCCGAACTGCGTGTAGGTCTTGAAGCCCGCGAGCGGCCAGCGCGCCGCCTGCGCGTCCATGCCTTCGATTTCGCCCGCGAGCGTGGGCATCGAGCGGCCGTGCAGCAGCAGCCGCTCGCTGCCGTCGAGCGCGCCGGCGGCCGCGCGCGTGGCGCCGGCCGCCTCGAAGTCGAGCGGATTGGTGTCGGCGCCGCCGGGTACGTGCGACAGCACGCCCATCGCCGTGTCGCTGTCGAGGAACACGTCCTTCAGCAGCTGCTCGGAGGAGAAGCACTCGACGTGATCGGCCTTGCCGCAGTTCGCATTGGGGAAGCCTTTGAAGGCGTTCGGGCCGGCGCGCTTGCGCCATGCGCCCTGCGGGTTCACGTGATGAAGCTGGACGTCGAAGATGAACTCGTCGCCGGCGAGCGCTTCCTGCGCGGCGGCCAGCTCGAACGGCGCCTCCTTCGGCAGCGCGTAGCGGCCGCCGCGCGCGCCCGCTGCGGCGAACGCGCGGTCGAACGCCGCGAGCGTGGCGGCCGCGCCGAGCAGCGATACGAGGTAGCGCCGCCGCGGCAGGCCGAGCCGGCGCGCGGCGGCGTCGACGGCTGCCTGCGCTTCGTCGCGCGCCGCGCGCGCCGCGGGCTGAAGCGGCACCGGAGCGAACTCGCCGTTGGAGGTGGTGTCGAGCTTGATCGGCAGTCGCCGGCCGTGCGGATCGTGTGTCGTCGTCATCGCGAGCTCCTTCCACGCGCCGGCGCGCCCGCGCGGGCGTGCGGCTTCGGGTACTGATGCAGTTTGCCGATCCGGCGCTCGAACGGATCGAGCCGCGAAAGCCTGCGCGCCTGCGCCGGCGTGACCAGCGGCACGTGATGCAAGGCGGCCAGCTTGTCGTGGATCTCCCAGCAGGCCTTGCCGTTCGTCACCCACAGCGCAGGATCGACGCGCCGCAGATCGTAGGGACACGTATAGCCGCGCAGCGTGCGTTCGCCTCGCCTGTTGTTGTATTCGTGGAAGTACGACATCGCCAGTTCGCGCAGGCTGCGGTACACCGGATCGCGATAGCGCAGCCGCACGCCGTTGGTCTTCGAGATCGCGCCCCAGCAGCGGCCGCGGCGGAACAGCGCGATCACGTGCGGGTAGTCGCTCTCGTCGCAGTCCAAGTGCATCAGCAGCGGCGGCTCGCCGTGCAGCCACAGCGCGCAGGCGGCGACGAATGCCCCTTCCATGCAATGCGCGCGGCGCTGCCGCAGCACCTCGCGCACCGAAAGCACCGTTTCGCCGTCGGGCTCGTGGTTGCTCGGGATCGTGTAGAGGAATCGCTGGATGCGCTCGGGCGTGTCGAGCCGCGCGAACACGGCGCGTTCGGCGCGCGTCAGCCCGAGCCGCCGGGCGATGCTTTCGGCAATCGGGCGCCGCTCGTTGCGGCGCGAAGCGATCGTGGACATCGAGTCTTTGGCAGCCACCGCGCGCGCGGGGTGACCGCAGCGGTTGTGTACGCCCATTGTGCCGGTGTTGCGACCGATCGAGCATTACGAATCTTCGCGACACGACCGACCGCCTCGCGGTCGCGTCGCTCACCCTTCGTCACCCCAAGCCGCAACGCCACCATTGTTATTCCCAACCGCAGCGGCGCCATTGTCATTCCGAGCCGCAACCTCCAATTGTCATTCCGACCCGCAGGCGAGGAATCTCCATCGTTCGCAACGCCGAGATCCCTCGCGTTCGCTCGGGATGACAAGCCAGCGTCATTCCACCCCGGCCTGGCTTCGCTATTCCGTGCCGCAACGCCGCCATTGTCATTCCGCACCGCAAAGCCCCCACTGTCATTCCGAACCGCAACGCCGCTCTTGTCATTCCGAGCCGAAGGCGAGGAATCTCCACCGCTCGCAATGCCGAGCCCTCGCGTTCGCTCGGGGTGACGAAGGGGAGTCATTCCAAGCCCAAGGCGAGGAATCTCCGCCGCGCGCAACACTGGGGTCCCTCGTGTTGCTCGGGATGACGGAACCGGTGTCCACACGGGCGACGCGAACTTGCGGGGTCGCGGTGTCACGAGCTTGCGTAAGTCTCAATAGAATGTCGCGCGCCGCGAACGTCCCACCGATGAAGTTCTTCCGTCTCTGCGCATTGCTGTTTGCGGCCGCCGTGCTCGCGGCGTGCGATCGGCCGCCGAGCATGCGCGGCGACGAGCCCGGGGCGCACCCGGCTCCGCTGATCGACGGGCTTGGCAGCACGTCGTTCACGATCACGACGAAAGCGCCCGCTGCGCAACGTTACTTTTCGCAGGGCTTGCTGCTTGCCTGGGCGTTCGAGCATGCCGAAGCGGAGCGCTCCTTCCGCGAGGCGGTGCGGCGCGACCCCGACTGCGCGATGTGCGAATGGGGCGTGGCCTATGTCCGCGGACCGAACGTCAATCACCCGTATCGCGACGGCGCCGCCGAGGCGGCGCGGCACGTGCGGCGCGCGCTGGCGCTGGCGCCGCAGGCGAGCGCGCGCGAACGCGCGCTGATCGAGGCGCTCGCGACCCGCTACGACGTCGAAGCCCCGGCGAAGGATGCGCCGCCGGCCCCCGCCGCGCTTTGCACGGCGCGGCCCGGCGCGGGCGTCGATCCGCTCGATGTGGCCTATGCGCAGGCGATGGCGCGCGTCGTGCAGCGGTTCCCGGACGATCCGGACATCCGTGTGCTGCACGCCGAAGCGCTGCTGCTGCTCGCGCCGTGGGCGTGGTGGCGCGCCGGCGCGCCGGCGGAGGGAACGCTGCAGGCGATCGAAGAACTCGACGCTGCGCTCGCGCTGGCGCCGCAACACACGGGCGCCAATCACTACCTGATTCACGCGCTGGAACAGTCGCCGACGCCGGAACGCGCGTTGCCCGCCGCGCAGCGGCTCGGCGGGATCGCGCCGGACGCCGGACACCTCGTGCACATGCCTTCGCATATTTACCTGCGCGTCGGCCGATACGCCGACGCGTCGCGCGCGAACGTCGAGGCGATCGCCGCCGACGAGCGCTTCGCCGCGCAGATCCGCGCGCAGGGCGCTGCGCCGCTCGGCCATGTCTCGCATCACCGGCATTTCCTTTGGGCGACCGCGGCGATGGAGGGGCGCGGCGCGGCGTCGATCGGCGCGGCGCGCGAGCTCGCGGCGCAGGTCGGGCCGGACGGCCGGCCTTTCGGACGCGCGGGCAACGAGTATTTCGCGGCGCTGCCGCTGTTGGCGCTGGTGCGCTTTGCGCGCTGGGACGAGATCCTCGCCGCGCCCGCGCCGAAGGGCGCGTCGGCGTATCCGCGCGGCGTTTGGCACTACGCGCGCGGCATGGCCTTTGCGCGGACCGGCCGTGCGGACGAAGCGCGCGCGGAGCTTGTCGCGCTGGAAAGCGCCATCGCCGACGCGTCGCTCGCCGAGCTGTCGTTCAAGGGGATCGATCCGCTCGAAGCCTACCTGCGCGTCGGCGTCGAGTCGCTGCACGGCGAGATCGCGCTAGCGCGCAAGCAGTACGCCCAGGCGCTCGCGCATCTGCGCCGCGCGGTCGAGCTGCAGGACGCCCTCGAATCCGAAGAGCCGCCGCCGTGGGCCGCGCCGCAGCGACATGCGCTCGGGGCTGCGCTGCTTCTGGCTGGCCGCGCCGCGGAGGCCGAGCGGGTGTTTCGCGAGGATCTGGCGCGCTTCCCTGCCAACGGCTGGGCGCTGTACGGGCTGGCCGAGAGCCTGCTGCGGCAGGGCCGACGCGCCGACGCGCGGCGAGTGCAGGCGCAGTTCGAAGCGGCCTGGATCCACGCGGACCTCGCGCGGCCCGACGCGCGCTACTGAGCCGCGCGCGGTCGCGCCGGCGCCGCAATCGGTGACCGCAGTCACATCCTGTGTGACGCATGTACCGATAGCCTGGTCCGTGCCGGCGCGGTTTGAGGCGGCTCAAGCCGTCGCAGCCGCGGGCGGTGTCGAATGCCACCGATCGCCGCCGTCGTACGGTGCGCGGGTGGTTTCATGGAGCAATGGGCGCCGCATCGGCCGGCGCACGGAGCGTTGGATGAGCGCAAGCGCATTGGGTGTCGCCTCGACGTCCGCCCCCTCGCGGGCGGCCGGCCGGGGCGTGATGAATCCTTACCTGGCCGGCTTCGGTATCGGCGTGATACTGCTGCTGGCGTTTCTGATCATGGGGCGCGGGCTCGGCGCCACCGCTGCATTCGGCTCGATCGTCGCCGCCATCGCCGGCGCGATCTCGCCCGAGTGGACCGCGGCCAATCCCGCGCTGAAGGGCTACTTCGCCGATCCGCCGTCGACGAACTGGACGCTTTATCTGATCGCCGGCGCGTTCGTCGGCGCGCTCGCGTCCGGGCTCGCCGCTGGTCGCGCGCGATGGCGTATCGAACGCGGCCCGCATCTGTCGGCGCAGGCGCGCCTTGCGCTCGCGTTCTTCGGCGGCGCCGTCGCGGCCGTCGGCGCGAAGCTCGCGAAGGGCTGCACCAGCGGGCAGGCGCTGACAGGCGGCGCGCAACTGAACGTCGGAAGCTGGATCTTCATGCTGTCGGTCTTCGCCGGCGCGTACCTGCTGGCGTATTTCGTGCGGAGGCAATGGCGATGACGTTCCCCCTTTACGCCTACGAGCGGATCACGGACTCGCAAGGACTCGTCGTCGCGCTCGCGCTGGGCTTCGGCTTCGGCTGGTTCCTTGAGCGCGCGGGTTTCGGCAGCGCACGCCGACTCACCGCGCAGTTCTACCTGTACGACATGACGGTGCTGAAGGTGATGTTCACGGCGATCGTCACTGCGGCGGTGGGGCTATGGGCATTCGCGGCGCTCGGCGTACTGGACCTTTCGGCGGTGTACCTGACGCCGACCAGCGTCGGCGCGCAGTTGCTCGGCGGGCTTGCGCTCGGCGCCGGGTTCGTCATCGGTGGCTACTGCCCGGGCACCTCCGCCGTCGCCACCGCGACCGGCAGCGGCGACGGGCTCGTGTTCATGCTCGGCTTCGCGGCGGGGCTCGCGGTCTACGCAGTCGCATTGCCGGGTCTGGAGCTATGGGCCAACGCCAACAGCATCGGCGAGGTCACGCTGCCGCAGGTCTGGGGCCTGCCCTACGGCGCGGTGGTACTGGGCCTCGTCGCGCTGGCGGCCGTCGCGTTTGCGGCCGCGGAGTGGTCCGAGCGCAGGTTCGCCGATCTGAGGCCACGGTAGTCGCTTCGGTCGTTGCCGCAGCACCCGTTTCGCCGGTCAACGCCGGTGCCGGCCGGGCGTTGTTGCGCATGCCGTCGCATCGGCATCCGTTACCATTCGCGCCGGCGCGGCAGCGCCGTTTTTCCGTCAACTCACTTATCGAGAAGGATACGAATCATGATCAGGCTCGTCGCCGCGCTGTTCGCCAGCGCATTCATGCTGGCGCAGGCGCCG
The DNA here is from genome assembly GCA_964539745.1 of uncultured Burkholderiaceae bacterium. Taxonomy (GTDB): domain Bacteria; phylum Pseudomonadota; class Gammaproteobacteria; order Burkholderiales; family Burkholderiaceae_F; genus DSNY01. The sequence goes on along the minus strand of CAZIJU010000049.1, from coordinate 4,407 downwards.
GCTTTCGCCCAGACTGCGAAGAAGGAAGAAAAGGCCGAGGCGAAGAAGGCCGACACCAAGAAGGCCGAAGCGAAGAAGACCGAGGCCAAGAAAGAAGAAGAAAAGAAAGCCAAGCCCAAGAAGGGCGGCTGCTGAGCAAGGCCGGTCGCACGGAATGCGAAACGGGCGGGGACCTCCCCGCCCGTTTTACGTCCGGCTTCGCGTCAGGGCGCCGCGGCGCCCTTTTTCGATCGTCTTGTGGTCGCGCTCGCCGCGTTCAGAACCGCCAGCCGTACGCCACGCCGAGCGACATCTGTTTCATCCTCAGGTTGACGTTGCCGCCGCCGAACGGCGCGGGGATCGAGTTCGATCCGTTGACCGTCTTCTCGGGCACGTACATGAAGAAGAAGCTCGCCTCGCTGTTGCCCGGCATCGCCCACGTGCCGCCGACCGTGAAGTGCTGCTCGACCACGCCGGGGGCGAGCACGTTGAACAGCGTCTCGCTCGACGGAATCGGCTGCTTGCCGTAGTTGTAGCCGGCGCGCAGCGTCGTCGTCGGGTTCACGGCCCACTGCACGCCGAGCTTGTACGCGGTCATGTCCTGCCAGCCGAAGCCCGCGCCGTTGGCCGTTCCGAGCGGCGCGTTGAACAGGTTCGGCAGCAGCGGGTTGTTGACCGACCGGATGCCCGAGTACTCGATGCGCACGACGTCGAACGCGACGGTCACCGGCGGGGCGACCTTGCACGCCACCCCTGCGCCATAGTTGGCCGGGATGTCGAAGCCGCCTTCTTCGGCGAACAGGCCTTTGTACTTGTCGAACTCGCTCATCTTCGTCTTGCTCTGGTAGGTCACGCCGAAGTCGCACGCGGGCGCGAGTTTTCCCATCCAGCCGATGCGCACGCCGACGCCAGTCGACGAGTCGTAGCCCTGATTGGTCACGTTGCCCGGGAAGGCCGAGAACTGATTGGGCGGGCCGCCGGTTGCAGTGAAATTCTCCAGCCCGGTGGCCTTGAAGCGCTGATACGCGAGGTTCACCGACGCCCCGATGACCTGTCCCGGTGCGACCTGCCAGGCGACCGTCGGCGCGACGAACAGCTGCGACAGGTCGACGCCGGCTTTGGAGGTTCCGAACAGCGGGAACGCGGACGTGTACGACGTGTTCATGCCGCCATGGCCGTAGACCGTCACGCCGACGGCGACGTTCGGATTGAGCAGGCGGTTGTAGCCGAACTCGGGGACGAAGAAGTTGCTCTTGTCGTTGGCGTCGTAGGTGCCGTTGATTGGCGCCGGACTGCCGACGACTTCGGACTCCCGCGTCGGCCTGAACCAGTCCAGCCCGACGTCGATGCGGTTGCCGACGAAGAACATTCCCGCCGGGTTCGTCGCGGCGGCGATCGCGTCTTGCGGCAGCGCGATCGCTGCGCCAGCCATGCCCTTGGCCTTGATGCCCTGACCGTGCGGGAAATAGCCGTTGGTCGCGAACGCGGCCGGCGATGCGAACGCTGCCGCGACGGCAGCGGCGATGGCGAGCGATCTCGTTTTCATGACGAAGGTCTCCTTGGGCAGTGGGTGCGGAAATCGGACATGATCAGAACGCGCGGCGCGGCCAAGAGGATGGGCAAGCGGCGTCGTGTGGGCTCATCGCGCCTGAGGTCGCTGCGACCCGATGGCGGCTCGAGCCGTGGTATCTCCTCCTCGTCTGTTTTTTGCTCGGGCGTCCGTCGAGGGACACCCGCGAGGCCGCGGCGCGAGCGCGCATGCGCGATACGTTGCGGCCAAGCGTGGGGCGACGGTAACGGCGCCGGTTGCGAGGGGTCAAGGCGGCGCGGACGCGCCGCGTCTTTGTGTGACGTGGATCACAGTGGTGACCGGCGTTGAGTCATCGGCAAGTCCTTGCGCGACTCGACGCGTCGCCGCGGTCGCTGCGTTTTTCGGCGCTTTCGTGGGTCGGCGGCGCTTCTTCGATTCGAATCAGCCGCACGACTGCGCCGCGCCGCGTCAGCCCAGTTCGCCCCGCTGCGCCAGTTCGCGGATTCGTCGCACCGTGTCGAGGTCGGCGCTCTCGTAGGCGCGCTTTCGCAGTGTGGCGGCGATGGCGTCGAGCTCGCCGTCGGTCTCGGCCTCGTCGGACTCGTAGGTGAAGCGCAGGAACAGCGCGTCGGGCCGCGGCTCCTCGATTCGGATCGTGAGCCGGCTCGCGGGCCAGCCCGCGGTGCCAGCGGTATGCGTTTCGGTGCGGTCGAGCGGGTACAGCCGGACCCGATCGTCGACGGTGAAGCTGCCAAAGTCCAGCGTGCGCTTGAGTTCGACCACGTCGCCCGAGCGTTCGCGCGCGTGCACGATCGCCCCCTCGAGCGCGAACACGAACAGCGTCGGCTCCTCGGCGCGCCGCACGAGCCCGCGCCAAAGCTGCTCGCGCGTCAGCGGGTCGAGCAGCGGGATCAGCGGATCGTTGATCTGAACCAAGTGTTCGAAGCGCACATCCGCATTGTGCGCCGGGACCGACGAAGCGGTTAAGCCCCGGCGCTCGAGCGCGCCGTTGATCGCCTTGTCCGCCCCCGCGCGAGGAGACGAGCGCGCCGAAGCAGGCCATCGTTGCAGGTCGCACCGATGTCGACCGTCGGTCTGGCCGCGGCCGAATCCGTTCCCCCCGGGTCACAGGCCGTTTCCGGATCCGCCGCGCCGAGTGGCCGCGCGTCAGGACCCGTCGTCGGTCGGCTGCAGCGCGCCGAACTCCTTCGCGAGGAACGTCTCGCCGCGTTCGAGCACGAAGTAACGAAACGCCTCCGCTGCGGGCGACAGCACCTTCGCTAGGTTGTTGACGACGTACCAGCGCCGCACGATCGGCAGACCCTCGACGTCGGGCGTGGCGAGCAGGCCCGACTTCAGCTCCAGGCCGATCGTGTGCAGCGAAAGGAAGGCGATGCCCAGCCCGGCCATCACGGCCTGCTTGATCGACTCGTTGCTCGCCATCTCCATCGCGATCCGCGGCTCGATTCGATGGTCGGCGAAATACTTCTCCATCGCCGCGCGGGTGCCGGAGCCCGGCTCGCGCACGATGAACGGGAAGTTCGCGAGCGCCTGCGCGGGCGCGTGACCCAACGCCTTCGCCAGCGCGTGATCGGGCGGCGTGATGATTACGTGCGGGTGCGCGGCGAACGGCTCGGCGCGCGTGGCGATCTCGCGCGGCGGGCGCCCCATGACGGCCAGATCGACCTCGTTTCTTTGCATGGCGGCAACCAGTTGTTCGCGGTTGCCGCCGACGACGAGCCTGATGTCGACTTCCGGATGTTCCTCGCGGAACTGCGCCAGCAGCCGCGGCAGGAAGTACTTGGCGGTGCTGACCATGCCGATGGCGAGCCGCCCGCCCTGCAACCCGCGGAAGCGCGCGACGGCGTCCTCGGCGTCCTTCAGCGTCGCGAGGATCTTGCGCGCGTACACCAGCAGGTACTCGCCGGTGACCGTCAATGCGACCTGCTTCTCGGTGCGATCGAACAGCGGGAGCCCGACCTGCTCCTCGAGTTCGCGGATCTGCATCGAAACCGCGGGGGGCGTGAGGTTCAGCTCGGCGGCTGCGCGCGCGAAGCTCGAATGCCGGGCCACCGCCGCGAAGGCCCGAAGCTGCTTCAGGGTCACCGAGCGCATAAGCGTTCCTTAAGGCACGCCTCAAAAAATCTCAATTTACCTTAATCAGCGCAGTGCCTAGAGTGCCGCCGTACGTTCCGACGATGGCGACAGGAGAGCCCAGCGCATGAACAAGGTCGTGGAAGCCGGGGTTGCGACGAACCCCACCGAAGTCAAGGACGCGAAGAAGCGCTACAGCGCGGGGGTCCTGAAGTACCGGCAGATGGGCTACTGGCAGCCCGATTACGTGCCCAAGGACACGGACACGATCTGCCTGTTCCGGATCACGCCGCAGGAGGGCGTGGATCCGGTCGAGGCGGCCGCCGCGGTGGCCGGCGAATCATCGACGGCCACCTGGACCGTCGTCTGGACGGACCGGCTGACTGCCTGCGAGAACTACCGCGCCAAGGCCTACAAGGTCGAGCCGGTGCCCAACCGCCCGGGCGAGTACTTCGCCTGGGTCGCCTACGACATCATCCTGTTCGAAGAGGGCTCGATCGCCAACATGACGGCGAGCCTGATCGGCAACGTCTTCAGCTTCAAGCCGCTGAAAGCCGCGCGGCTTGAGGATATCCGCGTGCCGGTCGCGTACGTCAAGACGTTCAAGGGCCCGCCCACCGGTCTGATCGTCGAACGCGAGCGGCTCGACAAGTTCGGCCGCCCGCTGCTGGGCGCCACCACCAAGCCCAAGCTGGGCCTGTCGGGCCGCAACTACGGGCGCGTGATCTACGAGGGCCTCAAGGGCGGCCTGGACTTCATGAAGGACGACGAGAACATCAACTCGCAGCCCTTCATGCACTGGC
>CAZIJU010000048.1:0-26190 GCA_964539745.1 uncultured Burkholderiaceae bacterium | reverse complement strand
ACTTCGCCGCGGTCAACCCTCATGCCCGGTAACCCACTCAAAATTCAAGAGAGCCAAAAATGGTGTCTGACCCCAATTTCGCTGACCCCAATTTCGCCGTCGCTCGAAGTTCGCCGTGAAACTGCGCGTCGCCACCTACAACATTCACAAAGGCGTGACCGTGCGCGGGCGGCCGCGCATCCACGACGTGCGCAAGGCGCTGCAGGCGATGAACGCCGACATCGTGTTCCTGCAGGAGGTGCAGGACCGCAACGAGCGGCTGGCGGCGCGCCACGCGACGTACCCGAAGTCCACCCAGATCGAGTTCCTCGCCGCGCAGATCTACGAGCACCACGCCTACGGAATGAACGCGGTGTATCCGCACGGCCACCACGGCAACGCGATCCTGTCGCGCTACGCGATCCGGCAGTTCACCAACCACGACGTGTCCGACCACGCGCTGGAGAAGCGCGGACTGCTGCATGCGGTCTGCCGCGTCGGCAAGCGCGACGTGCACCTGATCTGCGTGCACTTCGGGCTGTTCAAGCGCAGCCGGCTGCGACAGGCGAGCTTCCTGATCGACTTCGTCGAATCCGAGGTGCCCGCGAAAGCGCCGTTGATCATCGGCGGCGACTTCAACGACTGGCAGCGCCGCGTCGACACGGAGCTGCGACGGCGGCTCGGCGTCAGCGAGGTGTCGGACGCGGCGATCGAGCCGACGCTGCTGGACCGCCTGATGCCCTGGCGCGACGCCGGCCGCTCCGGCGGCGTCGGCAAGGCGCGACTGGCGCGCACGTATCCGGCGCTTCTGCCCTGGCTGCACCTGGACCGCATCTATCTGCGCGGACTGCGGGTCACCTCGGTGGAGGTGCCTCGCGGCCCGGCGTGGGCGAAGCGCTCCGACCATGTGCCGCTGATCGCTGAAGTGCAATTCAGGTAAGCGCTCGTCCCATGTCCGCGCGCCCGCCGCAGCCGCGTCCTCGTGTGCGGCGTTTCGAGCTGTCGTCGCGTCCGGTCGTCTATGCAGGCAACCGCGTGCGGCTGCTCGTCAACGGCGAGCAGTACTTTCCGCAGCTTCTCGCTGCGATCGAGTCGGCGCGCCGCTCGATCCACCTCGAGACCTACATCTTCGCCGACGACAACATCGGCGAACGCGTGGCGTTCGCGCTTGCCGCCGCCGCCAGCCGCGGCGTGCAGGTGCGCCTGATCATCGACGGCTACGGCGGCGGCGAGCACGCACGCCGCCTCGCGCGCGAACTCGGCGCGGTGGGCGTCGAAGTGCGCATCTATCGACCGGAACGCTGGTGGCGGCTCGAGCGCCGGCTGCTGCGACGCCTGCACCGCAAGACCGCGGTGATCGACGACGCAATCGCCTTCGTGGGCGGCATCAACATTATCGACGACCACAACCACCCGGTCGGCGACCGCGGACGGCTCGGTCCGCGCTTCGACTTCGCCGTCTCGTGCGAAGGGCCGATCGTCGCGGCGATCGCGCTCGCCGCCAAGCGGTTATGGTGGACCCTGTCGTTCGTCGACCCGGCTGGCCGGGCGGGGCCGCTGCCGCAGCTCGCCGCGCAGCCGCGCCTGCCGTACTTCGCCGACGGTGTCCGCGCGAGCCTGCTGCTGCGCGACAACCTGCGCCATCGGCGCACCATCGAACGCGCCTATCTCGACGCGATCGCCAGCGCGCGGCACCAGATCCTGATCGCCTGCGCGTACTTCCTTCCCGGCCGGCGTTTCCGGGCGGCGCTGCGCGAGGCGGCGGCGCGCGGGGTGCGCGTGCGGCTGCTGTTGCAGGGGCGCGTCGAATACGCGCTGCAGCACCATGCGCAGCGGGCGCTGTACGACCAGCTCTTCGCCGCCGGGATCGAGATCTACGAGTACGTACCGAGCTATCTGCACGCGAAGGTTGCGGTGATCGACGGCGAGTGGTCGACGGTCGGATCGAGCAACATCGACCCGTATTCGCTTCTGCTCGCGCGCGAGGCCAATGTCGTCGTCTACGATCAGCGCTTCGGCGCCGAGCTGCAGTCCGTGCTCGAGCGCGCGATCGAACGCGACGCGTTTGCGCTGCGCGCCGAGGATTACGCGCGCCGTTCGTGGCTCGAGCGGCTGCGCGACGTCTTCGCCTACCGCGTCGTGCGGCTGGCCACCGTCGTGCTGGCGCGGGCGAAGGACTACTGAGCCGCGCGTCCGACATGCCTGGCAATCGGCGCGCTCGCCGCACCGCGTGCGTGGCCTGCGGCGCGACGCAGCCGGCCGCCGCGCGCGCCGGCAGGCTTCCGAGCGCCCTGCAATCCCGCCACGTTCGCGCCGCTGCAGCCAGACACTGCGCCACGATGCCCGCCGGCAGCGCCGTTGAGCGATTCACGGCTTCTGCGGCCGGGCCCCGTGCATACCAAGGCCGCGCGACCGTGTCGGAGCGAAAGCGGGCGCCCGCCGGGCGCGGGGGAATACACTGTCCGTTGGCGCTGTTTGGCGCCTTGTCCGGCAAGGACGATCACTTGAGGAGACGACGATGAAGACGAGACTTGCGTTTGCCGTAGCCGCCGTGGCCTTTTCTTCGGCCGCGCTGGCTTTTCACTGCCCTGCCGACATGAAGAAGATCGACGAGGCGATGGCCAAGAACCCGAAGCTCACCGCCGAGCAGTTGGCCGAAGTGAAGAAATACCGGGCCGACGGAGAGGCGCTGCACAAGGCCGGCAAGCATCAGGAGTCGGTCGACACGCTGGCCAAGGCGATGAAGATCCTTGGCGTCAAGTGATCGCGAACGCGCGATCCGAAAGCCGCCCCCCGGGGGCGGTTTTTTTTCGCCCGCGCGCGGCGTCGGCCTCGCGCACCGCGGGCGACGCCAAGCGCGGCGCGGCAGCCGGGACCGAGCGCCGAGCCGAACACGCGGGGGCGGGCACCGACGGCGGGCGGCGCGGCGCCCGGGCGACGATCGCGCCGGCCGACGGCCGTGTCACGGCTCGGTTCGGTCTTCGGTCTCACCGCCGACGCTTTCGCTTGGCACGGCGGACCGGGCCGCCTTTGCGCGCGCTGCCCGCACGGCGCACACTGCGCCCATCGAGCGGCGCCCGCCGGGGCGAGGAGTAACGAGTGGTTGGCGATTCCCTCCATGCGGTCTGTGTGCGCGTCGCGCAACACCTGGCCGACGGCTATTCGCGCAGCGGCGGCGCGCCGTGCACGTTCGGCGTCGTCGGCGCGGGCGATCTCGTCCGCGCGCCGCGCCGGCCGATCGAATGCACGCTGTTCGCCTACCGCTTCGCGCAGAACCAGAACCTGCGCAGCGCGCGTCCGCGCGATCTGCGGCCGCGGGCGAGCGGTGACGCGCCGCCCGCGCTGCTCGACGTGCATCTGCTGCTGACCGCGTGGGCCGAACGCGCGGACGACGAGCTTGCGGCGCTCGGCTGGGTTGCGCGAGAGTTGAACGGCGCGCCGCGCATCGAGTACCCGACGCCGGGCGGCGTTGCCACCGCCGACGTCATCGCCGACGAGTTGAACCTCGGCGACCTCACGGCGCTGTGGCGCGCGATCGGTCTGCCGCTGCGGCCGTCGCTGGCCTACGTCGTGCGCCAGATCGCGCTTTGATCGCCGCGCATCTACAAGATGTTGGATTTTCGGGCGCACTTCTTCAACATCTTGTAGGTTCTTCGCGCTGTGCAGTCCGCTCTGCGCGTGCGGCACGCGCCGTTTTCCCTCTGAAAAGCGTTGTTCCGCTGCAAGATTTCGTGCGTTTTCCCTCTGAAAACGCTTGATTCCCGACGCGTTTCGCTTAGTATCCGGCTCACGCAACGAGAGCGCTCTTCATGCACCTCGAGTCGAGAACGCTGTCGCTGTGATTCGCCAACTCACTCAGGAGATCGATATGGCAACGAAGAAAGCGAAGAAAGCGGCCAAGAAGGCCCCGGCCAAGAAGGCTGCGAAAAAGGCGGCGCCGAAGAAGGCCGCGAAGAAGGTCGCCAAGAAGGCGGTCAAGAAAGTCGCGAAGAAGAAGGTCGCGCGCAAGCCGAATGCGGCATTCATGAAGCCGTTGACGCCGACCGGCCCGCTCGCCGCGATCATCGGAGCCAACCCGATGCCGCGGACCGAGGTGACCAGCAAGATCTGGGCGTACATCAAGAAGAACAAGCTGCAGGACGCCGTCAACAAGCGGATGATCAACGCCGACGAGAAGCTGCGCGCGCTGTTCGGCAAGGCGCAGGCGTCGATGTTCGAACTGACCAAGTACGTCAGCAAGCACCTGAAGCCGTAAGCGCCGTGCGGCGCTGACGCGCAAGGGGCCCGGGCGACCGGGCCCTTTTTCATTCGCCGAGGGTTTCGCGCAGCGCCGGCGCGATCAGCGGCGCGACCGCGATCCGGTTCGACGGGTGCGCGATCGAATCCGTGCTCCACACCTCGCGTACTCCGGCGGCGGCGAGCGTGGCGAGCGCGTCGCCGACAAACAGCGCGTGCGTGACGGCGACATCGATGCGTGCAGCGCCCGCGGCGCGTAGCGCCTCGGCCGCGCGCGCGAGCGTTCGGCCCGTGCTCGCCACGTCGTCGATCAGCGCGACGTGGCGGCCGTGCACGTCGAGCGCGGGCAGTTCGACGTCGACCTCGCGGTCGCCGCGCCGGATCTTGCGTCCGACCGCGTGCTCGAAACCGCCGGCTTGCGCCGCCTGCGCGACCCATTGCGCGGACTCGCCGTCGGGCCCGACCAGCAACGGCCGCAGTCCCTGCTGCGCGATGAAGCGGCCGATCGACGGCGCCGCCGACAGCGCGACCGCGGCCCGCGCAGGCACCGCCTGCGCGAGCGTGTCCGTCCGGTGCAGATGCGGGTCGACCGTGATCACCGCGTCGAACAGCGTGGCGAGGAAGCCGCCGACGATCTGCTGGCTGACCGCCTCGCCCGCGGCGAAGGCCATGTCTTGCCGCATGTAAGCGAGGTACGGCGCGACGAGCGCGAGCTGCCGCGCACCGAGCGAGCGCGCGGTCCGCGCGGCGAGCAACAGCTCGACGAGCTTTTCGTTCGGGTGATCGAGCGTGCGCAGCAGCGCGACGCGCGCAGGCAGCCGCGCCGGCAGCGTGAGCTTGATCTCCCCGTCGGGGAAGCGGTGCCGCGCGATGCCGCGCAACTCGAGCCGGGCTTCGGCGGCCAGCGCCTGCGCGAACCTCGCCTCGTCGTCGAACGCCAGCAGCAGCATCAGAACTCCACGAAGACCCGGGGCACCTCGTCGGCGGTGCCGATCGCGTATCCGGTCGCGCGCGAGGCGACCTTGCGGGCGAATTCGAGCTCGGAGGCGCTGTCCGCGTAAATGCGATAAAGCGGCTCGCCGCGGACGACTTTTTCGCCGAGCTTGCGAAACAGGTCGACGCCGGCGCCCTTGATCTTCGGCGCGCCGGCCAGCCGCGCGATCCGCGCCAGCCGCTCGTTGTCGATTCCGGCCACCACGCCGTCGTCGTCGGCGACGACGTCATAGGCGAACCGCGCCAGCGGCGGCGCCGCGCGCCGGCCCTGCGCGTCGAGGATCTCGTTCATCTTGGCGAGCGCCCGCCCCGAATCGAGGATGTCGCGCGCCACCGCGAAGCCGTCGCCGCCGCGCAGATCGGGATCGAACTCGAGCACCCGGCCGGCGAGCCGCAGCGCCTTGACGCGCAGATCGCTGGGTGCTGCAGGGTCGTTGTTCAGCACCTGCATCACGTCGCGCGCCTCCAGCGCCGGGCCGATGCCGCGGCCGACCGGCTGGCGGCCGTCGGTGATCACCGCGTCGAGCGCAAGCCCCATCCTGTGCGCGACGTACTCGAACAGCTTCTTCAGCCGCTGCGCGTCGTCCATGCGGCGGACCTTCGCCGTCGGCCCGAGCGGGATGTCGAGCACGAGATGCGTGGAGCCGGCGGCGATCTTCTTCGACAGGATCGAAGCGACCATCTGCCCCGGCGAGTCGATCGCGAGCGGACGCGACACCGAGATCAGCACGTCGTCGGCGGGCGAAAGCTGCGCGCGCCCGCCCCACGCGAGACAGCCGCGCACCTTGCGCACGATCTCGCCGAGCCGCTCGAACGGCAGCTCGACATGTGCGAGGCACTCCATCGTGTCGGCCGTTCCCGCCGGCGAGGTGATCGCGCGGCTGGAGGTCTTCGGAATCAGCATGCCGTGTGCGGCGACGATCGGCACCACCAGCATCGACGTGCGATTGCCCGGAATGCCGCCGATGCAATGCTTGTCGACGACCGGGCGCTCCTTCCAGTCGAGCTTGCGACCCGCGTCGGCCATCGCCTCGGTGAGATACAGCACCTCGTCGCGGTCCAGCTCGAACTGGTTGGTCGCGACGACGAACGCCGCCAGCTCGATCTTCGAGTAACGATGCGCGGCGATGTCGCGCACGACCGCGTGCAGTTCCTCGCGCGTCAGCCGCTCTCCGCCAATCTTGCGCTTCAGCGCCGAGATCGAAGGCGGCGGCTCGGCGTGCGCGATGCGCACCGGCGCGCCCTCGGCCGCGCCGAGCTGCGCGAAGGCTTCCTCGCTGAGCCCCAGCTCGCGCTCGCCGACCAGCAGCGGGTCGTCGACGACGTTGAGCACTGCCAGGATCGTCTTGCCATTGGCGCTGACCTCGACCTTCGACAGCGCCTGGAACCCCTCGGCGCGGTAGACGGGGCAGTCACGCCGCAGGTACACGACGTTCTCGCGGTAGGTGTCGATGCCGACCTTGCGCGCGACGAGCGCTGCCGGCGCGGCGGACACGGGCTCAGACGTCATAACGCATCGCCGGCGCAGCCACCGTCGGATTCCACTTCAACTCGCGCGCGATGCGCGCGCTGAGCGCGTGCGCGGCCTGCGGCTCGCCGTGCGCGACGAACGCCGCCTGCGGCCGGCGCGGCACCGCGCGCAGCCAGGCCATCAGCGAATCCTGGCCGGCGTGCGCCGACAAGCCGCCGAGCGTATGCACGCTCGCGTGTACCGGGATCGTCTCGCCGAACATGCGCACCGAGCGCGCGCCACCGACGATGCGGCGGCCGAGCGTTCCTTCGGCCTGGAACCCGGTGAACAGCACCGCGCATTCGCGTCGCGGCAGGTTGTGGCGCAGGTGATGGCGGATGCGGCCGGCCTCGCACATGCCGCTGGCCGCCACGATCACCGCGCCGCTGCGGATCGAGTTCAGAAACATCGAATCGTCCACGCTTTCCGTATAGCGCAGTGCGAACGGCAGCTTGCGCGCGCGCTGGGCCACGTGGAACTCGTGCGCTAGCTCGTCGAGCACGTCCAGGTGCGCGAACGTAACCTCGCTCGCCTGCGCCGCCAGCGGCGAATCGACGAACACCATGGACACCCGCAGCCGGCCCTCGCGCGCAAGCCGGTACAACAGCACGAGGAACTCCTGGGTGCGGCCGAGCGCGAACGCCGGCACGATCACGTTGCCGCGCCGCTCGTGAAGTACTTCGTTCATCACGTCGACCAGCTCGCGCTCGGTGTCGGCGAGCGAGCGGTGGTTGCGGTCGCCGTAGGTCGACTCGACGACCACCACGTCGGCCGACCCCGGCGCGTCGCGATCGCGCACGACGAGCGGCGAGGCCTCGCCCAGATCACCCGAGACGACAAGCGTTCTGCTGCGGCCGTGGTCGCGCAGACGCACCTCGGCGAACGCCGCGCCGACGATGTGGCCGGCGCTGCGCAGCCGCACCGCGACGTTCGGATGCGGGCGGAACTCGACATCGTACGGAACCGCATACAGCCGCGTGACGAGCCGGTCCACGTCGTCGAACGCGTACAGCGGTGCGCCGCTCGCCCCCGCGCGTCGCGCGCCACTGCCGCCGGCCGGGCGCGCCTGCACGTGCGCGCTGTCCTTCAGCATCACCGGAACCAGGTCCGCGGTCGGCTTCGTGCAGTAGATCATCGGCGCGCCGCGTGCCGCGGCGAAACGCGGCAGCAGCCCGCAGTGGTCGATGTGCGCGTGCGTCAGCAGCACGAAGTCGATCCGGCCCAGGTCGCGCGTATATCCGGCGCGGTTTTTCGCGGGTGCATCGCGGCCCTGGAACATGCCGCAGTCGATGATGAAACGAACGTCGTCGGCTTCGACGCGCAGGCACGAGCCGGTCACCTCGCCGGCCGCGCCGAAGAAAGTCAATCGCACTCGCGGTGCCTCCCGCGGCGGAGTCTAGCCGCGCCCGCGCGCGCTACCCTGGCGAAACCTTCAGCGCGGTCATAATCGCCGCATGCCTTCGATCGTCCTGACGACGCTGAACACCCGCTACGCGCACGCTTCGCTCGGGCTGCGCTACCTGCGGGCCAACCTCGGGGCGCTGCGCGAGTGCTCGGCGATCGCCGAATTCGTCGTCGAGCGCCGGGCAGAGGAGATCGTCGAGCGGCTGCTGGCGCTGCTCGACGGCCCGGGACCGCGCATCGTCGGCTTCGGCGTGTACATCTGGAACGTCGAGGCGACGACGCGTGTCGTCGCGCTGCTGAAGACCGTGGCGCCGCAGGTTGTCGTCGTCGTGGGCGGGCCGGAGGTCAGCCACGAGGTCGACGCGCAGCGCATCTGCGGGCTTGCCGACTATGTCGTGACGGGCTGGGGCGACGTGACCTTCGCGCGGCTCGCGCAGGCGATCGTCGCGGGGCCGCGACCGCTGACCAAGGTTCACGCGGGCGAGCAGCCGCCGCTCGATGCGATCGCGCTGCCGTACGACGAGTACGGCGACGAGGATCTGCGCCGCCGGTACGTCTACGTCGAAGCCTCGCGCGGCTGTCCGTTCAAGTGCGAGTTCTGCCTGTCGGCGCTGGACAAGACGGCGTGGCCGTTTCCGCTCGAGCGGGTGCTGGCGGCGCTTGCGCGGCTGTACGCGCGCGGCGCGCGACACTTCAAGTTCGTCGACCGCACCTTCAACCTGAAGGCGGACACCGGGCGTGCGATCCTCGAGTTCTTTCTGCAACGCATCGCGGCGAACCCGGACGATCCGCCGTTTGCGCACTTCGAGCTGGTCCCGGACCATCTGCCCGAGCGGCTGCGCGAGCCGATCGCTCGCTTTCCGGCGGGCACGCTGCAGTTGGAGATCGGCATCCAGACGTTCGACGAAGAGGTGCAGAAACGCATCTCGCGCCGGCAGGACAACGCCGCGGCGGAGGCAAACCTGCGCTGGCTGCGCTCGCACACGAACGCGCATCTGCACGTCGATCTGATCGCCGGGCTGCCCGGCGAAGACCTGTCGAGCTTCGCGCGCGGTTTCGACCGCCTCGTGCGGCTTGCCCCGCACGAGATCCAGGTCGGCATTCTGAAGCGGCTGCGCGGCGCGCCGATCGCACGACATACCGAGGCGTTCGGCCTGCGCTTCAACCCCGACCCGCCGTACAACGTGCTCGCGACCGACGCGATCGACTTCGCGACGATGCAGCGCGTCGTGCGTTTCGCGCGTTACTGGGACCTCGTCGCCAACTCCGGCCGCTTCGCGCGCACGTTGCCGCTGCTGTTGGCGCCCGACCTGCCGCAGGCATCGCCGTTCGCGCGCTTTCTCGCGCTGTCGGACTGGCTGTTCGCCTCCACCGGCAAGACGCATGCGATCGCCAACGAGCGGCTGTACGAACTCGTGTACGACTTTCTGGTCGAGCGGCTCGACGTGCCCTCCGCGTTGGCGGCGTCCGTGTTGGCCGAGGATTACTCCGCCAGCGGCGCGCGCGGACGGCTCGGTTTCGTCAACGTCGAGGCGGTCCCCAACGCGCGGCGCCGGCGGATGGCACGTGCCACGCCGCCGCGGCAGTCGCGCCATTGGTCCGGCCATTGAGCATTACCCGATCTCGTGACGATGCAGCGCGCATGCACAGCTTGTCGCTGCCGGCGCCGATTCCGTCATCCCGACCCCGGCCCTGAGCCGGGCGAGCGATCTCGGCCTCGGCGGTGGCTGAGATTCCTCGCCTTCGGCTCGGAATGACGAGTGATGCGGGGTCGGAATGACGAGGGATGCGTGCCCGGAACGAGCAGGGATGCGTGCCGGCAACGACGACGGGTTTGGCGACAAGTGCCGATCGATTGGCAGGCGTCACGAAGATTCGTAACGCTCAACAGGAGCCGGCCGGCTGCCGAAGCGCGCAGCCGCGAAAGCCGATTGAGCCGCCACCGCAGCGGCACAACTCGCTCGACCGGCGGGTGGCGGTCGCGCTAGCCTCTGTTGCATGGTGTGGCAACCCGTCGAGACGGTCCCGATCGACCTCGACACCGGCATCGAGCCAACGCGGGCGCGGGCCATCGCAGAGGAGCTGACGCAGCGCGTGCTGCCGTTGCTGCGCCTGCTCGACGGCCGGCCTGAGCCGCTCGCCAGCGCGGCGCTGTTCCGTGCCGACGGCCGCTGGCTGCTACTGACCTGCCGGCACCTGTTCGAGGCCGGTGCGGCGCTCGGCGATCTGGGCGTTCCGCTCGGCGCGAGCGGACGCATCCTCTGGCTGCGCGGCGCCGCGCCGCGCGTGATCGAGCATCCGACGCGCGATCTGGCTTTTATCGTGATCGGCGACGCCGACGCGGCCTCGGTGCTGGCGCGCCACTGGCGGCCGGCGCGGCTGGCGCCCGAGGAGGTCGCCGCGGGCGGTGAGCTGTTCGTCGTCGCCGGCTATCCGTACGCGCAGACGCGCCGCGAGAACGCGATCGTCTACGCGCGGCCGGTCGTGGTGTTTACGCGCGCACGGCAGGCGGGCGCCGACGAGCTGCGCGTCGCTTACGCGCGGGTGGCGCGCCGGCTCGATGGCATCGACATCCACGCGCCGCCACTGGACGGGGTGTCCGGCGCGACGTGCTGGTCGGTGTCCGCGATCGACGACGATTGCAACGGCTGCGTCCTTCGCCCGGCAGGCGTTCAGGTGGCGTTCACGCACAGCCGGGAGATCCGCGCCGAAGCGCTCGCCGCCGCCCGCGAGATGTTCGCGCGGCTGCGCTTCGTATGACCCGGCTGGGGCTTACGCGTGCGCCCAGCGCGAGTACCTGGGCAGCGTGGCCTGCAGGAACGCCATCTGGTCGGCCAGGATGCGGCGGTTGCTCAGGATAAAGCCTTCGTTGCGGCACACCGCGTAGGGCACGTACAGCAGCGGCATCTTCGCCTGCTCGGGCGTGCGGTTGCCCTTGCGCGTGTTGCACGACCGGCAGGCGGTCACGACGTTGGTCCAGGTATGCAGCCCGCCGCGCGACACCGGCACGATGTGCTCGACGGTCAGCTCGCTTTCCGGGAACCGGTCGCCGCAATACGCGCAGATCTGATGGTCGCGGATGAACAGCCGATGCTTGGTCAGACCGACATGCGCGTGCCCGCTCGGGATGCGGTGCCGGCCGCGGATCATCACGATCGAGCTGGCGAAGAACGCGGATCGCCGGCCGGATTCCTCCTGCACGCCGCCGCACATCGAGAAGATGGTCTCGCCGAGGTCGGTGAGCACCTTGCCCGACGCGTAATAACGTGCGGCGCGCGCCAATACCGCCCAGCGGACCGGTTGGCCGTGGGAGTCGACGATCAGGATCCTTGGCGCAGACTCCGAGGTTTGCATGGCGGCGTTAAGTGTGCCACGTCAGTTCGCGCTTTGCATGAGCTCCCCGGGTTAACGGGTTGACGGCAAAGGCGGTGCACGGCGGCTGCGCGGGCACGACCGTCCTCTCGGGGCAGCACCGGCGCAGCGGGCGGCAGCGCGGCTGCGCCGTCCGGCGGCGCGCACCGGGCGCGCCGAGCGCCGGTCAGACCGGCAGCCAGCGCTCGGCCGAATAGGCTTCTTGCGTGCCGCCGTCGATGACCACGACGATGCGCGGCGGACGGCCCTCGCGGTCGATCCACAGCCGGCCGATCGTGCCGGAGCCGCCGCGGTGAACCGCATCGCCTTCGCGCAGACCGGCGCGCGCCAGTTCGTGCAGCAGCGCCAGCACGTCGCGCTCGTGGGCGATACGGTCCAGCTTGTTCTGCAGCGATAGCGGCGGTGATTCGGGCAGCGTGTCGGGGGTCATGTCGCGCAACGCGAAGCGATTCGTCGGCCGCGCATTCTCGCCGGCCCTGCGCCGCGGGCAATTCGGTGTTTCCCGACGACGGCGATCCGGATCGAACCGCCGCGTCGCGGACGCGCCCTGCGCTTCAGCGGTCGCGATCTTTGCCGTTGCGGAGGAAGCGCGGATCCGGACCCGATTCGACCTTGCGCACGATGCCATGACGGTCGAAGTACACGGCCATCTCCGAGTTCCAGATGCCGTTCTCCTTGTACGGATACATCCAGGCGGTCAGTCCGGACAACGGATACGTCTGCTCGTAGAACGGGATGCCGAATTCGCGCAGCACGACGGCGCGGTCGTCGACGCCGATCCGCAGCCGCGCGAACTTCTCGTAGGTGAGCACCTGTTCGACGCGCTGCACCCGGCCGTTCGCGTCGATGTCGATCATGTACTTGGTCTGCTGAAATGGCCCCGTCAGATACTCGAGGCGCTTCGCGCCAGCTTCGAGCGCGTGCTGTGCGGTCGGGCGGCCGAACTGCGCGCGCAGCTGCGCCTCGGTGGTTCCGGGCGCGACCGCGCCGGGCGTGGCACACGCTGCCACCGCGGCGGCACAGACAACGCAAATCAGCGAGCGGAGCATCGGCGATTCGGTGGCAAGATGGCCGCCTTCATCATAGTGGGAGGAGGCGGGCATGAAATGGCTGATTCGCGTCGCGCTGGCCTTGGTCGCGCTTGCGCTCGCTTTCGTCGGCATCGGCTTCCTGCTGCCGTCGCAATTCCATGTCGAGCGCAGTGTCGTGATCGACGCACCGGCGGAAAAGGTCTACGCGCTGATCGTCGATCCGCGCGAGTGGAAACGCTGGACGGTCTGGAACCAGCGCGATGCCGCGATGAAGATCGAGTACGCCGGTGCGCCCGCCGGCGTCGGCGCCAAGTGGTCGTGGCAGAGCAAGACCGAGGGCAACAGCGAGATGGAATTCACCGAGGCCACACCGCCGAACCGGCTCGGCTACCGGCTCAGCTTTCCCGAATTCGGAATGCAATCGAAGGGCCTGCTGCGCGTCGTGCCCGACGGCGCGGGGGTGCGGGTGTCCTGGTCCAACGAAGGCGACATGGGTTCGAACCCGCTGAATCGCTGGTTCGGCCTGATGATGGACCGGCTCGTCGGTCCCGACTTCGAGGGCGGGCTGGCCAACCTGAAGCGGCTGGCCGAAGCGCGGTAGGCCGGCGCCGGGCCGCAGCGCGGCCGACGCGTACGCCGCGGCCGCGTCGAGTCTGCGTCCGACGGATGCGACGCGGCGACTACTGCGAGGTGCCCGCGCGCTTGCGCGGGTAGTTGACCCAGATCACCTGGGTGCCGAAGCGCTTGGCCGCACCTTCGACCGCGGCCACGTAGGCCATGTCGACTTCGCTTTCCGACGCCGGGGCCGTGGCGATCGTAGTGCAACCGGCCGCGAGCGCCGCCGCGGCAAGCGCTGGGAGAATCCGTTTCATTGCGTCCTCCTGGAGCGAACGGGCCGCGCGGCCCGGCGCGCGGTCTTGCCCCATTTTCGTCGGATGCGGGCCGCAATCAAGGGCGGTGCGATGGAACGCGCCCGCGCCGGCGCGAATGTCGGCTATCGCCCGCCGGCCCGGGTCAGCAGTTCGTGGGCGTTGGGGTAGCCGTATTCGAGCAGGAACGGTTCGAACGCTGGCAGATCGGCGACGATCTTGCGGGCGTAGTACTCCAGCGGCAGCGCCACGTCGTCGAAGTGCAGCAGGCCGATATTGACGAAGTGCTGAAGCTGCTCGATGCGATCGAACAGCTCCTCGAAGCAGTCGCGGATGAACATCTGCTTGTGGTCGAACGCCAGTCGGTCGGTGCGCAGCGCGTCGCCCAGGTCCGTGGCGCGGACCTCGAATTCGTGATCGCCGTCGCTGTACGACCGGCCCGACCAGTCCAGCATCTGCAGTGCCGCGCGCGCTTTGGCGCTCGCGAACAGGTCTTTGAGCATGTCGCGCGCGGCAAGCGCCTGGCGGATTCGGTTTTCCTTCGCTTTCTCGCGCGTGCCCAGCGCGAGCTCGCGCAGCGCCTTCCACGCGCCGGCGAGCGCGACCGGCGCACCGACGATCACCAGCGCGTTCTTGACGATCTCGACCCAGTCTTCGCCCATTGCCCCGCCCCGGCTCGACGACAGGCACGATGCTACCCGGGTACATTCGCGACCTGCCGATGAGCCCCGCCACCGTCGCGCTGATCGCCACGACCGCGATCCAGATGGCCGCCGCCGCCGCGGCGTTGACGCTGCCCGCGATCGCGCCGGTGGTCGCGCGCGACCTCGGCGTGCCGACGTCGATGGTCGGCACGTACATCGGGCTGCTTTACGTCGGATCTTCGACCGCGGCGCTGGCCGGCGGCGGCGTCGTGCCGCGGATCGGCGCGATCCGTCTGTCGCAGTGGTGCCTGCTCGCCTGCGCGGGCGGTCTGGCGCTGGGGCTCGCGCCTGCGCTCGTCGCGGTTGCGGCCGCTGCCGTCGTCGTCGGCTTCGGTTACGGCCCGATCACGCCGGCATCCAGCCATGTGCTCGCGAAAACCACGCCGCGCGATAAGATGGCGCTGACGTTTTCGATCAAGCAAACCGGCGTGCCCGCGGGCACCGCGGCTGCCGGGCTCATCGTGCCGCCGCTCGCGGTGGCTTTCGGCTGGCACGCGGCGGTGCTGGCCATCGCGTTGGCCTGCGCGCTGCTGGCGCTCGCGGTGCAGCCATTGCGCGCGCCGCTCGATGCGGACCGCGATCGTTCGGCACGGCTGTCCGCCGGCCAACTTGTGGCGGGGCTCAAGCTCGTCGCCGCATCGGCGCCGCTGCGAACGATGGCCGCGGTGTCCTTCGTCTACGCCGGAATGCAGATGTGCGCATCCAGCTTCATCGTCGCGTATCTGGCGGAGGAGATCGGACTGTCGCTGGTGGTCGCCGGGCTCGGACTGACGACGGCCAACGTCGCGGGGGTGGCTGCGCGCATCGCCTGGGGCGCGCTCGCCGATCGATGGCTGCCCGCGCGCGCGGTGCTCGCGTGGCTCGGCGCGCTGATGGCGGCGGCAAGCGTTCTCGCCGCGCTGTTTACGCAGGCATGGCCGCTCGCGGCGCTGCTCGCGGTCGCCGCCGCGCTCGGAGCGACCGCGATCGGCTGGAACGGCGTCTATCTCGCGGAAGTCGCGCGGCTCGCGCCCGATGGCCGGGCGGGACTCGCGACCGGCGGCTGCCTGTTCTTCACCTTCGTCGGCGTGGTCGTCTGCCCGTTCCTGTTCGGCGTTCTGCAGCGGGCGAGCGGCAGCTACGCGCTGTGCTTCGCGGTCGCGGCGGGCGTGTGTGCGCTCGCCGCAGCCGCACTCGCGCTGTCGGGGCGGGTCACGGCGCGCGCCGGATCTGCGTGACGATCAACGTCTCGCCCTGTTGTTCGGCGATGAATTTGACCTTGTCGCCGACCTTCAAATCCTTGGCCGCCGCGGGGTCCTTCAGCTTGAAGCCCATCGTCATCGGGCCCATGCCGAGGTTCGGAATGTCGCCGTGCTTCAACAGGATCGTGCCGCGCTCGAGGTCGATACGGCGCACTTCGCCGTCGGCCATCTGGGTCGACGCGGCGGGGGCGGCCGGTGGATGACCGCTGTGCTGCGCAAGCGCTGCGGCAAACATGCCGGCGAGGACGGTGGCGAGAACGAGTTGCGGAATTCTCATCGCGGATGCTCCAGGTTTGGGGATGATCGGCCGACGGCGGTCGCGCGTTTCATTCGCCATTGCATAACGAGCGTGTAGATCGCCGGGATGACCGCCAGCGTCAGCACGGTGGAAGAAACCATGCCGCCCACCATCGGCGCGGCGATGCGGCGCATCACTTCGCTGCCCGCGCCGGTGCTCCACATGATCGGCAGCAGGCCGGCCATGATCGCGACCACCGTCATCATCTTCGGCCGCACGCGCTCCACCGCGCCCTGCATCACGGCGGCGTACAGGTCGGCGACCGTCGGCGCGCGTCCTTCGGCGGCGCAGCACTGCGTGACGTCGCGCCAGGCGTGGTCGAGATAGATCAGCATCACCACGCCCGTCTCCGCCGCCACGCCGGCCAGTGCGATGAAGCCGACCGCCACCGCCACGCTCAGGTTGTAGTCCAGCCACCACAGCAGCCAGATGCCGCCGACCAGCGCGAACGGCACCGACAGCATCACGATCAGCGACTCGGTCGCGCGGCGGAAGTTCAGGTACAGCAGCACGAAGATGGTGCCGATGGTGAGCGGCAAGACGATCTTCAGTTTCTCGATCGCGCGCTCCATGTACTCGAACTGCCCGCTCCAGGTCACGTACGTGCCGGGCGGGAAGCTGACGTTGTCCGCGACCGCGAGGCGCGCATCCGCGACGTAGCCGCCGATGTCGCGGCCGCGCATGTCGACGAAGATGTACGCAGACAGCAGCGCGTTTTCGGTGCGGATGACCGGTGGGCCCTGAACGATGCGGGTGCGCGCCACCTGGCCGAGCGGAATCATCGCCGGCAGCTTGCCCGGCTCGGCCATCAGCGGCACCAGCACTTCCCGCTCGATGCGCTGCGGATCGGCGCGCGCATCGCGCGGGTATCGGACGATGACGCCGAAGCGCGCGCGGCCCTCGACGGTGGTGGTCACCATCTCTCCGCCCAGCGCCTGCGCGACCACGTCCTGCAGTTCGCCCACCGACAAGCCGTAGCGGGCGAGTGCGGCGCGGTCCGGCTCGATGTCGAGGTAGAAGCCGCCGGTCAGCCGTTCGGCGTACGCGCTCGTCGTTCCCGGCACGTTGCGCACGACCGTTTCGATCTCGCGCGCGACTTTCTCCATCTGCGCGAGGTCGGAACCGAACACCTTGATGCCGATCGGCGTGCGGATGCCGGTCGACAGCATGTCGATACGGGCGCGGATCGGCATCGTCCACGAGTTCGCCACGCCGGGGAACTGCAGCGCGCGGTCCATCTCTGCGATCAGCTTGTCGATCGTCATGCCCGGCCGCCACTGCGACTCGGGCTTCAGGTTGATCACCGTCTCGAACATCTCGATCGGGGCGGGGTCGGTGGCGGTCGCCGCGCGGCCGGCCTTGCCGATCACCGATTCGACCTCAGGGAAGCTCTTGATGATGCGGTTCTGCACCTGCGCCAGTTCGGCCGCCTTCGTGATCGACATGCCGGGCAACGAAGTCGGCATGTAAAACAGGGTGCCTTCGTTCAGCGACGGCATGAACTCGGTCCCGAGCTTCGAGGCCGGCCATAGTGTGGCGGCGCTGACGACGACGGCGGCGGCAATCGTGACAACCTTGTGGCGCATCACCCACGCGATCAGCGGCCGGTAAGCGGCGATCAGCAGACGGTTCACCGGATTCCTCGCTTCCGGCAGGATGCGGCCGCGGATCAGCCAGATCATCAGCAGCGGTACCAGCGTGACGCTCAGCAGCGCGGCGCCGGCCATCGCGAAGGTCTTGGTGTAGGCGAGCGGCGCGAACAACCTGCCTTCCTGCGCCTCGAGCGTGAACACCGGCAGGAAGCTCACGGTGATGATCGCGAGCGAGAAGAACAGCGCCGGGCCGACCTCCTTGCCCGCCTCGATGATCGCGTGCGTTCTGTCGCCTCCGGACGGAAGGCGTTCCAGGTGCTTGTGCGCGTTTTCGATCATCACGATCGCCGCGTCGATCATCGCGCCGATCGCGATCGCGATGCCGCCCAGGCTCATGATGTTCGAGGCGATGCCCAGCAGCCGCATGCAGATGAAGGCGATCAGCACGCCGACCGGCAGCATGATGATGGCCACCAGGCTGCTCCTGACGTGCAGCAGGAACAGCATGCAGACGAGCGCGACGATGATCGATTCCTCGATCAGCGTGCGCGTCAGCGTGTCGATCGCGCGGTGGATCAGGTCCGAGCGGTCGTAGACGGTTTCGATCGTCACGCCTTCGGGCAACCCCGGTTTCAGCTCCTCGATGCGCTGCTTCAGGCCGTCGATCACGCGCAGTGCGTTTTCGCCGAAACGCGCGACCGCGATGCCGGAAACCACTTCGCCTTCGCCGTTCAGTTCCGCCAGGCCGCGCCGCTCGTCCGGGCCGATTTCGACCCGTGCCACGTCGCGCACGCGCACGGGCGTGCCGTTTTCCGCGCGCAGCACCAAGTCCTCGAGGTCGGCCGCGCCGCGCAGATAGCCGCGGCCGCGCACCATGTACTCGGTTTCGGCCATCTCGACGACGCGACCGCCGACGTCGCGGTTCGAGTCGCGGATCACTTGCGCGACGCGCGCGAGCGGAATGCCGTAGCCGCGCAGCTTGGTCGGATCGACGACGACCTGGTACTGCTGCACGAACCCGCCGACCGACGCGACCTCGGACACCCCCGGCGCCTTGGTGAGCTGGAAGCGCAGGTACCAATCCTGCAGCGTGCGCAGTTCGGCGAGCGTACGGTCCTTCGCCAGCAGCACGTACTGGTAGACCCAGCCCACGCCGGTCGCGTCCGGCCCGATCTGCGGGGCGACACCCGCCGGCAGGCGGCCGCTGGCGAAGTTCAGGTACTCGAGTACGCGCGAACGCGCCCAGTAGATATCGGTGCCGTCTTCGAAGATCACGTAGACGAAGCTGGCGCCGAAGAAGGAGAAGCCGCGAACGACCTTCGCCTTCGGCACCGCCAGCATCGAGGCCGTCAGCGGATACGTGACCTGGTCCTCGACCACCTGCGGTGCCTGTCCCGGATACTCGGTATAGACGATGACCTGCACGTCCGACAGATCGGGCAGCGCATCGAGCGGTGTGCGCGCAATCGCCAGCACGCCCGCCGCCACGACGGCGACGGTGGCGAGCCCGATCAGGAACGGATTACGCGCCGACCACGAGATCAGTCGTTCAAGCATGGCTGCGCTCCGGCTGTGTCATACGTGGACGCCTTTCCGAGCCGCTGCGCCTGCGTCATTCCGAGCCGCAGGCGAGGAATCTCCTCCGCTTCGATACGCCGAGATCCCTCCGCTTCGCGGCGGGATGACACGCTGACGTCGCTGCGACGCGCGCGGCGCGGATGAGGAATCGCGAGTGCGCGCACGGTCGAGATCCCTCGCGTAACGCGCTCGGGACGACGGCTTTGCAAGTTTTCACTCATCGCCTCGCTTCGATCTTCGTCACGACCCACTCGCCGGGCTTGCGCTCGACGAACTCGAAGGCGATCGCGGCGCCGGGCTTGGCCGCCTTCGCGATCGCCTCGTTGGCGGCGACGAACTCCATCGTCATCGCCGGCCATTTCAGGCTCGGCACCGGTTCGTGCTTGATCAGCAGCATGCCGGTCTTGGCGTCGACGTCTTCGAGCGTTCCGCGTGCGCTGTGCGCCACCTGCACCTTGCCGGCCGCCTGCGACTCGGGGGCGGTCATCGCGCCAAGCGCGGCCTTTAGATTGCTTTCGGCATCGATCAGGAAGTTCGCGGCGACGACCACGCTTTCGCCTTCCCGCACGCCATCGAGCACCGCGACGTACTCATCGCCTTTGGCTCCGAGCTTGACCTCGCGCGGCTCGAAGCGGCCTTCGCCGCGGTCGACGAGCACGATGCGGCGCGTGCCGCTGTCGATCACCGCCGAGCGCGGCACCGCGAGCACGGCGCCATCGCCGGCGGCGATGTCGACCTGCGCGTACATCGCGGGCTTCAGCCGCGCGCCCGGATTGGGCAACTCGATGCGCACCTGCGCCGAACGCGTGTCGGCGCGCAGCGTCGGGTAGACGTACGTGACGCGGCCCTCGAAGCGCTGGCCCGGCCAGGCTTCGAGCCGCACTTCCGCGCGCTGGCCGACGCGTACGCGGCCGATGTCCTGCTCGAACACGTCGGCGATCAGCCACAGGTTCGACAGGTCCGCAATCTGGTACAGCATTTCGCCGGGCATGAAACGCATGCCCTGCACGGCCTTTTTCTCCAGCACGAAACCGGCGACGGGTGCGCGAAAACTCAGCGTCCGCCGCGGCTCGCCGCCGGCGGCAAGCTGCGCGATCTCCTCGTCGGTCACGTCCCAGTTGCGCAGCCGCGCCAGCGCGGAATCCGCCAGCCGTTTCATTCCGGCAACTGTCTGGGCATCGGCATCCTTCAGTTGCGCCAACGCCTGCGCGGCGACCGCGTATTCGCGCTGCGCGGCGAGCAGTTCGGGGCTGTAGGCGTCGAACAGCTTCTCCCCGCGCGCGACGAACTGGCCGGTGGCGTTGACGTACAGCCGCTCGATGTAGCCCTCGAACTTCGGCGTGACGGTGAACAGGCGCCGCTCGTCGACTTCGATGCGGCCCGTCGCGCGCACCACCGCGTCGAGCGTGCGCCGCTCGACGCGCGCGGTGCGCACGCCGAGCTTCTGGACTTTCTCCGGGCTGATGCTGAGGCCGGTGTCGGCCTGATCCTCGCCTTCGTAGACGGGGATGTAGTCCATGCCCATCGAGTCCTTTTTCGGGGTGGGCGAGATGTCCGGCAGCCCCATCGGGTTGCGGTAGTACAGGATCTTCTTGCCGCCCTTGTCCAGCGCCGGCGCGGCGCCCGTTGCCGCTGCCGGCGCGTGCATGCTGCGCGTGCCGTACCAGTACCCCGCCGCCGCGGCGATCGCCGCGCTCGCGATGGCCGCCAGCGCGACCGTGGCGGCGCGTCCTCGCGCACGCCGCATCGGCTGAGTCCTGAATCCTCGATCCTCGATCCTGGATCCTCGATCCCCGATCCTCATAACTCGTCTCCCAGCAGCCGCTCGATCTCAGCCAGCCGCATGCGCGCCTCGGCACGCGTCCTGATCAGCGTGATGCGCGCCTGCCGGATCTGGCGCTGCGCATCGAGCACGGTGGCGAAATCGACCTTGCCCGTTTCGTACCCGGCGAGCGCTGCCTGCAGCGTCACTTCGGCCTGCGGCAGCAGGCTCGTCGCCGTCAGCGTTTCGACGCGATGCGCGGCTTCGAGCGCGGCGAGGTTTTCGCCGAGCGCGGCGAGCGCCTCGGTGGCGATCGCCTCGCGCCGCGCCTGCGCGGCGGCGAGCATCGACAGCGCCTCGGCTTCCTCGCTGCGGCGCGTCTGGCGCTGCAGCGGGATGTTGATCTCGAACATCAGCTCCCATTCACTGAGGCGGTTTCGCATCTGGATCGGTGCGATGCCGAACGTGAATTCCGGGTAGCGGTTCGCGAACACCGCATCCTTGCTGCGCTCCGCCGCGCGGATGCGCGCGTCCTCGGCCGCCAGTTGCGGATTGCGGGCGAGCACGCGTTCGCGCAGCGCCGCGGCATCGAGCCTTGCCAGCGCCGGTAGCGCGCCTTCGCCGCGCGGTTCCGCCAACGGCGCTTCGGGCGGCCGCGCGAGCAGCCCGTTGATCCGCGCACGCGCCGATTGCAGCTCGGATTCGAGCATCGCGAGGTCGCTCGCCATCGACGTGCGCTCGACCTGCGCGCGGATCGCGTCCTGCTGCGCGGCGAGTCCGCCCGCGTAACGCGCCTGCGCGACGCGTTCGAGCCGGTCGACGAGATCGAGCAGCGCACGCGTCTGCGTGAGGCTCTCGGACGCCTGCCGGTAGCGCGCGTAGGCGGTTTTGATGCGCATCGCGAGTTCCGCCCAGGTCGCATCGGCGCGTCGCGCCGCTTCGTCGGCGGCCGCACTGGCCGCGTCGCGTTTCGCGTCGCGCTTGCCCCAGGCGGGAAAGGTCTGGCGGATCTGGTAGCGCGTCGATCCGACGCGCGCCGGCAGCAGATTGAAACTGCCGCCGCTGCCCTCGTTGGTCACGTCGCGCAACTCGACCTGGAACATCGGATCGGGCAGCGCGCCGGCGGGGGCGACGCGCTGCGCCGCAGCCTCGGCTTCGAGGCGCATCGCGCGCAGCTCAGGGTGCCTTTCTTTGGCGTACGCGAGCAGCCCTTCGAGGGTTGCGCCGAGATCGGGCGGCGCGGGTTGCGCGGCGGCGGCCGAACAAGCGATCGCCAGCGCAGCCGCAACCGCCGCGCGTTGCGCAATGGTCGGGTTCTTCATGCGTGTCTCTCCGCGGCCAGCGGCTGCCGCTAGCGCGTATTGCCTTCGTACGACGCGAAGACGGTCGCGCGGCCGTCCTGCTGAACCAGCAGCACGTCGTACGGATCGACGACACCGCGGTATTCGGGGCCGTCCATGCCGGGCGACCCGACCGGCATGCCGGGCACCGCGAGGCCGAGCGCGTTGGGTCTTTCGCGCAGCAGGCGCTTGATCTCGCGCGCCGGCACGTGGCCTTCGACGACGTAGCCGCCGGCAAGTGCCGTGTGGCACGACGCGAACTTCGACGGCATGCCGAAGCGCGCACGCACGAAGCGCGAGTCGGGAACATCGGTCGCCCTGACACTGAAGCCTGCGGCCTGCAGGTGCCTAATCCAGTCGTTGCAGCAGCCGCAGGTCGGCGACTTGTAGACCTGGACCTCCGGCAGTGCGCGTTGCGCCCGGGCGAGCGCGGGAACGAATGCAGCCGTCGCAACCGCTGCGAGCACAGCGCGACGACGAATATCGACGGACATGAACGTCTCTCCTGACGATGGCCGCACGACGGCGGCGCGGAAATCGAACGGCAGGCACACGCGCGCGGATGCGCGCGAACGGCCGCTCAGGTCAGCGAGACGCAGTACAGGATGATGAGCGGCGGCGCGTGCGGCTGCGCCAGGTCGCAGCGCAGCGTGCGCAGCCGCGCTGCCGGCGGCGGCAGCGCGGACGCCCACCAGCTCGTTGCGGTCGGCGGTGCGGCCGCGAACGAGGGTTGCGCGGCCGCCTGTTCCTCGCCCGCGCAGTGTTTGACGCAGATCGTCGAGGCCTCGTCCGCTTCGTGGCCGCAGTCCGAATGCGCGGCGGGTGCAGGCGCTGCGGTGGCGACGGCCTCGATCGCGTCGCCGAACGCCGCGTACAGCGGACAGGCATGCGTCGCGAGCGCCCACTGCGCGAGCAGCAGCGCGCACAACGCGACGAGCGTCGTGCGGAAGCGGGTGCGTGTGCGCAGTGTCATCGGATCGGACTCGAAACCGAACTGTAACGCAAACGGGGGCAGGCTAACCGAATGCAGGGTGCAGCGCTTTGCGTTGGCGCAAACGCGCGACGCATGAAGCGCGCGACCGGCATCCGTCCGCCCTTCGCCGATGTCTGCCGATCGTCCATCTGCGCTCAGCGCGCGCGTTGCGCCGCGACCTGTCGCTGCAGCGCGTCGTGCATGGCGCGAACCCTGTCCGACCAGCGGCTGCGGATGTACGCGAGCACGTTCCAGATTTCCTCGTCGCTGAGCCGTCCACCGAAGCCGGGCATGTCGCTCGCATAGCCGTCCGGCGCGTAGGGTGGGACCAAGCCGTGCTTGGTGATCGCGAACAGCACGTCGAACGGGTGATGCCAGGTATGGCCGCTGTCGTCGTGCGGCGGCGCCGGCAGCCGCCCGTCGGCACGCCGCGTCTTCCAGTCCGCTTGGCCTTCGAGGTTCGCGCCGTGGCACGACGCGCAATGCGCGTCGTAGACGCGCTTGCCTGCGGCGATACGGCGCGCGTCGCTCATGTCGGGAACTGCGCCGTGCGCGCCTGCATTGCCGCGCTGCGCGGCGTCCCACCAGATCAACGCCGCGATCAGCGTGATCGCGACCGCGGAGGCGGCGTAGATCGAGCGCAGGCGTGCGCTGGTGGATGGCTCTGCATTCATTGTTGTGGTCAGGGATCTACGGGCCGATGATCCGGCGCAGCGTCGGCCACGCCTCGCGCACGACCTTTTCGCCGAAGTCGATCAGCGCGCGTTCGCCGCTGCCCATCGCGAGCGAGTGCACGTCGAGACGGATCGCATGATCGGCGCGCCGCGCCTGCTCGGCGATCAGTTGATTGACCATGATGTGAAACATCTGGAACGCGACACCGGTGATGCCGGTGACCGGCTCCTCGTACGGCCGGTACGCGACGTCGATGGCGATCACGAAATCGGCGCCGAGCACGCGCGCAGCGTCGACCGGCAGCGGCGCGGTCAGCGCACCGTCGACGAGCCGGCGGCCGTCGATGGCCACCGGCTCGTAGCGCAGCGGCACGGCCGACGATGCGGCCACGGCACGCGCGACCGGACCGTGCCGCAGGATCTCGCCGCGACCTGTCGCCAGATCCGTCGCGACCGCGGCAAAGGCGATCCGCAGCGATTCGATGCGTGCGCCATTCGTGCGCTGGTCGACGAGTCGCTGCAGCCGCCCCAGGTCGGCCAGGCCGAGGCGTGGCACGCGCCAGTGATCGGCTTCGCGCCAGGATGGATCGAGCGCGACCGCTTCGATGTCGTCCGTGGACAGACCAACCGCCCACAACGCGCCGGCGATCGCGCCGACGCTGCAGCCTGCGATCGCGTCCGGCCGGAAACCGAGGTCGCGGAACGCGCGGATCGCGCCGACGTGGACGAGCCCGTGCAGCCCTCCGCTGCCGAGCGCCACGCCGACGCGGCGCGGCCGTGGCCGGCCGCCCGCAACAGCCGGCCTCAGCGGCGTGACCGCGGCGGCGGCTGCCGCGCGCAACGCGTCGCGGCGACCCTTCATCGCGCGATCACTGCGCGGGCTCGATCGCGGTGACGACGTAGGTGCCGCGGTCTTCCTTCACCGCGCGGAACAGCACGCGGTCGCCGACCTTGAGCGCGTCGAGCAGCTTCGGGTCGCGCACCGTGAACACCATCGTCATCGGTGGCATCTCGAGCGACTTGATCTCGCCGTGGCGCAGCGTGATCTTGTTCTGCTCGCGGTTGATGCGGCGGACCTCGCCGTTCGCCATGTCGGCTTCGACCGCCGGCGCGGACTGCGCAGCGACGGCAAGCGGCGCGAGCAGCGCGGCCGCGACCAGCGCGCGGCGGAATGCGTCGAGTCTCATCGTCAATCTCCTTGTGCGGTCGCAATGACCCTGATCGAGCCCTTCATGCCCGCTTCGAAATGGCCGGGGATCAGGCAGGCGAAGTGGAACTCGCCGGGTTCGGTGAACTGCCAGATCATTTCGCCCTTCTTGCCGGGCGGCAGATGGACCATGTAGGGCGCGTCGTGCTCCATCGTCGGGTGCTTCTTCATCCATTCCGCGTGTTCTTTCAGTTCTTCCATCGTGCCCAGCACGGTTTCGTGGAGGACCTTGCCGTGGTTGGCGACGACGAAGCGGATCGTCTCGCCCTGCCGCACGGTGATCCTCGACGGTGAATAGCGCATCGTGTCGTGACCGCTGATGTTGATCGTGCGCGTGACTTTCTTCGGGTCGCCGGTTCTTCCGAATGCCTTTTCGACCATCTCCAGGTTCGGGCCGTCGTTGTGCGCCTGTGTGCCGTGTGCAAACGCGGTGCCGCCGAAGAGGGTCGCGGCGACGAGAAGGGCCAGTCGGTGCATGGGAGTTCTCCTTGTGGGTCGGCAGCGGTTATCGATGCGAGCGGGAGGTGGGTTTGCGCACGGTGACTTCGATTTCACGCAAGCCGGTGGCGCGGCCGCTTTCGGGATGGATTTCGGTCGCGCGCGGGGTCGGCGCGCGCACGGGGTTGGCGCTTTCGCCCGTCCACTCGTATGCGCGCGTTCCGGCCGGGTGCTTGTACGGGCCCGGGTCTTTGTAATCGCCGCGCGCGAGCCCCTCGCGCACCTTGACCACCGTGAACATGCCGCCCATCTCCAGCGGGCCGTACTGGCCGCTGCCGGTCATCATCGGCAGCGTGTTGTCGGGCAGCGCCATTTCCATCTCCTGCATGTCGGCCATGCCGCGCTCGCCCATCACCATGTACTCCGGGATCAGCCGGTTGATCTTCGTGACAACGTCGCGGTGATCGACGCCGATCATCGTCGGAACGTCGTGCCCCATCGGGTTCATCGTGTGATGGCTCTTGTGGCAATGGAAGGCCCAGTCGCCGGGCTCGGTCGCGTCGAACTCGATCGCGCGCATCTGGCCGACCGCGACGTCGACGGTGACCTCGGGCCAGCGCGAAGCGGGCGGCGTCCATCCGCCGTCGGTGCCGGTGACGACGAACTCGTGCCCGTGCAGATGGATCGGGTGGTTGGTCATCGTCAGGTTGCCGATGCGGATGCGAACGCGGTCGCCGAGCCGCACCGGCAGCGCATCGATGCCCGGAAAGCTGCGCGAATTCCACGTCCACAGGTTGAAGTCGAGCATCGTGTTGATCTTCGGCGTGTAGGCTCCGGGCTCGATGTCGTAGGCGTTCAGCAGGAAGCAAAAGTCGCGGTCGACGTCGGCGTAGCCGGGCGTGCGCTTCGGATCCTTCGGATGCGTGACCCAGAAGCCCATCATGCCCATCGCCATCTGCACCATCTCGTCGGCGTGCGGGTGGTACATG